>CAJUSQ010000018.1 GCA_910588885.1 uncultured Lachnospiraceae bacterium
GTCGGTAGAGCACTTGACTTTTAATCAAGTTGTCCGGGGTTCGAATCCCCGATGCCTCATTTAAATTTGAAAAAAGTTATATTATGAGAATTCTCTAATATGTCTTTTTTTTTGCACTTTTTTCCGGAAAATATAACTCATCTGGCTGTGTAGACATCAGGAACATCATAAAGTCCAGGAAGACATAACAGATGGCGTAGAAGCGGCACTGGACGAGGCAGACCGGGCAGCCGCAGAGAGCAACAGAAGAATGACACATGAGGAAGTGTTTGGGAGTTTTCGGAGGAAAATAAATGTATGATAAGAGATACCATACAAATATGAAAATATATCTATTACTTATAGATACCACTTCAGCATCAGGAAAAGAACAAAAATCGTTCGGTGCTTCTGCGCCGGACGGTTTTTGCTATAAAGACATATTTGTAATTTGGAAAGGGTGAAAATCATGAAGGTTAGGTTTATCGAACCGGGGAATCGGCCGTATCGTCCGACTCCTTTGAATTATTTTGTATATGACAGATATATCCGCACGCCTTCAGTGGGGTTAAATACGCTGGCTACGATTGTAAAGGAACGGGTTGCGGATACCCTGATGTATAGCGAATCCGTTTCCAGGCTGGTGAAATCGGATCTGCTGGATGCGGATCTCATTTTTATCGGGATTTTTACATTTAGTGCCAAGCGGGGCTATGCCCTGGCCCGGTATTTTCAAAAAAATAGCAAGGCAGTGGTGGTGTTGGGCGGGCTTCATGCGTCCATGAATTATCGGGAGGCCGTCCGGTACTGCGACTATGTTTTGCTGGGCGAAGGGGACGAATCGGTTTTGGAAATGGTGGACGCGGTGCAAAAAGAGGTTTTGCCGGAATTCCCGGGTGTGGTTTACCGGAAAGGGAAAACGCTGGTACATACGGGGGAGCGGAAGCCTCCGGAACGGTTTGAGACAATTCCGGATAAGGATTTGGTATATCGCTATCGAAAAATGGCTGGGCATAATACTTTATGGGGGCAGGTACATGCTTCCCGGGGATGCCCCCACAATTGCGATTACTGTGCGGTAGTGCGGCATTTTGGGAGAAAGGTCCGGACTCGGACGCCGGAAAATGTGGTAGAGGATATCCGGCGTACCATTGCATTTCAGGAAAACGGGCATCACCGGCTGTTGAAGGCCCTTTGGCTGACAGATGATAATTTTTTTGCGGACCGGGAATGGGCGATCCGGGTTTTGCAGGCAATCATTGACAGCGGCATACGATATCATTTTACGGTTCAGGCCCGCTGGGAGGTGGGGCTGGACAATGAAATGCTGTGCCTTTTGAAAAAAGCAGGGTTTGCGGAGCTTGCCATGGGCATTGAATTTATAGAGGACGATGCTTTTCGAAGATACCATAAGAAAAGCACCAAGGAGGACATTCTTGCATCCATAAAAAATATTCAAAGACACGGGTTATCGGTAAGAGGATTGTTTATTCTGGGAGCGGATAATCATACGGTGGGTGTGGGAGATCGTTTGGCGGATTTTGTAATAAAAAACAAGATTCAGGGCGTATTGATCCAGTGTATGTATTTCGTGCCGGGTACACCGGTATATGAGGAAAATAAGGAACGGCTGCTGCACAGGAATTGGGAGAAATACAACGGGAATGCAGTGCATTTTCCCATAACGATGACTCCTTATGAGCTGCAGATGGAGAGTATTCGGGCAAGTAGGAAGATCTATTCCGTTCCCAGGCTGTTGCAGGCTCTGATTCGGGAGGACCCATTGCATAAGCTGTTGTTTTTGGGGGAATTTTTCTGGAATATCAGTATTCGGAAGGATTTGAGGAAGGAATTGCCCTATTTAAAGAAAGTGAGTGAGGAAACAGGAAGTTTCAAAAGGAACGGATGAGTGAGGAATACAGGGAGCTTTGGAAGGAAGGGAATGGGAAAGCACCGCTTTAACGAAAAAAAGGGAGAGAAATGGCAGGAAAAAGATTTACGGCGTTTGAAGCAGAAGCTGCGTCATCCCAGTGGATGCGTAAGCCGCCGCAAATCATGTTTCCTGCCGTTTTTTATGTGAAATTTTTTTTGTTATTTTTTTCACAATAAAGAAGATAGAGGCTGCACAGGAGGATTTGAACAGTCGTGGAGCTTGGGGTGGCCAGGCTGACGTGGAACAGGGATACTTCAGCTGCTTTGCTGAAAAAGTAGGATACGGGAATCCGAACCCCAAAGGCCCCGATAATGCCTTCGATCATGACGAAGGTGGTTCTTCCGCAGCCGTTAAAGTAGCCCATAAAGCAGAACAGGAAAGCAGTCAGCAGGGTGTCGATGGCATAGCCTTTCAGATACTGGGCTGCTGCGGTAATGACTTGAAGATCCTGGGAGAAGATACGGGCCAGCAAGTCTCCATGGAAAAAAGAAAGGAACCCTAAAAGGATGCCGAAGGCAAAGGAGGTTGCCATACCGTAGAACATACCCCGTTTGGCCCGTCCCGGCTGTCCGGCGCCGATATTTTGGGCCACATAGGCAGAAATGGACTGCATATAGGCGGAGGGCACCAGCATAATGAAAATGCAGAGCTTTTCTGCAACGCCCACTCCGGCGGAGGCAACGACGCCCAGGCCGTTTACAATGGCCAAAATAGCCAGGAAGGAGATGCTGACCAGAACGTCCTGGAGCGCACAGGGAAAGCCCAGTTTCAGGATTTTAAGTGCAATGGGGCCGTTCAGGCGCAGGTGTTTTCCGGTAAATGCAAAGGGCAGGCCCCGGTTTTTAATCAAAACCAAGGACAGGATGACGCTGAATGCCTGGGCCAATACCGTAGCCAGAGCAGCGCCGGCAGCGCCTAGATTCAGGCCGGCTACAAAGAGCAGATCCAGCAGGATGTTTCCGATACAGGCAATCAGTACGGCCAGAAAGGGAGTCTTGGCGTCTCCGATGCCGCGGAAAATACTGCCCAGAATGTTATAGGCCATAATAAAAACCAGGCCGCCGGAACAAATCATCACGTAGGCGACGGTATCATCGAACGCGGGGGCGGGCGCCTGCAGCAAAGATACGAAAGCAGGCGCGGCGAACAGCATAATGGCCGTAAGCAGCAGGCCGATCAGAACAAACAGGCAGATTCCGGTGCCAACGGTGTGCCCTACCGCATCTTCTTTTTTCTGGCCGATCTGCTGGCCGATGAGAATGGTAAGACCCATGGCAAGTCCGGTGATCAGCATTGTCAGGGTGTGCAGAACCTGGCTTCCGGTGGCAACGGCGGAAACAGCGGCGGCAGAGGCAAATTGTCCTACCACCAGCAGATCAATGGCTCCGTAAAGAGCCTGCAGCACCAAGGCTGCCATGATCGGAAGGGTAAATTTCATCAGTGGCCCCAGGATGGAGCCTTGGGTAAAATCGACTTTCGTTTTCATGATATTCTCCAAATGTAAAAAATGAATGATCGCACATAGGCGAAGGTATGGGACAAGGAAGGGGCACAACCCTTAAAGTAAAAAAGGTTTAGACGGAGCGCCGCTCTACCAGGTTGGTATGAACCTCTATTTTTACCGGGACAAACTGCCTGGCGTGGAGCAGCTCAATGAGGCGTTGGGCCGCCAGTTCCCCCATATAAGCCTTCGGTACGTTGACTGTGGTCAGGGTGGGTTCGATGTAGCTGCTCATGGGCAGGTTATCAAAGCCGATGAGGGCAATATCTCCCGGGATACAATAGCCTGCCTGTTTCAGGGCCTTCATGGCTCCGATGGCAATCAGATCGTTGTCGGCAAAATAGCAAGGAGCCAGCTCCTCCTTCTGGGCGAGGATCGCTTTCATATCTGCGTAGGCCCCGTCAATAGAGGGGGTCAGCAGATGGACGAGGGATTTGGAAGGGGACATACCGTGGCTGCGCACCGCTTTGTAAAAGCCGTCTGCCCGTTCCTCAAAATTACTGATGGAATATGAGGAATGCAGGTAGCCGGGCTGCTTTTTGGTTTTGGAAATCAGATAATCCGTGGCCAAAAAGGCGCCCTGGAGATTGTTAATTAAAATACAATCCAGCTTTACACTGTTAAAATAAACATCCAGAAGCACAATGGGAAACCGCAGGGAGGAAAAGTATTTCATATCCTCAGGGCGCATTTCCGTTCCCAGAAGAATCAGGCCGATGCAGTCGGAATAGGAAATTTCCGCCACCTGCTCCTGCAGGGATTCGTCCCCATAGAGATAACAGATGTTCAGCTTGAAGCCCTTTTCCTTGCATTTCTGCTGAATGCCCTCGGACAATTCCGAGAAAAAAGGGGTGTCCGCTACCACGGCCCCGTGTTTCCGGTAGAGGGCAAAGTAAATGCTTCCGGAGGCGTTCTGCCGTCCGGAAATTCTTGTAAAATCATAGCCGTATTTCTCGGCAGCTTCCAACACCAGTTTCCGGGTGGCCGTACTGACCCCCGGTTTTCCGTTTAAGGCCATGGAAACGGCGGCTTCGGACAGGGAGAGCCTTTTGGCCAGTTCCTTTGCGGTGATTCCCATAATGAGACTCCTTTTTGCTGTATTTGCGGACGCGATAGTTCGGCTTGTATTTGCGGACGCGATAGTTCGGCTTGTATTTGCGGACGCGATGGTCCGGCTTGTACCGCCCTGGCAGCAGGTTGAAACAGATACGGTGATTCCGCCTGCAGCCGGATCGGGTAATCGTACCGGCTGAAACTATTTTACGCCTGTTTTGTTTCCCGGGTCAAGTGATTTTTCTTAAAATTAAGTCTGAAATTAAGTAAATATTACTGAATATTTGAATGAAATTAAGTTGTGAGGAACTTATAATAAAAGCATCAAAAAAGAAACGTTTTGTTGCCGCTTGGGAATTCAGGCTTGTGACGGAACAGTTTGGGACAAAGAAAGGGGAACGGAATTATGGCGCATGTGAAAATCGGTTTTGCACCCACCAGAAGGAGTATTTTTTCCGCACCGGACGCGGTAAAGTATGCGAATCTGACACGGGAGAAATTAAGGGAGCTTTCCGTGGAATTTGTGGATATTGAGGATATTTCCGAGGACGGGCTTTTGCACAGTGAAAAGGACCGCATCCGGATTCAGGAGAAGTTTAAAGAGGAGGGAATTGACGGATTGTTTTTCCCCCATACGAATTTCGGTACGGAATACGAGGTGGCAAGGCTGGCAAAGGCGTTAAACGTCCCGGTGCTGTTATGGGGCCCCAGGGACGAACGGCCGGATGAACAGGGAATCCGCCTGCGGGACAGCCAGTGCGGGTTGTTTGCCACAGGAAAGGTGCTGCGGAGATTTCAGGTGCCTTTTACCTATCTTTGCAACTGCCGGCTGGAGGATGAAGCATTTGCCCGGGGAATTTTCAATTTCCTGGCGGTCTGCAACGTGGTAAAAGCCTTCCGCCGCACCCGGATTTTGCAGATCGGGCCAAGGCCCTTTGATTTCTGGTCTACCATGTGCAACGAAGGGGAGCTGCTGGAGCGGTTTCAGATTCAGCTGGCCCCGGTTCCCCTGCCGGAGCTAACGGCGGAATTAAAGCGGGCCAGAGAGGAAGGAACCGAAACGGCAAAGGTGCTGGCTTACTGCAAAGCGCATTTCCATATTGCCGTGACGGAGGAGGAGTTGGAAAAGATAGCGGCCCTGAAGGTGGCGATCGGGCGCCTGGCGAAAAAATACGGCTGCAACGGTGCGGCGATCCAGTGCTGGAATGCCCTGCAGGAGGAAATCGGAATCATGCCCTGTGCCGCTAACAGCTTATTGAATGAAGAAGGCTTTCCTGTGGTCTGTGAAACGGATATCCATGGGGCGGTGACGGCGATTCTGTGTGAAGCGGCAGGCATGGATGAGGCCCGGAGCTTTTTTGCGGACTGGACGGTGCGGCATCCGGACAACGAAAACGGGGAATTGCTGCAGCACTGCGGCCCCTGGCCGATTTCCTGTGCGTCCTGTAAGCCTACGATCGGGTATCCCCTGGCCTTTGACCATCCGGGGGCCGTGGCGGCGGAAGCGAAGCACGGGGAAATGACCCTTTGCCGTTTCGACGGGGATAACGGGGAATATTCCTTATTGCTGGGCCGGGCGAAAGGGATTGACGGCCCTTATACGAAAGGAACATATGTTTGGATTGAAGTGGAGAACCTGAAGCGGCTGGAAGCCAAGCTGGTGGAAGGGCCGTATATCCATCATTGTGTGGGCATCCACAGGGATGTGGTTCCGGTATTATATGAAGCCTGCAAGTATCTGGGCATCCGGCCGGATCTGTATGACAATGACGAGGAAGAAGTAAAAGCATGGATCAGGGGGGAATAAGCGATGATTGAGACAAAAGCGGCGAAAGAGATAGAGGCAGCGAAGCCAGAAGCGGCGAAGGAGCCAGAAGCGGCGTGGGAGACAGCAGCGCTGACCAGGAAATCTTATGAGCTGCGCCGGGATATTATTGAAATGGTATACCGCTCCGGGGCGGGACATGTGGGCGGGGATTTAAGCGTCATTGATATTTTGACGGTGCTGTATTACCGGGTGATGAATGTTTCCGCTGAAAATCCAAAAGACCCCGGCAGGGACCGTTTTTTATTGAGCAAAGGCCATTGTGCGGATGCCTTGTACTGTGTGCTGGGGGATCGGGGATATTATGAGAAGCAGGAGGCCATTGAGACCTTCAGCCAATACGGTTCCCGTTTTATCGGCCATCCCAACACGGATGTGCCCGGCATTGAGTTAAACAGCGGCTCTTTGGGCCATGGCATTTCCGTCGGGGTCGGCATGGCATTGGCAGGAAAAATGAGCGGTCAGGACTACCGCACCTATGTGGTATGCGGGGACGGGGAAATGGCCGAGGGCTCTAACTATGAGGGGATGATGGCAGCAGGCCATTATCAGCTGGAGAACCTTTGCGTGACCGTGGATGTCAACGGCCTTCAGATCAGCGGGAAAACAAAGGATGTGCTTTGCTCCGGGGATCTGGGGCGGAAATTTGCAGAATTCGGATTCCATGTGATTGAAGTAGAGGACGGCAACGACTGCGGGCAGCTGGTAAGGGCATATGAGGAAGCAAAGCAGGTGAAAGGAAAACCGTCGGTTGTCATCGCCCACACGGTAAAAGGAAAAGGCGTATCCTTTATGGAAAATACGGTTTCCTGGCATCATGGCGTTTTGAATGAGGAACAATATCGGAAGGCTGTTGGGGAATTAGAGGAGGCAATGAAATGAGTGGGATAACAAACCGTCAGGCAATTTGTGATGTGCTGCTTGGGGCAGCAAAGGAGGATCCGGATCTTGTAGTGGTATGCAGTGACTCCAGAGGATCGGCTTCCCTGGCTCCTTTTGCGAAAGAATTTCCGGAGCAGTTTGTGGAAGTGGGAATTGCGGAACAGAATCTGGTGTCCGTGTCAGCCGGACTGGCTGCCTGCGGAAAAAAGGTATTTGCAGCTTCCCCTGCCAGCTTTTTATCCACCAGAAGCTATGAGCAGGCCAAGGTAGACGTGGCTTATTCCGGAACCAATGTAACCCTGGTCGGGATCAGCGGCGGCATCAGCTACGGAGCGTTAGGGATGACCCATCATTCCTGTCAGGATATCGCGGCTTTTTGCTCCCTGCCGGGAATGCGGGTCTATCTGCCCAGTGACCGCTTCTTGACCGGAAAACTGATAGAAGCTCTTTTAAAGGACGATAAGCCTGCCTATGTACGGGTCAGCCGTTCGGCCACCGGGGACGTCTATGGAGAAAATTTGGATTTTGAGTTAGATAAGGCTAACATCATCTCCCGGGGAAGGGATGTGGCATTGATTGCCTGCGGGGAAATGGTGCCGGAGGCCCTTGGTGCGGCAAAGCGCTTGGAGGCAGCAGGCATATCCGCCGGCGTAGTGGATATGTATTGCCTAAAGCCCTTGGATGAACAGGCGATTTTAGAGGTATCCCAACAGGTCGGGCTGGTAGTAACGGTGGAAGAGCATTCCCCCTACGGCGGACTTGGCAGCATGGTCGCCCAGGTGCTTTCCGCCCATTGCCCGAAAAAAGTTTTGAATATCGCGTTGCCGGACGGTCATCTCATTGCCGGAACCAACCGGGAGGTATTCCGGGAATATGGCCTGGATGCGGATGGGATTGCGGAAAAAATCAAGGCGGTGCTATAATATGAAATATATCGTTGGAATAGATCAGAGTACCCAGGGAACGAAGGCCATTTTGACGGACGAAGCGGGACGCCTTGTGGGCCGCGCCGATCAGCGTCACCGCCAGCTGGTCAATGGGCAGGGATGGGTGTCCCATGATTTGGAAGAAATTTATCAGAATGTGCTGGCTGTGGTAAAGGAGGTTTTGACCGCCTATGAGGTCCGTCCTGCGGATGTGGCAGCCATCGGAATCAGCAATCAAAGGGAGACTACGGCCGCCTGGGACAGAAAGGGCCGGCCCCTTTCGCCTGCTATTGTCTGGCAGTGTGCCCGGGCCAAGGGGATTGCGGAAGGGTTCAAGGAGCACGGGGAGGAAATTCGTGAAATAACGGGGCTGCCCCTGTCGCCCTTTTTCCCGGCAGCCAAGATGGCCTGGCTCATTGCCAATCAGCTGCCAAAGGGAGAGCCGGAGTATTTGCTTGGGACGATAGACGCTTATCTGGTATACCGGCTGACCGAAGGGGCCGTGTTCCGGACGGATGTATCCAATGCGTCCCGGACCCAGCTTTTCAATTTACATACACTAAAATGGGAGGAAGGCTTATGCCGCCTGTTTGGCATCCCAATGGCAGCGCTGCCTAAGGTCTGTGACAGTAACGGGGACTTCGGGTTCACGACGCTGGAAGGGCTGCTGGAGCATCCGGTTCCCATTGCCGCGGTGATGGGGGACTCCCATGGGGCGTTGTTTGCCCAGGGCTGCCACCGGAAAGGGATGGTCAAGACGACCTACGGCACCGGGTCTTCGATTATGATGAATATCGGAGAGGAATACCGGAAAAGCAGTCACGGCCTTGCCACCTCCCTGGCCTGGGGAATGGACGGAAAGGTTTCCTATGTACTGGAGGGAAATATCAATTATACCGGGGCCGTTATTACCTGGCTGCAGGAGGAAATGGGGCTGATCGTTTCCCCGGCGGAGCTGGAGCCTGCCATTGCCAGGGCCAATCCGGAGGATGCGGCGGTCCTTGTCCCGGCCTTTACCGGGCTGTCCGCACCCCATTGGGACAGCGATGCCCGGGCGCTTTTATACGGCATGAGCAGGACCACCGGACGGGCGGAGCTGATTAAGGCCGCCGTGGAAAGCATTGCGTTTCAGATTACGGATGTATTAAAAGCCATGGAAGCGGACAGCGGCATTGCCATTGAGGAGCTGCGGGTAGACGGGGGCCCTACCCGGAACCGCTATTTGATGCAGTTTCAAAGCGATATTGCAAAAGTCCGGGTTCGGGTACCGAAGGCAGAGGAATTTTCGGCCTTAGGGGCAGCCTATATGGCAGGGCTGAAAATCGGAATGTATAGAAAAGAACAATTGTTCGATAACCGGGACGGGGAAATATTTCAGGAAAAAATGGATGCAAAGGAGCGGAAAATACGGCGGGAGCGCTGGAAGAAAGCGGTGGCGTTAAGCCGAAGCAGGTAAAAAGGAGAAAATGCATGCGGAAGATTGAAAAATGGGATGTATTTGAAGTAGCGGTACAAGGAAAAGCGGAAGGGAATCCCTTCCGGGATTATGAGATCCACGGAACCTTTGAAGGGCCGGAGGAGTGCATGACCGTGGACGGGTTTTATGACGGGGACGGGACGTACCGGGTACGTTTTATGCCCTCCCGGGAAGGAATTTATACTTACCGGATTTGGGGCAGTTTTTCCGGGGAGGTTACAAAAGGCAGCTTTGAGGCAACTCCGGCAGTCGGCCATAAAAACCACGGCCGGGTACAGGTGACGGACGGCTGTCATTTGAGCTATGAGGACGGGACTTCGTATTATTCGATTGGAACCACCTGCTACGCCTGGGTTCATCAGGACATGGCGCTGCAGGAACAGACGCTGGAAACCCTGGCGGAGGGCCCCTTCAATAAAATCCGGTTCTGTATGTTTCCGAAATTTTATGAGTTTAACCGGAAAGAGCCGATCACGTACCCTTATGAGCGGGGAACCGGGGAGGGGCTGGATCAAAGCCTGATAGAAAAGGAAGAGCGGGAACGGATTTTGTTTCCGGGTATGCAGCCGCCGGTGCCGGATCTGAACTTTCACTATCAAAAGCCGAACCTGGAGCATTTTCAAAGATTTGACCTGCGGATTCGTCAGCTGCGGGATTTGGGAATTGAAGCGGATCTGATTTTGATGCATCCCTATGACCGCTGGGGCCTTAACGTGATGAACCGGGAGAGCTGTGACCTGTACCTGAAATACGTAAATGCCCGGTTCGGCGCATACCGGAATGTGTGGTGGTCCCTGGCCAACGAGTATGATTTGATGGTTACGAAAACGGAAGGGGATTGGGAACGGTACGGGGCATTTTTTATGGAAAAAGATCCTTACCGCCACCTGTGCTCCATCCACAACTGTATGAAATTTTATGATTATAAAAGGGAATGGATCAGCCATTGTTCTCTACAGCGTGTGGATTTTTACCGCCATGTGGAATATACGGATGAGTATATGGAAACTTTGCAGAAACCAGTGGTATGGGATGAAATTTGTTATGAAGGAAATTTGCCGTTTGGCTGGGGAAATTTGACACCGGAGGAAATGGTCCGCCGGTTTTGGGAGACATTTCTTCGAGGTGGCCATGCTGGTCACGGAGAAACTTATCTGGATGAAGAGGATCTTATCTGGTGGTCCCACGGAGGGATTTTAAAAGGGGAAAGTCCGAAGCGTTTGGCCTTTTTGTTAAAAATTTGTCAGGAAACACCGGGACGTTATCTGAAGAAAGGAAAAGGGATTTTCGATGAAGTTGTAGGGATTTCAGAGAATCCTGAGGAGGAGCCGGAATCTGACAATCCTTTTGAGATTCGTTTTCATGATTATGAAATCCATTATCTTGGGATTACCAGGCCGACATATCGGATGTTTTATCTGCCGGAGGATCGGGAATATGAAATCGACGTGATTGACACCTGGGCCATGACCGTTACGCCCATGGGAGTACACAAGGGCGCAACCCGGATTGATCTTCCGGAAAAACAGTACATGGCAATTCGGCTGCGGAAAGCAACCTAAAACACAATGATTTTATTGGGACAGCATTGGGGCGTTTCGGATTTGGTAACGGAAGTATAGTAGACCAGCAGCGTCCGGTTGCCGGGATGGCAGGTAAAACGCTGGCCGTTGGCGGTCTGGATATCGGTCTGGGGCGAGATATTAAGGCGCAGGCTGTGATTGGACGCCGTCAATGTCTGGTCAAAATGCTCCAGTACGATATGATCTGTTGATTCCAGTGTAGAAATCAGATAGGCCGGATAGGCGGAATGCTGTTCTTCAGGCAGAGCATCCCTCCGGTGGAATACGGCGATTCTCATGCCGGGACGCAGCTGCAGGCAGCTTACCACATAGGTTTGGGGGGTCAGATGAACGCATAGGTCTTCTGTTTCCGTCTGAAGGGTAATGGTATGGGCTCCGCAGATCAGGGTAGAAGGCATAATATTCAGGATGATACCGACGCATAATTTCAGCTGTTCACAATCCATAAAAACCCCTTTTTTCTTTAAAATATGCAAAAACAGGAAACTGGTGTATAATCGGAAAAATTTTTACACATCCTATCGGAAACGGCAGATGAATTTGCCGTTTTCGACAGCCCTTCGGGGAATGTGGAGTTTGTAAAAAATAAGGAAAAGAGGTTGGAAACATGGAATTGAAACAGAGCGAAACGGCGAAAAATCTGATGCGTGCCTTTGCCGGAGAGAGCCAGGCCCGGAACCGGTATACGATTGCAGCAAAACAGGCCCGTCAGGGAGGCTTATATGTGATCGAACAGGTATTTACTTTTACAGCTGACCAGGAGCGGGCCCATGCAGCGGTGTATTATAATCATCTGAAAGAGCTGGCCGGGGAAACCATACACATTGACGGGGGATATCCGGTGGATGCCAGCCCGGAACTGGCCCAGCTGCTTTTCATGGCAAAGCACAACGAGTATGAGGAGCATGACGATGTATACCGGAATTTTGCAGAAACAGCGGAAAAAGAGGGATTTTCCAAGATTGCAGCTTCTTTCCGTATGATCGGGGAAGTGGAAAAGATCCATGGGGACCGGTTCGGGACCTTCGGGGAACTTCTGAAAGCCAACCGGCTGTTTGTCTCTAATGTGGAAACGAAATGGATGTGCTTAAATTGCGGTTATGTCCTGGAAGGAAAGGAAGCGCCTTCCCGCTGTCCCGCCTGTGACCATGAACAGGGGTATTTCGTCCGGCTGGAGCTGGCTCCCTATACGGGAAACGGCGGATTTAACGGGATGTAGGAAGCCGGGGGTTCAGCGGTGATTCCCGAAAAAGCAGAAGAAGACCGTCCGTAGGCAGAGAAAGGGTTTTGACAGGTTTTGACAAATCCTTTCCCTGCTTTTTTGCGATAACGGAGTATCAGATTACCGTTTAAAAATACGAAAAAGTTTTTTAAGATTTTGAAAAGCGCATTGAAAAGTGTTCTTGGATGCGCTATACTAAGCGTGGCGGGAATTTTTCCGGCCAAAGAATACGGAAGAAACTCCGGGAGGGTGTTATGGACAGGGGAAGCGTAGTAAAGCGTCTGCAGCGGAAGCGGTTTTCAGACCGCCTGTTGGAGTATGTGCTACTTACGGCAGCAACTATCATTATGGTGGTGGGAATCTATGTGTTTAAGTTTCCCAATCATTTTTCGTTTGGGGGAGTAACAGGTATTGCAGTGGTCCTAAGCGCAGTTACACCGCTGAGTGCAGGTACCATTAACTTTGGATTGAACATGGCGCTTCTTGCCCTTGGTTTTCTGTTTTTGGGAAAGGAGTCCGGGGTAAAGACCTTTTATGTCAGCATGCTGATGTCTTTTGGGCTAAGCTTTATGGAAAAGGTATTTCCCATGAGCCGTCCGCTCACCGATGAACCCATGTTGGAACTGGTGTTTGCAATTGCCCTGCCGGCATTCAGCTCGGCCGTATTGTTTAATATCGGAGCCTCCAGCGGCGGGACGGATATTGTGGCCATGATTATGAAGAAGTATTCCAGGATGGACAATATCGGAACGACTTTGTTTTTGGTGGATCTGGTGATTACGATTGCTGCCTGCTTTGTGTTTGATGTGAAGACCGGCCTGTTTTCGTTCCTGGGACTTCTGGCGAAATCCTTAATGATTGACGGCGTAATTGAAAATATCAACCTCTGCAAATATTTTACGATTATCTGCGACCATCCCAGGCCGATTTGTGAATATATTCACATGCAGCTGGGCCGGAGCGCAACGGTATACGAGGGGGAAGGGACTTATGAGCGTAAGAAGAAATATATTATATTAACGGTATTGAAACGGGGACAGGCTGTGGAGCTTCGGAATTTTATTAAGGTACACGAGCCGGATGCGTTTTTGATGATTACCAACAGCAGCGAAATCATCGGAAAGGGATTTCGGGGCCTGAATTAAGAGTGACGAGGAAAGCGAAAGGCTTTCCGGGTTTACATAAATGGATGGGAGCATGCTTCCGGGGTTTGATTGGACGGGAATTATGAAGACATTAGAGACAAACGACTGGATGGTTATGAATCATATTATTTATCAGCTTTATACGACAGAGGATCCGGCGAAAATGCGGGAGGGATTGTTGGAGCAGCTGAAGCTGGTACTGGATTTTGACAGCGCGGATTTTTACCTTGCCGCGGCAGAAGGCGGAAGAAAACTGGTGAATCCGATTGCGTACCACTGTGATGCGGGACGTCTGGCGCTGTATGGAAAGCCGGATTACTGCAGTGAGATTATGTTCGGCGGCAAATGTCTTGCCTGCCGGGAAACGGATCTTATTACGAATGAGAGACGGCAGGAGGAGCCATATTATAAGGAAGTATATGTGCCGAACCACTGGCATTATTCGATGCATTTGGTTTTAAGCCGGGAGCGGGAATTCCTGGGGGTGATTACGTTTTACCGTACCCTCGGGAAAGAGGATTTTCGGTCAGATGACCTCTTTCTGCTGGATATGCTGAAGGATCATATTGCCTATCGGCTGTACCGGGACCGCAGAGAGCAGAAGGGAATGCCGGAGAAGCTGACGGTTTCCCAGGCGGCTGAAACCTATGGGCTGACCAAACGGGAGCGTACGATTCTGCGGCAGCTGATGTACGGCCAGGACAATGCTCAGATCTGCGAAGAATTGTCCATCAGCGTCAATACTTTGAAAAAACATATTCTGAATATCTACCGGAAGCTTGGAATCAAGAACCGGGTGCAGATGTTTAAGATGATCAAGGAAAAGGAATAATGGGAAAGGGCTTCCCGACAGCCGAAGTGGTGCAGCTGTCGGGAAGCCCTTTTTATGCGGAAGTGATTTTCGGAAGGGGTTCTTCGTTTTTTAATATTGATTTCATGTTTTTAAAGGAACGTAGTTCCCGTTCGGGCCTGGAACGGGAAGGTTCTTCCTTCGGCGCTTCGGAAACCAGGTAATAGACACCCGAAAAGGGAGTCAGGCTTAAAGAAAAGCTGCCGTCCTGGGCGGGGGTTAAAAGCTTCTCCTCATAGTGCGCTGTCCCGCCATAGACGTCCATGTCGCTGGCAATCAGTACCTGAAGCCGGGGAGCGTCGGGAACGGACAGGGAATATTCCTGTTTTCGGTCGGAAAAATTAAACACGGCCGCAATCCGCTCCTTTTCACTGCGGCGTTCCAGGGCATAGATGCAGGCTTCCTCCTGGTGGCAGTCCAGCCAGCGGAAGCCCTCCCGGTCGTAATCCTTTTCGGAAAGGGCCGGATGCTTTAGGTAGAGAAGGTTTAAGTCCGTCAGGAAGCGGTGGAACGCATCATGGATGGGATACTTTAGAATGTCCCAATCCTGCTCCCGCTTTTCGTCCCACTCCCGCAGCTGGCCGATTTCATTGCCCATGAAATTCAGTTTCTTGCCGGGATGGGCGTACATATACAGGTAAAAAGCCCGGGCCTGAGGGAATTTTTCCTCGTATGTCCCGTTCATTTTCTGAAGGATCGTGGCTTTTCCGTGAACCACTTCATCGTGGGACAGAGGGAGAAGGAATCGTTCGTCGTAATAGTACATCATGGAAAAAGTCAGCTTGTGGTAATCCCGGGAGCGGTATTCCGGAGCCGTACGGAAATAATCCAGGGTATCGTTCATCCAGCCCATGTCCCATTTATAGTCAAAGCCCAGGCCGCCTTCCGAAACGGGTTTTGTCACATTGGGAAAGGAAGTGGAATCTTCGGCGGAAAGAAGGGCGAAGGGATGCCGTTCCTTCAGGCCCTGGTTCATGTACTTTAAGAAGTCTACGGCGTTATGATTGACGCCTCTGGCAGGCTCCCCCTGCCAATAGATCGCACGGCTGATGGCGTCCATGCGGATGCCGTCCATATGATATTCGGTCAGCCAGTAGTTGGCGGCTGACTGCAGGAAGCTGCGGACCTCTCCTCTGGAATGCATGAAATTGTGGCTGCCCCATTCACTGACCCCGACGTCCGTATGGGGATATTCGTAAAGCGGAGTCCCGTCGTACCGGGCCAGGGCAAAGCCGTCTACGGCAAAGTGTACGGGTACAAAGTCCATCAGGACGCCGATATCGTTCTGGTGGCAGCAGTCCACAAAGGCTTTTAATCCGTCGGCTGTCCCGTACCGGGAGGTGGGGGCGAAAAATCCGGTGCTCTGGTAACCCCAGGATTCATCACAGGGATGTTCACTTAAGGGAAGCAGCTCCAGATAGTTGTATCCGTGCTTTCTTAAATAAGGAATTAATATTTCAGCCAGCTCTTCATAACGATACCAGGAATCCGGCGCTTCCCCGGGCTTTCGGAAGGAGCCGAAATGAAGCTCGTAAATATTTAAGGGTTTGCCTGTGCAGTCAGACCGGGCATTCATCCAGGTGCTGTCGGAAAAGGAATAGCGTTTCATATCGCGGATGATGGAAGCGGTATTCGGGCGCAGCTCCATGCCGAAGCCATAGGGGTCGCAATGGTCGGTGAAGGAATTGTCCCCCTGGTAAATCCGGTATTTGTACATCATACCCGGGACGGCATCTTTCACATAGCACTCCCAGAAGTTGCCGTCATTCACGGGGTTCATGGGGGATTCCTGCCAGCAGTTAAATTCCCCGATCAGGGCTACCCGGGCAGCGCCGGGGGCAAAAGTCCGGAAGGTTACGCCAACTGCTTCCGTCTGTGCTCCCAGATATTGATAGGCGTCGAATATTTTTCCGGTATAAAAGCCATAAAAATCCATATGATACCTCCTTGTTTGTTCGTGTTTCCTTACGTCTCTTTCTGATGGAATCCTCTGAAAAAGATAATAGACGGTTGTCGGTTTTTATGCTATTCTTATTTTAATTGGAAAAGAACGGTGCTGTAAACCGCCAATATCAGGGAAACGGCGGAAAAGCAACGAAATTTAAAAAATGTCGGAAAAATGGAGAAAGAAAAAATTTGAGATTTTAGGAGGAGCAGTATGGACCTTCGGATTGAAAAAACAGAAAAAGCCATCAAAAATGCGTTTATAGAGCTGCGGAGCCAAAAACCCCTGGAAAAAGTGACGGTAACGGAGCTGTGCCGTCTGGCCTGTATCAACAAATCTACTTTTTATGCCCATTATGAAGACGTATATGATCTGTCCGATGCCCTGGAGGAGGAAATGGTACAGGCGATTTTGGGCAGCCTGTCCTGGGAAGAGACGGAGGGAAAAGAGGATCTGGGGCGTTTTATCCGGGAGCTTTGCATGTCTTTTTTATCCCATATTTCTTTAATGAAGATTTTATTTTCCGGAAAAGAACAGAGCCGGCTGGGTATCCGCATAGAACGGGATATGAAGGAGCTGCTGTATCAAAAATATCCCGGCTGCCGGCAGGACGTGAAGAAAAGCATCTTGTTTTCTTATTTGATCCAGGGGGCCTACCATGCCTACCTGAATCATCAGGAGGCGGATGTGCAGACTTTGATTTCGGTCCTGACAGAAGTGGCGGAAGCCATCAAGCCCTTATATGATTAAAAAAAGAGTCCGGATCCGGTGCAGGAGCCCGGGCGCTTGAGGAGTTTCCGGTTAACGGGAAAGCTCCTCAATGCAGGGAAGCAAAGCCTCGGCGTGATCGACGATATGCCTGGCGCCCTGGGCTTTTAGAAAAGCGGCGGTTTTAAAGCCCCAGCTTACACTGATACAGGGGATTCCGGCATTTTCCGCGGTTTTCAGATCTACTTCGGAATCGCCTACGTAGATGCATTGGGCCGGGGTGACCTGTAAGGCATCCATAGCAAGAAATACCGTATCCGGCGCAGGCTTTCGGGCAGCGGCCGGGGATTCGCCGATGGCGGTCTGGATGTAAGGAGAAAAATAGTCGGCACACAGGGCTTTTACGGCTGCGTCGAATTTGTTGGAAACGACGGCCAGAAGATAGCCCATTTCCCGCAAAGTCCGAAGCAGGGGGAGGATTCCGGGGAAGGGAGCGGTTTGTTCCTGCATATGCATTTTGTAATGCTCCTGAAATTCCCGGATACAATCCTTGTAGCGGGGATTGCCGCTGCCGTCGGGAACGGCCTGCTCCATCAGGACATATATACCGTTGCCCACCATTTGCCGGACCTGCTCCTGGGTATGGCAGGGAAAACCGTGGAGTGCCATCGTATAGTTGAGGCTGGCAGTCAGGTCTGCCAGGGTATTTAAAAGGGTGTCGTCTAAGTCGAAGATAATAGTGTTTTTTTTGCCCATGGATTGTTTCTTTCCTTTCCTTTTTAAAGTTGCCTTGCGGCAAGAGGCCGTATTCTGGCCCATTCCTGTATTGGCCTGTGGCCGTGCAGCGCAGTGCACGGCCCAGGAGTGAACAGTAACCCCATTGTATCATAAAAAGCGCCTGTTCGGAACCTTTTGTTGTAATTGAGGGCAGAATCCGCTATACTATAAGGAATGAAAGGGGGTCTTCCCATGAGGATTGAATTGCCCGAAAAAGTTAAAACAATATTAAATATTTTGATAAATGCGGGATTTGAAGCATTTGCGGTGGGTGGCTGTGTCCGGGACAGTATTTTGGGCAAGGAGCCGAAGGACTGGGATATTACCACCTCGGCCAGACCTGTACAGGTGAAGGAGCTTTTTTCCCGTACGATTGATACGGGCATTGCCCACGGGACCGTAACCGTTTTGCTGGACCGGGAAGGTTTTGAGGTAACCACGTACCGGATTGACGGGGAATATGAGGATGCCCGGCATCCCAAGGAGGTACTGTTTACCGGAAGCCTTCTGGAAGATTTGAAGCGGCGGGATTTTACCATAAATGCCATGGCTTATAATGAGCAAGAAGGGCTGGTGGATGCTTTTGACGGTATGGGGGATCTGAAACAGGGACGGATTCGCTGTGTGGGAACGGCCAGGGAACGTTTTACGGAAGATGCGCTGCGGATGCTGCGGGCCGTGCGGTTTGCGGCGCAGCTGGGCTTTTCCATAGAGCCGGAGACCCGCCGGGGAATCGAAGAGCTGGCTTGCTCCCTGCAGAAAATCAGTGCGGAGCGGATTCAGGCGGAGCTTGTGAAGCTGCTGGTATCCGACCATCCGGAGGAAGTGCGTACCTTGTATGAAACCGGGATTTCCAAAGAGATTTTCCCCTGGCTGGATGCCATGTTCCGCACGCCCCAGAACAATCCCCATCACATCTACAACGTGGGGGAACATACGGTTTGCGCGTTAATGTATACGCCGCCGGATAAGATCCTGCGGCTGGCCCTGTTTTTCCACGATATGGCAAAGCCGGCCTGTTTGGAGAAGGATGAAGAGGGTATTTATCATTTTCGGGGGCATCCCAAGGAAGGGGCGGCTATGACGCGGCTGGTCATGCGGCGGCTGAAATTTGACAATGACACCATAGATCGGGTGGCTTCCCTGGTACAGTGGCACGACGATAATCCGCCGCTGACCCCTGCTAATGTCCGAAGGGCCATAAACCGGATCGGGCAGCGGCAGTTTCCGAGGCTGTTTGCGGTGAAACGGGCCGATACGATGGGAAAGGGAACGTACCAAAGGGAAGAGAAGCTGGCATACATTGATAAATATGAAACAATGTACCGGGAAATTCTGGAAAAAGAAGAATGCATTCACTTAAAGACGCTGGCGGTATCCGGCAAAGATTTGATTGCAGCAGGCTTTAAGCCCGGCAGGGAGCTGGGACGGCTCCTGGAAGAGCTTTTGCAGCTTGTACTGGAGAATCCGGAATGCAATACGAAAGAATTTTTATTGGAAAAAGCGGCAGAACGGGAATAGAACAAAAAACCCTTTCATATGATAGAAAGAAACTTAGAAAAGCCAAAATCATTATATGGAGGGGTTTATGTGTATAATCGAATAAATCAGGTTCTGGAACAATACCCTTTGACCGTGAATCAGACCGGCAAGGGCAGGGGCGCCATGCTTCTGGATACCGATCTGGGGTTGAAAATCATAAAAGAATATAACGGTTCGGAGGCCAGGGCAGATTTTTTATATAAGGTACTTTTATTTTTAAGGGAAAAGGGCAGAAAACGGGTGGACTGCATCGTAAAGACCAGGGAAGGGCGTACGCTGGCAACGGATACGGACGAAACATCCTACCTGATGCGGGACTGGTATGAGGGGCGGGAATGCGATGCCAAGAACCGGGATGATATTTTAAAAGCGGTGGCGCAGCTGGCTGAGCTCCATACGATATTGAGAAAATATCAGGAGGAAATCCCGGAATTTCTGACGGTGAAAAGGGATGTGCTACTTTTGGAAAATGAAAAGCACTGCCGGGAATTGAAGAAGGTAAAAAATTACATAAACAGTAAGAAAAAAAAGAATGACTTTGAAATGGAATTTGCCCGTCACTGTGATTTTTTCCTGGAGCAGGCAAAGAAGGTGATTTCCCTGCAGAAACAGGAATTGGAAAAGGGGCAGGAGTCCGGCCAGGGGTATGGGATTTGCCACGGGGATTTTAACCATCATAACGTGTTGTTTTCCAGAGAGGGAGGGGCCGTCCTGAATTTTGAAAAGGCCCAGTATGACGTTCAGGTCAGCGATTTAAGCAATTTTATGCGGAAGATCCTGGAAAAGCACAATTGGAACCTGGGGCTTGGGATGGATATGCTGGAGACCTATGAAAAGGTTCGTTCCCTGGAGGAAGGGGAGCTGAAACAGCTTTACATCCGGCTGGCATATCCGGAAAAATTCTGGAAGATCTCCAACCATTATTACAATACCAGCAAAGCCTGGGTTTGCGGCCGGAATTTGGAGAAGCTTCATAAGGTAGTGGAACAGAACGAAGCGAAGGATCGGTTCTTACAGATAATTTCTTACAATCTTTTGTTTTAATTGAACGGGGAATGTGGTAGAATGGTAAGAAAGAAAGCGGTAAGAAGGTGATAATTTGATCTGGAAAAGGTACAAAAGACAGTTTTTATTGGCATTTGTACTGGTTTTGACGCTGCTTGCGCCGGTAGGGTGCCTGGGCGGGAAGTCCAAGGAACAGCCCAAGGAAGCACAGGAAGAACAGAAGGAGGAGCAGCAGGAAGCGGAAGATACGGAAGATGAGGAGATTTACATTTTACTGTATTATAACGCGGAAAATCTATGTGTTTTTGTACAGAATGCCCAGACCGGACGGCAGGAGGAATTTTCATATAACGGCGGAACCTATATTCGGAACCGCTATGGGGACAGTACGACCATCAGCCAGCTGCAGGTTGGGGAATTGGTGCGGCTGACCTATACGGAGAAGAAGGTTCTGACTGAAATTGCGGTGGCTGCGGATGCATTTTTGTTTGAAAACGTAACGGGGTTTTCCATAGATAAGGAAGAAGCGATTCTGTCGTTGGCAGGAAGCAATTATTATTATGATGAAGAATTAAAGGTTTTTTCGGAGGACGGGATTATTTCCCTGAATGACTTAAGCAGCCAGGATACCATTTGCATCCGGGGCCAGGAGAAAAAGATCCTGACCATTGTGGTGGACCGGGGCCACGGCACGGTAACGTTCCGAAACACGGAGCTGTTTGAAGGCGGCATGATTTCCATTGGCAATGTAGCGGCGAAGAAGGTGACAAAGGATATGCGGCTGGAGATTCCGGAAGGGACTTATACCCTTTCCGTGGCCAATGACGGATACGGCGGCAGTAAGAAAATTACCGTGAACCGTTTCGAGGAGCTTTCCGTGGATTTGAACGAGCTGAAAGGCGAAGGCCCCCGGTACTGTAAGCTGACGTTTCAGGTGACACCGGAAAATGCTGTCGTAACCATTGACGGGGAGGAAGTGGACTGCTCGCAGGTTCAGGAGCTGAAATACGGCAATTACAAGCTGAAAGCGGAAGCGGAAGGGTATGAACCCTGGAAAGCAACCCTGGTGGTAAGCTCCGAGGAGGCGGAGATTACCATAGAGATGGAGTCACAGACCGATTCGGAAGAGGAAAAAGAAGAAGAGCAGGAAGGCTCGGGCGATGAAACCGGGCAACCGAATGCGGACACTTCCGGAACCCAAACCGGAGATAGCGCCGGGACCGGAACAACCGAAGGACAAGCCGGAAATAACGGAACGGGAACCGGTGGGACAGCCGGAACCGGCGGAACAGGAACGACCGGAGGACAAGCCGGAGGCAGCGGAACGGAAACCACCGGTTCCTCTACCAAAACTTCAAGTACCTCCACTGAAACGACCAGAAATTAGAAATGCATTGTAATAAGAAATAACTGCAGCGGGACATCAGCGATATGCGCTGGTTCCGTTTGCGGGATATTATCATTTGAATATTATTTAATGCCTGCATGTACGGGAAAATTCTGCCAAATCCCTATGAGGCGGCAGTACCCTTACTGCAATGGACCACGTTCATTGTTATAAATTTATCATAGTTACAGGAGGAAAAGATATGGGTTATCGTGAAGTTTATCAGGAATGGCTGGACAATGCTTATTTCGATGAGGCGACGAAGGAAGAACTGAAAAGTATTGCCGGAAACGAAAAGGAGATCGAGGAGCGCTTCTATACTGAGCTGGAATTTGGTACGGCGGGCCTGCGGGGCGTAATTGGAGCAGGAACGAACCGCATGAATATCTACACGGTACGGAAGGCCACCCAGGGGCTGGCAAATTATATTCTTGGAATCGGCAATCAGGAAAAAGGCGTTGCTATTGCTTATGATTCCAGACGGATGTCTCCGGAATTTGCGACGGAAGCAGCCCTCTGCCTGAATGCAAACGGGATTAAGGCATATGTGTTTGAATCCCTGCGTCCCACCCCGGAACTGTCCTATGCGGTCCGCAAGCTGGGGGCAACCGCCGGAATCAATATTACGGCCAGCCATAATCCGCCGGAATATAACGGATACAAGGTATACTGGGAAGACGGCGCCCAGATTACACCTCCTCATGACAGCGGCATTATGGGTGAAGTGAAGAAAGTAACGGATTACAATACCGTGAAGACCATGGATCTGGAAGAAGCCAAAGCGAAAGGGCTGTATCAGGTGATTGGCAGTGAAATTGACGACACTTACATTGAAGAGCTGAAGAAGCTGGTGTGGAACCAGGAGGCTATTGATGCTATGCAGAAGGAGATCAAGATTGTATACACTCCCCTGCATGGAACCGGGAACATTCCGGTGCGCCGGGTATTGAAGGAATTGGGCTTTGAGCATGTTTATGTAGTAAAAGAACAGGAACTGCCGGACGGGGAGTTCCCCACCGTAAGCTATCCGAATCCGGAAGCGGAAGAAGCGTTCGCACTGGGCCTGAAGCTTGCGAAAGAAATAAATGCAGATTTAATTTTGGCTACTGATCCGGATGCGGACAGGCTGGGCGTTTATGTAAAAGACGGACAAACCGGGGAGTATCACACCCTGACCGGGAATATGTCCGGCTGCTTAATCGGGGATTATGTGATCAGCCAGAGGAAAGAAAAAGAAGGGCTTCCGGCGGACGGCGCTTTGGTGAAATCCATCGTAACCACCAATATGGCGGATGCCATTGCGAAGCATTACGGGATTGAACTGGTGGAAGTATTGACCGGCTTTAAGTACATAGGCCAGAAGATTCTGCAATTTGAAACCGAAGGAAAGGGGACATATCTATTCGGGCTGGAAGAAAGCTACGGCTGCCTGCCGGGGACTTATGCCAGGGACAAGGATGCGGTAGTTGCTTCCATGGTGCTGTGTGAAGCGGCCGCTTATTATAAAGCGAAGGGTAAGACCCTGTGGGATGCCATGATTGATATGTACGAGAAATACGGCTACTATAAGGATGACGTGAAGTCCATTACCCTGAAGGGAAAAGAAGGCCTGGAAAAGATCCAGAAGATCCTGGAGAGCCTGCGTCAGGAAGCGCCGAAGGAAATCGGGGTGTATCCGGTGGTATCCGTAAGGGATTACAAGGCAGACACCATTCGGTATTTGGAAGACGGCACAACAAAGCCCATCGGGCTTCCCTCCTCGAATGTGCTGTACTACGATCTGACCGATGATGCCTGGGTGTGCGTAAGGCCCTCAGGTACGGAACCGAAGGTGAAATTTTATTACGGCGTAAAGGGCAGCTCCTTAACGGACGCCCAGGAGAAATCCGAAGCCCTTGGAAAGGCAGTACTTGCGTTGGTAGAAGAAATGATGTAGAATCCTGTCGCTTCCGAAGGGAACTTGCGGTACAGGAGAAAAAACCTTTATTTCTAACGAATCTTCTTGACAAACCTGGAAAAAACAAGTATAAATATGTGTGTAGCTCATCTTAGACGAGTAGGACTCTATAATAGAACGAAGAATTCAGAGGAGGAATTTTGCCATGAACAAAGCAGAATTAATTGCAGCTATTGCGGAGAAGACAGAATTATCCAGGAAAGATGCTGAGAAGGCTTTAAAGGCTTTTACTGATGTAGTTGCGGAGGAATTGAGAAAAGGAGAAAAAATCCAGTTAGTAGGATTCGGCACGTTTGAAGTATCTGAAAGAGCAGCGAGAACCGGAAGAAATCCTCAGAGCGGGGCAGAGATGCAGATTCCTGCTTCTAAGGCACCGAAGTTCAAAGCAGGAAAAGCATTGAAGGATCTGGTAAACGCTTAATCGTTAGAATTCCGGCAGAGGGTTTTGCGGCCCTCTGCTTTTCGCATTTCAGGACCAGAGACCTTGAGGATTCAGAAAACGTGACGGATGCCCGGCGCAGAAGGAAGTTCTGCCTTCCATTGCTGCCGGATACAGGAGGAAACCATGAGATTAGATAAGTTTTTGAAGGTATCCCGCCTAATTAAGCGCAGGACCGTTGCCAACGAAGCCTGCGATGCCGGCAGGGTATCGGTGAACGGCAAGCCTGCCAAGGCTTCCGTGAATGTGAAGCCCGGTGATATCATTGAGATTTCATTCGGGACCAAGGCCGTGAAGGTGGAGGTACTTCAGATTCAGGACACGACCAAGAAGGAAGAAGCCAAGGAGCTGTTCCGCTACCTGTAGGGCTTCGGAATGTTCCGTCGGCCGGGGCCGGTTTGCACAGAACCGTCATAAAAGAAAACGACACTTCATATACTTTTAGAAAGGACGAACTATGTATTCGATTCAGGTATCAGGAGGTGTAAGTTTTTATGGAAGAAAAATCGGCCCAGAAAGTACATAAAGTAATGCTGTCGAACCGCAGAAGCGGGGTACTGAATGGCGTTGTGGATGTATTATCCTTTGATGTAGGAGAAATCTTACTGGAAACGGAGCAGGGAATGCTGATGATTAAGGGAAGCGAACTGCACGTGAGCCGTCTGACTCTGGAAAAAGGGGAGATCGACATCGAAGGAAGGATTGACAGCCTGGCATATTCCGATGGAGGAAGCGCGTCGAAGCAGGGAGAATCCTTCCTGGGACGGCTGTTTAAATAATGAATGTAAGCGAAGCGATTCTGAAGGAAGCGGATATTTTACTAAAGGCATTCGCAACCGGGGTCATCCTGATTTTTGTATATGATCTGCTAAGGATTATACGGCGGCTGATTCCCCACGGTACCGTATGGATTGCAGTAGAAGATTTCCTGTTCTGGGCGGGAAGCGCTCTTACGATTTTTGCGATGCTGTACCGGGAAAATGACGGGTACTTGAGGGGGTTTTCCATTGGCGGGGTGGCATTGGGAATGCTGCTGTATTCCCTTTTACTTAGCAGGTTTGTGGTAAAAGGCAGCGTATTTATTCTGGAAAAAGTGCTGTATGTGCTGCTTCGTCCTTTGATCCGGCTGGGACGGCTTTTCTTTCGCCCGGTGCGGGCCTGCGGAAAACAATCCCGAAAGGCCGGGAGATTTTTGAAAAAACGATTGAAAAAATTCTGGAAAACAGTTAAAATTGGTTTGTGCAAGCAATAATGGGGGATGATCCCCTGTGGGAGGGAATGCTTGCTGCAGTGAAGGACATGTAGGGAGAGAAAGGACTATTATATGGAGGGACGCAGAAGGAATCCTGGACGGGCAAGAGCCGCCAGGGCCGGTAAGAGAAGGCTTAAGAGCCGATACAGGCAGAATAAAGCGGGTATGCTGTGCATTTCCGGTATCGTGCTGGTTCTTTTACTTACGATGTCTACACAAATTTTCCGGCTGTATCAGAGGAATGAGGGCCTGAAAGAAGAGGAAAGCCAGCTGGAAGGCCAGCTGGAACAGGAAACACAACGGCAGGAGGAAATCCAAAATTACGAGCAATATGTGACTACGCCGGAATACATTGAGCAGGCTGCAAAAACAAAGCTGGGATTGGTGTATTCCAATGAGATTATTTTCAGAGAACAGAAGACGGAACCTTAAATTCTTAAAACGGGTGAGCTCCCTTGATTCGATTCGAAGGAACCTTCACCCGTTCTTTTTTGTCTAAAACTTTTTTGAAACTGCTCCCTGGTTTGACAAACATTTCGGCGGATTCTTTTTATAATAGCCTCTGCTATGCCGGTACAGAGCCGGCGGGACGGGAGGTAAGTAAAATGAATCAACAGAAACTAAAACAGGTGCTGCTTTATGCATTGGCGGTGGGAACGGCGAAGTTGTCCCTTGCAGGGTGCTATCCATTGATTCCGGGGTTGTTCGGGGCGCTGCTCTTAGAAGAGGTCAACCGGACTTTGCTATTGATTTTTACCCTGTTTGGAATGGCGCTCTTTCTTCCGGTACAAGCTATGGCAAAGTACGGAATGATTGTGCTGGTGTCGGCAGCGGCGGTAAAGCTCATCGAATGGGCATACAAGAGCTGCCGCACCTGGATCGGGGCAGCGGTTTGCGCCGCGTCTGCTATGGTATTGACCATATCCGGGGAAGTCCTGCAGATCCGGAACCGGAACAGTATCTGGATGGGGATTTTGGAAAGTGTTTTCGTGTTTGCCTTTGTAGTGGTGGCCGCTCCTTTGCTCCATGCGTTTCTGGAAGGCGGAAGCATAAGAGGGCCGAAGAAACAGACCCTTGTGAAAGCCCCGGAGAACGGGGAGCGGCTGCAGTCCTATGCGGAGTCTTTTAACGGCCTTTCCCGGATGTTTTCCCAGATGAGCCGTCAAAAGGACGGGTTTGCCCTGGAAGAGATGGGAAAGATGCAGCAGGAGATTACCGGAAAAATTTGTATTTCCTGCAGCCAGTGCGCCCTTTGCTGGGAACAGGAGAACAGCCCCATGTACCAGGTGTTTTACAAGCTCATCCATTCCATTGAGAAGCTGGGAATGCCGGATGTGGAGGTCAACCGGGAGCTGTCCGAATACTGCCCCTTTGCCAGGGAAGTAACGGAGGAGGCCGTGGGGGTATTTGAAAAGGCCAGGCTGAATATGGCCTGGTACAACCGCCTGCTGGAAAACCGGGAGGTCATTGCCCAGCAGCTGGATGCGATGGCCTATATCATGGAGGACTGTGCCAAGGAGTATGTGGATATCAGCAAAGAGGAAGGGAAAATGCTGGCTTCGGTGAAATACCGCATCAAGGAACGGGGAGTGAATACCCAGGAAATCCATTTGTATGAAAAAACAAACGGACGGCTTTCCCTTCAGATGATGCTTTCCTCCAAATGGGGAAATTGTATTCCGGTAAAGGAAATTGCGAAGGATGTGACGGATGGGATGCATAAGCGGATGGTCCCGTCGAAAAACTGTAAAACCCTGGTGGGGAAAGAGCCCTCCCTCTTTATATTTGAGGAGGAACCTTCATTTTCCACTCTTCACGGAGTGGCCAGGCTTGCCAAGGACGGCGCCCAGATTTCCGGGGATAATTTTTCCTTCCTGGATCTGGAGGGCGGCCAGACCGTGATGACCCTTTCCGACGGCATGGGTTCCGGAATCCGTGCTTGTAAGGAAAGTGAAATGGTGATAGAGTTAATAGAGAAGTTTTTGGAAGCGGGATTCCGAAAGGAAACGGCAATCCGCATGATGAATTCCGCCATGGTAATGCACGGAGAAGACGGCATGTATTCCACGGTGGATATGGCGGCCATAGACTTGTATACCGGGGCCTGTGAATTTTTCAAAATCGGGGCGGCAACCACTTTTATCAAGCGGGGAGAGCAGGTGGAAACGGTTTCCTCCGCCAGCCTGCCTGCCGGTATTTTTTCCCAGGTGGAGATTGAAAAATCCAGCCGTCAGCTGGAAAACGGCGATTTTGTGGTGCTTTTGTCCGACGGCGTTATGGATTATCTCCATGTGCCAAACCCCGAGGAAACCATTACGGAGATCCTGGAAACCATACAGATCAACAATCCCGGTCAGCTGGCCAAGCATATCCTGGAGCGGATCCTTCTGTTTACGGGGGGAAAGGCTCCGGACGACATGACGGTGCTGGCTGCCGGAATTTGGGAGAGATAAAATGATAGGGAAAGTGTACTCTTTTATAAAACAGCATCATATGATAGAGCGGGGTGACCATATTTTGGCCGGGGTTTCCGGCGGGGCCGATTCGGTCTGCCTGCTTTTGGTGTTGAAGGAGTTAAGCCAAAGGCTGGGCTGCACCCTTACGGCAGTCCATGTGGAACACGGCATACGGGGGGCGGAAAGCCTTTCGGATATGCGGTTTGTGGAGGGACTCTGCGAAACGCAGAAGATTCCCTGCCTGGTCTGCCGCTGCGACGCTCCCGGGTTTGCCAGGGCCCGGGGAATGTCCCTGGAGGAAGGGGCCAGGGCCCTTCGGTACGGATTTTTCCGGCAGGCGGCGGAACAGACAGGAGCAAACCGGATTGCTGTTGCCCACAACCGGGAGGACTGCGGGGAAACACTGTTGTTCCATCTGGCCCGGGGCACCGGACTGCGGGGTCTTTGCGGCATTGCCCCGGTGCGGGGAGCCGTGATCCGGCCTTTGCTCGGAACCGGCCGGAAGGAGATTGAAGCATATCTGGTAGAAAAAGAACAAATGTTCTGCATCGACCGGACCAATCAGGAAACAGCCTACAGCCGCAATAAAATCCGCCATCAGATCCTGCCCCTTCTGACAGAGATCAACGAAGGGGCCGCAGACCATCTCTACCAGAGTGCGGAACGGTTCCGGGAGGCGGCGGAGCTGGTTGAGGGGTTGGCAGAAGAAGCCGCAAAACGACGGGTATCCGGGTGGTTGCTGATGGATTCCCTGTGTGAGGAACCGCCCCTGATTCAGAAAACCGTGGTGCTTTCCCTGCTGGGGGAATGTGCCGGGAGCAGGAAGGATCTGACTGCGGTCCATGTGGAAAAGGTGCTGGAGCTCTTTACGAAACAGACGGGCCGACAGGTGAGCCTTCCCTACGGCATGGAGGCGTTCCGAACTTATAAAGGAGTACAGTTAAGGCGGAAGGAAGGGGCTGCCCGGACAGAGGCCGACGGCGGAGCCTGTCCGGGAGAGGCCGGAGAAGGCCCGCTCTTTGACCTGGAGGAGGCTTTGAACGGGGCAGTTTCGTTCCAACCGGGTTCTTCGCTCCGGTTTGGGGGAGGAAGCTGGCATATTTCCTGCCGTATTTTAGAAAAAAAGGAAGAATTTCAGAAAATTCCGCAAAAAAAGTATACGAAATGGTTTGACTATGATAAAATAAAAGATACGTTATTGAAACGGAAACGCAGTCCGGGAGATTATTTTTTACTGGAGGATGGGGGAGGACGGCAGAAACTAAAGAATTTTTTCATCAACGAAAAGATTCCGAAAGAGTTTCGGGAACGGATTCCCCTTCTGACAAACGGAACGCATGTTCTGTGGATTATCGGATACCGGATCAGCGGGGCGTACAAGATTACAGAAGATACCGAAAGGGTTTTGGAAGTACAAGTCAATGGAGGATGTATACATGAGTGAAACAATCCGCGAATTATTATCGGAAGAAGAAGTAGATCAGAAAATTAAGGAATTGGGCGAGGTAATCAGCCGTGATTACGAGGGGAAACAGGTGCATTTAATCTGTGTATTGAAGGGCGGTGTATTTTTTACCTGTGAGCTGGCGAAACGGATTACCGTTCCGGTGTCTTTGGATTTCATGTCCGTATCCAGCTATGGAGATGAGACAAAGTCCAGCGGTGTGGTAAAGATCGTGAAGGATTTGGATGAGAGTATTGAAAACAAGGACGTAATCGTCGTTGAGGATATTGTGGATTCCGGACGGACCTTAAGCTATCTTCTGGAAAATCTAAAGAGCAGGAAACCTAAGAGCTTAAGGCTTTGTACGCTGCTGGATAAACCGGAGCGGCGGGTGAAGAAGGTAGAGGTAGATTATACGGGATTTGAAATTCCCGATGAATTTGTGGTAGGCTATGGCTTGGATTATGCCCAGAAATACCGGAATTTGCCTTATATCGGAATCGTAAAACTGGATTAAAGGAGGCTTCAAATTGAATAAACGTTACAGATCATTTGGAATATACGTCGGGGTGATCGTAATCATTGCGGTGGTGCTGATCCTACGGACCGGGGCAGGAACGATTTCCCAGGAAGCGGCGTATACGGAAGCGGCAATGGAGGATGATTTAGCGGAAGGGAAGATTGCATCGGTGTATATCCTGCCCAACCGGGAGGTTCCCAGCGGCGAAGTGCGGGTGACCCTGAACGATGCATCCGAACGAAAGATGTATACGACGGATGTGAACCAGGTAAAGAATTTGATGCGGGAATATGATTTCAAGAGCTACCGGACCGCAGACATTCCGGAGGAGAACTGGCTTTTGACCTTCCTGCCCATGCTTTTGACCTTCGGGATCGTATTTATTTTTTATATTGTTATGACCAGCCATGCCCAGGCCGGAGGCGGCGGAAACAATTCAAAGATGATGAATTTCGGCAAAAGCCGGGCGCGGATGACCACGGAGAATAAGAATGTTTCCTTTGGCAGCGTCGCGGGCCTTCGGGAAGAGAAAGAGGATTTGGAGGAAATCGTGGATTTCCTGCGTTATCCCCGGAAATATACGAAGCTGGGGGCGCGGATTCCCAAAGGAGTGCTGTTGGTGGGCCCTCCCGGAACGGGTAAGACGCTGCTGGCAAAGGCGGTGGCAGGGGAGGCCGGAGTTCCCTTTTTCAGTATCTCCGGTTCTGATTTTGTGGAAATGTTTGTGGGCGTAGGTGCGTCCCGGGTCCGTGATTTGTTTGAGGATGCCAAGAAAAATGCTCCCTGCATCGTATTTATTGACGAGATCGACGCGGTTGCCAGACGGCGCGGTACCGGCATGGGCGGCGGCCATGACGAGCGGGAACAGACCCTGAACCAGCTGCTGGTAGAGATGGACGGCTTTGGCGTCAATGAAGGCATTATCGTTATGGCGGCAACCAACCGGGTGGATATTCTGGATCCGGCGATCTTAAGGCCCGGACGTTTTGACCGCAAGGTGGCTGTGGGACGTCCGGATGTGAAAGGCCGGGAGGAGATCTTAAAGGTTCATTCCCGTCAAAAGCCGCTGGCAGAGGATGTAGATCTGGCGCGGGTGGCAAGAACGACTTCTGGTTTTACAGGGGCGGATCTGGAGAACCTGATGAATGAGGCGGCCATCAATGCCGCAAAAAGTGACCGGGCTTTTATCGTGCAGGCAGATATTGAGAAGTCTTTTGTAAAGGTGGGGATCGGAGCAGAGAAAAAAAGCCGGGTGATCTCGGATAAAGAGAAACGGATTACCGCTTATCACGAAGCAGGCCATGCGATTTTGTTCCATGTGCTGCCGGATGTGGGACCGGTGCATACGGTTTCTATTATTCCGACAGGAATCGGAGCCGCGGGCTATACCATGCCCTTACCGGGAGAGGATGAGATGTTCAATACCAAGGGCAGGATGCTGCAGAACATTATGGTTTCTCTTGGCGGGAGAATCGCAGAGGAGATCATTTTTGAGGATGTGACGACCGGAGCCTCTCAGGATATCAAGCAGGCCAGTAAGATTGCCCGTGCCATGGTGACAAAGTACGGAATGTCGGAGGCTGTGGGTATGATCGATTATGACAGTGACGGTGATGAGGTATTTATCGGGCGGGATCTGGCACATGCGAGAAGCTACGGAGAGGGCGTGGCCGGAATGATCGATGCGGAGGTAAAGAGAATCATTGACGAGTGCTATCAGAAG
>CAJUSQ010000019.1 GCA_910588885.1 uncultured Lachnospiraceae bacterium
ATCAATTCCAGACTTTACTGGGTGTTACGGGCTCCGGAAAGACCTTTACCATGGCGAACGTGATCGCACAGCTTAACAAGCCGACTTTGGTAATCGCGCACAATAAGACATTAGCGGCACAGCTCTATGGCGAGTTCAAAGAGTATTTTCCGAGTAACGCGGTGGAATATTTTGTCTCCTACTACGACTACTACCAACCCGAAGCCTACGTCCCCTCTACGGACACCTATATTGCCAAGGATTCTTCTATCAATGAAGAAATAGACAAATTGCGTCTTTCTGCCACGGCATCCCTTGTGGAGCGGAAAGATGTGATCATTATTTCCAGTGTTTCCTGCATATACGGTCTGGGCAGCCCGGTGGATTATAAGAATATGATGCTTTCCCTGCGGCCGGGAATGGAAAAAGACCGGGATGAGGTATTAAGGAAGCTGATTGATATTCAATATACCAGGAATGATATGGACTTTCATCGGGGAACCTTTCGGGTACGGGGAGATGTGGTGGAGATTTTTCCAGCCAATTTTTCGGAAACGGCCCTTCGGGTGGAATTTTTCGGAGACGAAATTGACCGGATTACGGAGATTGACGTATTGACCGGGGAGATTAAGAGCCAGCTAGAGCATATGGCGATTTTTCCGGCTTCCCATTATGTGGTTCCCCAGGAGAAAATCAACCGGGCAGCAGTTGAGATCGAGAAAGAGCTGGAGGAGCGGGTACGCTATTTCAAAGGAGAGGACAAGCTGTTAGAGGCACAGCGGATTGCGGAACGGACGAATTTTGATATCGAGATGCTCAAGGAAACGGGGTTCTGCTCCGGGATTGAGAATTATTCCCGGTATTTGTCCGGCCTTGCGGCCGGTGCGCCTCCGCATACGCTGATTGATTATTTTCCGGATGAATTCCTGATTATTGTGGATGAGTCCCATATTACAATTCCACAGGTGCGGGGGATGTATGCCGGGGACCAGTCCCGGAAAACTACTCTGGTGGAATATGGGTTCCGCCTGCCCTCGGCAAAGGATAACCGGCCCTTGAATTTTGAAGAATTTGAAAGCAAGATCGACCAGATGCTGTTTGTGTCCGCTACGCCAAATGTCTATGAGCGGGAGCATGAATTGCTGCGGGCAGAGCAGATTATCCGTCCTACGGGGCTTTTGGATCCCAAGGTGGAGATTCGCTCGGTAGAAGGCCAGATTGACGACCTGATCGGAGAAGTGAACCGGGAGATTGCACAGAAGCATAAGATTCTGATCACGACCCTGACCAAGCGTATGGCGGAGGATCTGACCGACTATATGCGGGAAGTGGGAATTCGGGTAAAATATCTCCATTCCGATATTGATACCTTGGAGCGTGCGGAGATTATCCGGGATCTGCGGCTGGACGTTTTTGACGTGCTGGTGGGAATCAATCTGCTGCGGGAAGGGCTGGACATTCCGGAAATAACTTTGGTTGCAATTCTGGATGCGGACAAAGAGGGCTTCCTTCGTTCCGAAACCTCCCTGATCCAGACCATTGGACGGGCTGCCAGGAATTCCCGGGGACATGTGATCATGTATGCGGATTCCGTGACCGATTCCATGCGGGTGGCCATTGAAGAAACAGAACGGAGACGCTCCATTCAGGAAGCCTATAATCAGGCAAACGGCATTACGCCTAAGACCATTGAAAAATCCGTACGGGATTTGATCAGTATTTCCAAGAAAGTGGCGAAAGAACAATACGAGTTCAAGAAGGATCCGGAATCCATGAGCAGGAAGGAATTGGAGAAGCTGATTGCCGATGTTCAGAAGAAGATGCAGCATGCAGCTGCAGATTTAAATTTCGAAGCAGCGGCAGAGCTGCGTGATAAAATGCTGGAACTGAAGACAATGCTTAGGGATATGTAAGAGAGGCAGTGCGGGGCCCGCATGATTTGAAATCAAAGTAAAAATTTACAGGAGACAGGCAGATAAGGAGCTAATTATGAAAGAAGAAAAGCAATTTATCAAAATAAGAGGAGCAAATGAACACAATCTGAAAGGGCTGGATATTAATATTCCCAGAAATGAATTTGTAGTTTTGACGGGCCTAAGCGGTTCCGGGAAATCTTCCCTGGCTTTTGATACCATATATGCAGAGGGACAGAGACGCTATATGGAGTCCTTGTCTTCCTATGCCAGGCAGTTTCTGGGACAGATGGAGAAACCAAATGTAGAGAGTATTGAAGGGCTTTCCCCGGCGATTTCCATTGACCAGAAATCTACGAACCGGAATCCCCGTTCCACGGTGGGGACCGTGACGGAAATCTATGACTATTTTCGTCTGCTGTATGCCAGAATCGGAATTCCCCACTGTCCCAACTGCGGCAAGGAGATCAGGAAACAGAGCGTAGACCAGATGGTGGATCAGATTATGGAGCTGCCGGAGCGTACCAAGATTCAGCTTTTGGCCCCGGTGGTGCGGGGAAGGAAAGGAACCCACCAGAAGGTTTTTGAACAGGCTAAGCGCAGCGGTTATGTACGGGTGCAGGTAAACGGCAGCATGTACGAACTGACGGAAGAGATCCTTTTGGATAAAAATAAAAAGCATAATATTGAGATTGTTGTGGATCGTCTTGTGGTGAAGGAAGGGATTCAAAAACGGCTGACAGATTCTATTGAAAATTGCCTGGAGCTGGCGGAAGGACTTCTGAACGTGGATGTGATAGACGGGGAACCGATTCATTTTTCCCAAAGCTTTTCCTGTCCGGACTGCGGGATCAGCGTAGATGAGATCGAACCTCGAAGCTTTTCCTTTAACAATCCCTTCGGAGCCTGTCCCACCTGTTTCGGATTGGGCTATAAAATGGAGTTTGACATTGGCCTGATGATTCCGGACAAACGCCTGTCCATTGCCCAGGGCGCAATCCAGGTGATGGGCTGGCAGTCCTGCAACGACAAATCCAGCTTTACCTATGCCATTCTGCAGGCGCTGATGGACGAATATGGCTTTGATTTGGACACGCCCTTTGAGGATTATCCCAAAGAAGTGCAGGATGCCATTATAAACGGCACGAAGGGGAAGGAACTGAAAGTCCATTACAAGGGACAGCGGGGAGAAGGCGTTTATGACGTAACTTTTGAAGGTCTTTTGAAAAATGTGGAGCGGCGGTACCGTGAAACCGGGTCGGATACCATGAAGCAGGAGTATGAAGCATTTATGCGGATTACACCTTGTAAGGACTGCGGCGGACAGCGTTTAAAAAAGGAATCCCTGGCAGTAACCGTTTGTGAAAAAAATATCTATGAAGTAACCTCCATGTCTATCAGCAACCTTTACGCGTTTCTGCAGAATCTGGAACTGACGAAGCAGCAGCATTTGATCGGAGATCAGATTTTAAAGGAAATCAAAGCCCGGGTAGGGTTTCTTCGGGACGTAGGTCTGGAATACCTGACCCTGGCCAGAGCAACGGCCAGCCTTTCCGGCGGGGAGGCCCAGCGAATCCGTCTGGCAACCCAGATCGGCTCCGGCTTGGTTGGGGTGGCTTACATTCTGGACGAACCCAGCATCGGGCTGCATCAGCGGGATAACGACAAGCTTCTGCACACTTTGAAAAATCTGCGGGATTTGGGAAATACCCTGATTGTGGTAGAGCATGATGAAGACACCATGTTGGCGGCCGACCATGTGGTGGATATTGGACCGGGCGCCGGTTCCCATGGAGGGAGGCTGGTAGCCCAGGGAACGGCTCAGGAGATTATGGCCTGCCCGGATTCCATTACCGGGGCATATTTAAGCGGACGCATCCGGATTCCGGTGCCGGAAACCAGAAGGAAGCCCGGCGGATTTTTGAAGATCAAGGGAGCGAAGGAAAATAACCTGAAAAATATTGACGTGCAGATTCCCCTTGGGGTAATGACATGTGTCACAGGGGTGTCCGGTTCCGGAAAAAGCTCCCTGACCAACGAGATTCTGTACAAGCGGCTGGCCAGGGATTTGAATCGGGCCCATGTGATTCCCGGAAAGCACAGGAGCATGGAGGGCCTGGAACAGCTGGATAAAGTCATTGATATTGACCAGTCCCCGATCGGACGGACGCCCCGTTCCAACCCGGCTACTTATACCGGGGTATTTGATCAGATCCGGGATCTTTTTGCCACAACTCCGGATGCCAAGGCCAAGGGCTATAAGAAAGGCCGTTTCAGCTTCAACGTGAAAGGCGGCCGTTGTGAAGCCTGTGCCGGGGACGGTATCCTGAAAATCGAGATGCATTTTCTGCCGGACGTGTATGTGCCCTGTGAAGTCTGTCAGGGAAAACGGTATAACCGGGAAACCCTGGAAGTAAAATATAAAGGGAAAAGCATCTACGATGTGCTGGATATGACCGTGGAAGAAGCGCTGACCTTTTTTGAAAACGTGCCCTCGATCCGGCGGAAGATTGAAACCCTCTATGACGTAGGGCTTTCCTATATTAAGCTGGGACAGCCCTCCACCACCCTTTCCGGCGGCGAGGCCCAGAGAATTAAGCTGGCTACGGAACTAAGCCGCAGAAGCACCGGACGTACGATCTATATTTTGGATGAGCCGACTACGGGCCTGCATTTTGCAGATGTCCACAAGCTGACGGAGATTCTGCAGCGGCTGGCGGAAGGCGGAAATACGGTAGTGGTAATCGAACACAACCTGGATGTCATCAAAACCGCAGACTATATCATTGATATGGGGCCAGAGGGCGGTGACGGAGGCGGAACGGTGGTTGCTGCCGGGACGCCGGAAGAGGTGGCGGAGGCAGCCGGCTCCTATACCGGTAAGTATGTAAAAAAATATTTAAAAACGAATGCATCCGGCAGCAGGGAATAAGATCCGGAATCTGTTCCCTGTAAGAAAAAAGACAGCCTGAATGGGCGGAAAGCAAGATGCAGTAAAAAACTGCCGCAGGGATTCCTGCGGCAGATGTTTTCGGGGAGTAGCCCGGAAGCCGGAGCTTCCGGGCCATGAGTTATGAAAAATTATATTAGCTTATTAGCTAGTACATGTATCAGTATAGCCGGCATTTGTGAAGGATATGTGAATTTGAAAGAAAAAAATTCAAAAAAGTATAAAAAAAATATAAAAAGTATGAAGAAGAGTTTTAGATTTTATGAAAAATAAAAGGAATTTTATGTTTTAGAAAAAAAGTCTTTGAAAAATAGGATTTATTGTATATAATACTAATGTATATAAAAATGTTTAAATCTATGTTTTATGGCTATAAATAAAGTGTAATCATCCGATAGTGGGAATCCGGGCGCATCCGGCGGATGGCAGAAGAAAACGAAAGGGGAAACAATATGGTTTCGACAGATATAGGAATTGATTTGGGTACAGCCAGTATCCTGGTATATATTAAAGGGAAGGGCGTAGTGCTGAAAGAGCCTTCCGTCGTAGCATTTGACCGTGATACCAATAAGATCAAAGCGATTGGGGAGGATGCCAGGCTGATGCTGGGCAGGACGCCGGGAAACATAGTGGCGGTGCGGCCTCTGCGCCAGGGTGTGATTTCCGACTACACGGTAACGGAGAAGATGATTAAGTACTTTATACAGAAAGCCCTGGGTAAGAAAAGCTTCCGTAAGCCCAGGATCAGCGTATGCGTTCCAAGCGGGGCTACCGAGGTTGAGAAGAAAGCCGTGGAAGACGCTACCTATCAGGCAGGCGCCCGGGAGGTATCAATTATAGAGGAACCGATTGCGGCAGCCATCGGGGCGGGAATTGACATCGGAAAGCCCTGCGGGAATATGATCGTGGACATTGGCGGCGGAACGGCAGATATTGCGGTGATTTCCCTGGGCGGAACGGTAGTCAGTACCTCGATTAAGATTGCCGGTGACGATTTTGACGAAGCAATTGTCCGTTATATGAGGAAAAAGCACAATCTTCTGATCGGAGAACGGACGGCAGAAGATATAAAGATCAAGATCGGAACCTGCTTCCCTCTGTCTCAGAATGAGACGATGGATGTAAGGGGAAGGAATCTGGTGACGGGCCTTCCGAAGACCGTATCCGTATCCTCCGAGGAGACGGAAGAAGCGCTGCGGGAAGCGACGCTGCAGATTGTGGAAGCGGTACACAGTGTATTGGAGAAGACTCCCCCGGAATTGGCGGCAGACGTTGCGGATAGAGGAATTGTTTTAACCGGCGGCGGCGCCCTTCTTAGAGGGCTGGAAGAGCTGATTGAGGACAGGACCGGAATTAATACGATGACGGCGGAGGAACCCATGACCTGCGTGGCCATCGGCACAGGGAAATATGTAGAATTTTTAGCTGGAAAAATGGATGATTAAGGATAAGGCAGAGGATACCGGAACGCGTTTCACAGAAAGGAGAAGGACATGGTAAAAGGACTATATACAGCATATACGGGTCTGGTGAACCAGCAGCACCGTTTGGATGTGCTGACCAATAATCTGGCGAATTCCGCCACCAACGGCTTTAAGAAGGAGGGGACTACTACCACTACCTTCGGTGATACCCTTGCGCTTAAGATCAAAGATACTTCTGAGTATTTCGGAGTAAAACGGCTGGGGGAGATTACACCGGGCGTTGAGATCGGCGAGAATTATACGGATTTTGGCCAGGGGCCTTTCCGGGTTACGGATAATGTTTATGATGTGGCCCTGGACGGGGACGGTTTTTTTGCGATCTCCTTCACCAATAAGGCAGGAGAGACCTCGGTGAAATACACCAGGGACGGGGCGTTTACGGTGAATACCAATGGCTATCTGGTGACCAAGGACGGAGATTATGTCATGAACCAGAACGGCGCCATGAATTCGGACCCGGGACAAGGCAGCTATATCCAGGTGAACCCCAACCTGGAGCTGCAGATTGACGAACAGGGAAACCTGTACCAGGCGAACCAGCTGATCGGGCAGCTGGGTATCGTAGATATTGCGGACTACAATTATATTGAAAAATATGGTGAGAACCTGTACCAGCTGGCAGAGGGCGGCCAGGTGCAGGCTTCCGGAGCCAGAGCCGTACAACGTACCCTGGAAATGTCCAATGTAAATGTAGTTTCCGAAATGGTGGAGATGATTACCATTTCCAGAGCTTTTGAGTCCAATCAGAAAATTGTGCAGACAATTGATGAAACCTTAGAAAAAGCAGTGAATAACCTTGGACGTATCTAAAGGAATCCGGGGAATATGCCGATATACATAGAATAAGGAGATTCCTGTACGGACGTTGTACAAGGAACAGGACAGATGACAGCGCCGTATCAGCAGGGAAGCGGAAGGAAATTTATGATGTTCTGGCGGCAGGGAAGCGGAACGGGACATAGACGGAGGTAACGAATTATGATGAGATCCCTTTGGTCTGCGGCATCGGGTATGATTGCGCAGCAGGCAAATGTAGATACAATTGCAAATAACCTTGCAAATGTAAATACAACCGGGTATAAGAACGAGAAGGCAGAGTTTAAGACATTGCTGTACCAGACACTGCAGACCAGAACGACCACAGCCAATGGCGAGGAGAAGCCGATTCCGGCACAGGTGGGCCTTGGTACCAGAATTGTGGCAATTACGTCCAGCTTTGAACAGGGGCCGTTTTTAGCCAGTGAGAGTCCTACGGCGTTTGCCATAAACGGGGACGGATTCTTCTCGGTGCGGGGAGCGGACGGTAACACCTACTATACGAGAAACGGTGACTTTAAGATCAGTATCCAGAATGACGGAAGCATGATGCTGGCTACTGCAGAAGGATATCCGGTATTGAATTCCGAAGGGCAGCCGATTGCATTCCCGGCGGATGCCAATGCAAGTACCCTGGAGATCGACAGCGAAGGCAATTTCGGCTATCGGGATCGGGATAATAATTATGTAAACTTGAACATGAATCTGGGACTGTTCCAGTTCAATAATCCGGCAGGCTTGGAGAAGCTGGCCAACGGGTTGTTTAATGTAACAGCCGCTTCCGGAGAGGCATTGAATGAAGCAACTACGCCGAACCTGCAGCTTAGCGAGGTACGGCAGAAATATCTGGAAGGCTCCAACGTCCAGGTGGCAGATGAGATGGTGAACCTGATTGTGGCCCAGCGTGCTTATGAGATGAATTCCAAAGCCATTCAGGCTTCGGACGATATGCTGGGGCAGGCAAATCAGCTGAAACGTTAACAGGAGTGAGAGTATATGAGTTTACCAATTGACAGTCTGAACAGTTTATACAACACCAATTATACCACGGGCGGCACTAATTCCCTGGAAGAAACCCTGAATACGGATTTGTCCAAAGCAACGGAAGATGAGCTGATGGATGTTTGCAAAGATTTTGAAGCGTACTTTGTCGAACAAATGTTCAAGGCTATGCAGAAAATGGTGCCGGAATCTTCAGAGGGGAAGTCCGCATCCACGAAGCAGCTGCAGGATTATTATAAGGACGAGATGCTGAAGAATCTGGCGGAGGACAGTACCGAAGGCAGCGGGCTTGGCCTTGCCCAGACCTTGTATGAGCAGATGAAGCGCAATTACAACTTATAAGGCAGATTATAAGGGGTTATTGATGGAAACGATAACAGGATTTGTAGAGCATATCATTTACCGGAACGAGGAAAACGGCTATACGGTTTTGAATCTGGTGTGCCAGGAAGAAGAGGTTACCTGTGTGGGAACCTTCCATGTGATCGGGGAGGGAGAGTCCATAGAGGCTGAGGGAAGCTATACCAGCCATCCTTCTTACGGAGAACAATTTAAAGTAGAGCGTTTTCAGGTGAAAGCGCCGGAAGATATTTTATCCATAGAACGTTATTTGGGGTCAGGAGCAATCAAAGGAATCGGAGTTGCCCTGGCCTCTCGAATTGTGCGCAGATTTAAGCAGGATACCTTCCGGATTATTGAAGAAGAGCCGGAGCGTCTCATGGAAGTGAAAGGGATCAGCCAGCGGAAAGCCATGGAGATTGCAGAACAGGTGGAGGAAAAGCGGGAACTGCGGGAAGCCCTGATTTTTTTACAGAAATACGGCATTTCCCTGACGCTTGCCGTGAAAATCTACCGACAGTACGGCCAGGAAATCTATGGGATCCTGAAGGAAAACCCCTATCGGCTGGCAGACGATATTCAGGGGATCGGCTTTAAAATTGCAGACGAAATTGCAGCAAAGGTCGGGATTCATACGGACTCTGATTTCCGAATTCGGAGCGGGATTTTGTATGTGCTGTTCCAGGCAGCGGCGGACGGTCATACCTGCCTGCCGAAGGAGGAACTGACCAGACGAGCGTCAGAGCTGCTGGGAGTGGACGATTCCTATATGGAAAAGCATTACATGGATCTGACAATGGAAAAGAAGCTGGTGATAAAGGAAACGGAAGGACGGCTGTATATTTATGCTGCTGTGTATTATTATCTGGAAAACAATACGGCCGTGCTGCTGCGGGAACTGAATGTATCCTATGACGTGCCGGAACCCGAAATTCGGCAGAGAATTTCCCGGATTGAGAAAAACACCGGGGTGGAACTGGATCCCCTGCAGGCGGAGGCTGTGAAAGAAGCGGTAAAAAATGGCCTGCTGGTCGTTACCGGAGGCCCCGGAACCGGAAAAACCACAACCATCAATACCATTATCAAATATTTTGAAATGGAAGGGATGGATATTTTTCTGGCTGCTCCCACGGGGCGGGCCGCAAAACGCATGAGTGAGACGACCGGATATGAAGCAAAGACCATTCACCGCCTATTGGAGTTAAACGGCGGCGCGGAAGGGAATGCGGGCTTTGAACGGAATGAGCAGAATCCCCTGGAAACGGATGCCATTATTATTGATGAAATGTCCATGGTGGATATTTCCCTGATTGCCGCCCTGCTGAAAGCTGTGGTACCCGGAACCCGCCTGATTCTGGTGGGGGATGTGAATCAGCTTCCCAGTGTGGGGCCGGGGAATGTGCTGAAGGACATCATTGATTCCGATGTGTTCCATGTGGTGCGCCTGACGAAGATTTTCAGGCAGGCCAGCCAGAGCGATATTATCGTGAATGCCCACAAAATTAACCGGGGAGAAGCGGTTGTTTTGGATAACAAGAGCATGGACTTTTTTTTCCTGAAGCGTTATGAAGCGAACGTGATTATCAGTATCGTGATACAATTGATTCAGCAGAAGCTGCCGAAGTTTGTGGATGCAAAGCCCTATGAAATTCAGGTGCTGACTCCTATGCGGAAAGGGCTTCTGGGAGTGGAACGGCTGAATTCTATTTTACAGCAGTATCTGAATCCGCCGGAGCCGGAGAAAAAGGAGAAGGAATACGGGCAGGGCCTGTTCCGGGAAGGGGACAAGGTGATGCAGACGAAAAATAACTATCAGCTGGAATGGGAAATACGCAGTAAGTATGGGATTCCGATTGACAAGGGGACAGGCGTGTTCAACGGGGATATGGGAATCGTCCGGAGTATCCAGAGCTTTTCGGAAATTATGACCGTAGAATTTGATGAAGGGAAGGTAGTGGAATACAGTTTCAAGCAGTTAGATGAACTGGAATTGGCCTATGCCATTACCATCCATAAATCCCAGGGCAGTGAATATCCTGCCGTGGTGATTCCGCTTTTGAGCGGTCCCAGGCTTTTGATGAACCGGAACCTGCTGTATACGGCAGTAACCCGGGCAAGAAAATGTGTGACATTAGTGGGAAATGATGCGACTTTTCAGGAAATGATTGGAAATACCAATGAACGGCAGCGTTTTTCCGGTTTAAAACAGCGTTTATTGGAAGTTAGGGCTTGACGAATCCGGTCTGTGGGTGTTATCATGGTATGGTATTAGCGCGTTTGCGCGTTAAAGTGAGAAAGAGGAGGAATCATATCATGAAAAAGAAGTTGTTGGCAATTTTGATGATTACGGCTTTGGCAGCGTCCGTACTGGCAGGCTGCGGCTCGAAAGAGGATGAAAAGAACAACGGCAGCCAGAGTGAAGCAGGCGCCGCAGGAGAGGATAAGGAAGACGCCGGGACAGAGGATAAGGAAGGAACGGCAGACGACGGCAGCCAGGAAGACCCAGACCAGACGGAAAAGGCGGAAGGTGCCGAAGCGGCAGGAGACGGGGAAACGTTCAGAATCGGAGTCATCCAGCTGGCAGAACATCCGGCTCTGGATGCTTCTTATGAAGGGTTTATGGAAGGTCTGAAGGAAGCGGGCTTTGAGGACGGCAAGAACCTGACCGTAGATTATCAGAATGCCCAGGGAGATCAGTCCAACTGCCTGACCATTGCAGAGAAGTTTGTAAACGACGGCGTGGACTTGATTCTTGCAATTGCAACCCCGGCAGCTCAGGCAGCAGCCAGCAAGACTACCGAAATTCCGATTTTGGTTACGGCTGTTACAGATCCGGCCAGCTCCGGACTGGTAGAGAGCAATGACGCTCCCGGCGGAAACGTTTCCGGAACGTCCGATCTGACCCCGGTTAAGGAACAGATTACACTGCTCCATGAATTACTGCCGGAAGCGAAAACGGTAGGTGTTCTTTACTGTTCCGCAGAAGATAATTCCAAGTTCCAGGCAGACCTGGCAATGGAAGCCCTGGATTCCCTGGGGATGACCGGAGAAGAATATACGTTCTCTACTCTGGATGAGATTCAAGCGGTTGTGGATTCCATGAAGGGCAAGGTAGATGCGATTTATGCACCTACGGATAATAAAGTGGCAGAGGGAATGGCAACAGTTTCCATGCTGGCCACGGAAGCAGGGCTTGCAGTCATCGGCGGCGAGAGCGGAATGGTTGATAACGGCGCCCTTGCAACCTTTGGGCTTAGCTACTTCAACCTGGGCAAGCTCACCGCAGCTCAGGCAGCCGCGATTTTAAAGGGCGAAGCAGAGACGGCAACTACGCCCATCGGCTATCTGGAAGCGGCAGACTGCGAATTTAGCTATAATGAAGAAACAGCGGGTGCTCTGGGAATTTCGATTGACGCATCCAAGTATGAATAAGCACAGGATGATCTGAAAACGATAGTGGATGCATCCGAATAATTAGGAAACACCGGAGGTAAGAACATGGGTGTGATAGCAGGTATTCTCTCATCTTTGCCGGGTGCTTTCTCACAGGGCGTTTTGTGGGGCATCATGGCACTTGGAGTTTACATAACATATAAAGTTTTGGATATTGCGGATTTGACCGTAGACGGGAGCTTTGCTTTGGGAGGCAGCGTATGTGCCATGTGCCTTGTAAACGGAATGCATCCCCTGCCGGCCATTTTACTGGCTATTGTGGCAGGAGGCGTTGCAGGGGCTGTAACCGGGCTTCTGCATGCCGTGTTTGATATTCCGGCGATTTTGGCCGGGATTCTGACCCAGCTGGGGTTGTATTCCGTAAATCTTCGGATTATGGGACGTTCCAATACGCCCCTTTTAAAGCTGGATACGATTGTGGACAAGTTTGCCAAGCTGTTTCCGGAGATGAAGAATTCCTATACTTCCCTGCTGATCGGGATTCTGGCTGTTGTGATAGTGACTCTGATCCTGTATTGGTTTTTCGGAACCGAGGTGGGAAGTGAGATACGTGCTACCGGAAATAACGAGGCCATGGTGAAAGCATTGGGTGGAAATACCCGTCTGATGAAAGCAATGGGCCTGGCGATCAGCAATGGGCTGGTAGCCCTTTCCGGCGCCCTGGTCTGCCAGTCTCAGGGATATGCGGACGTAAATTCCGGACAGGGTGCAATTGTAACCGGGCTGGCAGCCATCGTAATCGGAAACGTGCTCTTTGGCTGGGGGAAATCCTTCGGCATGAAAATGTTTTCCGTGGTTGCAGGCTCCATCATTTACCGGATTGTTATTGCAGTGGTAATGCAGGCGGGCTGGGTGGATACCTCCGATACCAAGCTGTTTTCCGCCCTGCTGGTTGCGGTTGCCCTTGCGGTTCCTGTACTGATTGAACGCCACAGGAATAAGCCGCAGGTGGAAGAATAGGAGGATTCTGTCATGCTGGAATTGAAAAACGTGAAAAAGACATTCAACCGCGGGACCATCAATGAAAAGAAAGCCTTAAGCGGCGTGAACCTGAAGCTTGCACCGGGAGATTTCGTAACCGTGATCGGAGGAAACGGAGCCGGAAAATCCACAATGCTGAACATGATTGCGGGAGTTTATCCCGTGGATTCCGGGGCCGTCATTATTGACGGGGCGAATGTCACAAGAAAGCCGGATTATAAACGGGCCGCGTACCTGGGCCGGGTGTTCCAGGACCCGATGATGGGGACAGCGGCAGATATGGAGATCGAAGAGAACCTGGCAATGGCCTACCGGAGAGGGAAACGGCGGGGACTAAGCTGGGGGATTTCCAAAGCGGAAAAAGAGAATTATCATGAAGCCCTGAAGATGCTGGATCTGGGGCTTGAGGACCGCATGACCTCTAAGGTGGGGCTTTTGTCCGGCGGACAGCGGCAGGCCCTGACTCTTTTGATGGCGACGCTGCAGCGGCCCAAGGTACTGCTGCTGGATGAACATACAGCGGCGCTGGACCCGAAGACGGCGGCAAAGGTACTGAAGCTGACGGAAGAGCTGGTGGAGAAAAACAACCTTACGACCCTGATGATTACCCATAATATGAAGGATGCCATCCGCCTGGGAAACCGGTTGATTATGATGCATGAAGGGAATATCATTTACGATGTGAAAGGGGAAGAGAAAAAGCAGCTGAAGGTATCCCATTTAATGGAGAAATTTGAAGAGGCCAGCCATGGGGAATTTGCCAATGACCGCATGATGCTTTCCTGACAGCCGTTTCAGACAAATGCGGCCGGGATAAGGCAGAATGTGTCAGAGAGCCGGAATCCTTTCATATGAAATCAAAAAAATTTAGAAAAAATTCATAGTTTTTTCAGGCAATATATGGTACGATAATAGAAGCCGGTTGGATAAGAGGTTCGCTTCCGAAACAACCGGTTTTTGGTATCCTGAAGTATCCTTGCCGGAAAATCCGGTCAGGGATGCCGGACTTGGAAAGGAATGATATGAACCAATTGAGCCGGCTGTGGAAGGAAAGCCTGCATCTTCTGTATCCCCTGCGATGCCCTATTTGTGACCGCACGATTCCGGGGTCTTTCGGGAAATGGGAATATCCCATCTGTCCGGAATGCCAAAGGAGCATCGAATATGTGGGGGAGCCTGCCTGTAAAAAATGCGGGAAACCGGTTACGGACCAGCGGACGGAATTCTGCGGCGATTGTATGCGCCAGACGCATGGCTTTACCCAGGGAAAGGCGCTGTGGGTGTACAGGGATGAAGTAAAGCAGTCCGTCTATCGGCTGAAGTATGCCAACCGCCGGGAGTATGGGATTGCTTATGGTCAGGAACTGGTACGCGTTTATGGGAGATGGATCCGCGATAGGAGGATTCAGATGATTCTGCCGGTTCCCCTGCACAGAAAACGCAGAAGGCAACGGGGATATAATCAGGCCGGGATTATTGCCGAAGAAATCGGGAGGCAGATGGGAATCCCGGTATTGGGCAATTTGCTGGTACGTTGTGTGGATACGAGGCCCCAAAAGGAATTAAATGACAAAGAAAGAAAAAATAATCTCAAAAATGCTTTTAAAATCGTGCAAAATAATGTACAATTAAAGCGTATCTTATTGGTGGATGATATTTTTACAACAGGAAGTACTATGGATGGGGCTGCGGAGGTTCTGAAAGAAGCCGGGGCTTCCGACGTATACTTTGTCAGCGTCAGTATTGGCAGAGGTTGGTAGGAGGGATGTTTTATGGATGTGAGAAATTGCAGATCCTGTGGCAGATTATTTAATTACTTGGCAGGTCCGCAAATGTGTGAGGGCTGCAAGGGAGCATTGGAAGAGAAGTTTCAGGTGGTGAAGGAGTTTGTGCGCGAGAACCGGAGTGCACCGATCAATGATGTGTCTGAGCAGTGCGACGTCAGTGTGAAGCAGCTGAAACAGTGGGTCCGCGAGGAACGTTTGATCTTTTCCGAGGATTCCGGCGTGTTCCTGCAATGTGAGATGTGCGGCGGGCCAATTCGGATGGGACGTTTTTGCGAGAGCTGTAAGAACAAGCTGCAGGGCGATTTGAGAAGTGCATATTCTGCTCCGGCTCCGGCGGAACCGGAAGTTACCAAGAGCAAGAATAAGGGCAAGGATCGCATGCGTTTCCTGGATAAATAAGAACACATAGGAAGACTGCCGTATCTGCGGCAGTTTTTGATGAACCAAGGAGATATCAGGAATGCCCGGGGCAGACATGGGAAGGAGGACATATGCTGAATACGGAAAGAATCAGGCTTATGACCCGCCTGGCCGCTTATGAGCAGGGGGAAGGAAAAGAATATATGCCCATGAGCCAGTATTATCGGGGAGACTATGTCGGGATTCAAATGATAAAGACGTTCCTTTATTCTACCATAGCTTTTTGCATTATAACGGCATTGTCCATTTTATACCGGCTGGATGATTTGGAAAAGATGCTGTATCAAATGGATTATTATGAATATGCGAAGGGATTTGTGGTAAAATATATTTTATTTGTAGTTTTTTACCAGGTGATTGCCTGGATTGTGGCCAATCTGCGTTATCGAAAAGGACAGAAGAAGCAGAAGCTGTACTACAGCAGGCTGAAAAAGGTAGAAAAGCTCTATGAACGGGAGGAAAAGATGCTTCCTGTGGATTGAGCCGGAGGACGGTTATGACTAAAATTTTGGAATGGAGAGAGATGCTGCGGGGCTTCTATGGAAAGTTCGATATTTATATCAAACCGGCCATACGCTTCGCAGTGGCAATTACGGCATTTTTATTGATTAATTCGGAAATCGGCTATATGGACCGGCTGAAGAGCCCGGCAATTTCGATTCTGCTGGCGTTGGTTTGTACTTTTTTGCCGGTGAATGTGACAGCTGTTTTGGGTGCGGTCCTGATCCTGCTGCACCTGTACGCATTATCGCTGGAAGCATGTGTGGTGGCGCTGCTTTTGCTTCTGCTGATGTTTTTCATGTACTATAAGCTGGCGCCTAAGAACGGGTTAAGTACGGTTCTGACACCGGTTTTGTGCCATTTTCAGATCCCGGAGGTTATGCCGACGGCGCTTGGGCTGGGGAAGGAACCTTATTCGGCCCTGTCTATGGTTTGCGGGTTGATTTTTTACTATTTTCTGAAAGGCGTGCAGGCCAACGAACAGATGCTGGTTACGGTGGAAGAAGAGAATGTGCTTGGCAAATTTACGCTTCTGCTTCAGTCCTTGGTCAGGAACCAGGAGCTCTATGTGACGGTTCTGGCTTTTGTCCTGACGGTGCTGCTGATATACGGCATCCGCAGGCAGTCGATCAGCCATGCCTGGACCATTGCCATTTGCCTGGGAAACGTTTTTAATCTGACCGTACTTTTGGCCGGAAGCTTTCTGATTGGGAATACCGACCATATCCTGCAGCGGGTACTGGGAACGGCCGCAGCCTTTGCGATAGGATTTTTAATGGAATTTTTCCTGTTCCACCTGGATTACTCCAGGACAGAGCGGGTGCAGTTCGAGGATGACGAATATTATTATTATGTAAAAGCAGTTCCGAAGGTATATGTTTCTACCACGGAGAAACAGGTAAAGCAGATTAACAAGAGGAAAAATACCGGAATTAATAAGAAAGATTTAGCGGACGAGTTTGATATTGACCAGGATTTGCTGGATGACTGAGAAAGAAAGGAAGTGATAAAATGATACAGAATCTGTTAGGGATGGTGAATGCTTTTGTAGAGAAGTACTTGTATGGGTTTAGTATCCCCAGGTTTAACCGGATAGATTTTGTAGAGATTATTATCATTTCTTTATTGGTGTATAATATATTGGTGTGGGTAAAAAATACCCGTGCCTGGGTATTGCTGCGGGGCATAATTATCATTGTAATCTTCTGCCTGATCGCCGCCCTGTTCCAGATGAGTACCATACTCTGGATTGTAGGCAAGACCATTAATGTGGCAGTGATTGCGGTGGTAATTGTATTTCAGCCGGAGCTGCGGAGGGCCCTGGAGTCGTTGGGCAGAAAGAATTTCATAACTTCGATATTTAATTTTGATTCGCAAAAAGATCAGCTGCGTTTCAGTGAAAAGACCGTTGCGGAGATTACGAAGGCTTCCCTGGAGATGGCGAAGGTGAAAACCGGAGCGTTGATTGTAGTGGAACAGGATATGGTACTGACGGAATTCGAGCGGACGGGGATTATGCTGGATTCCCTGGTTTCCAGCCAGCTTTTGATTAATATTTTTGAGCATAATACACCTTTGCATGACGGCGCCGTTATTATTCGGGGAAACCGGATCGTTTCTGCCACCTGTTATCTGCCGTTGTCGGACAATATGGGGCTTAGTAAGGACCTGGGAACCCGGCACAGGGCGGCAGTAGGGGTCAGCGAGGTTTCGGATGCACTGGTGGTAGTGGTTTCGGAGGAAACCGGAAATATTTCGGCAGCCATCGGGGGAGAACTGTTCCGCAATCTGGATGCGGAGAATCTGAAACGAAAGCTGGGCTTTATACAGAATCGTTCCATTGATACGGACAAATTCCGATTATGGCGAAGGAGGCGGAAGAATGGTCAAAAAACTGATGAAGCATCTGGCAAATAATCCGGGCCTGAAGATTTTGTCTATTGTGATTGCAGTAATTCTGTGGCTGGTGGTTGTGAATTTTAATAATCCGAAAATCACCAACACCTTTACGATACCTGTAACCGTAATCAATAACGAGGTTTTGGAGGATATGGGGAAGACCTACGATCCGGTCGGGCAGACGGACCGGGCGGTCTTTTATGTGAAGGGGGACCGCTCCTATATGGATAAGCTGGACGGCTCCGACTTTGTGGCGACGGCGGATTTGAGCCAGATTGTGGATATTGCCGGAAACAGCGATGAAAAACTGGTTCCGATCAATATTTCCGTGAACAGTGCGGCAAAACGGTTTGAGGACAAACTTACCATTACACAGAAAACCGTGAATATGCAGATCCGGCTGGAGGATTTGGCAACGAAACAGGCGTATATTTCCTACGAAACCAAAGGAAATCCGGCAGAAGGATTTGCGATCGGGGATGTTACGGCCAGCCCGAACCTGATTAAGATATCCGGCCCCAGATCCATTGTATCCCGTGTCAGCAAGGTGGTAACCAGCGTAGACGTAGAAGGTCTGGCGGAAGATATTAACGTAAATGTGGAGCCGGTATTGTATGATGAGAACGGCGCGGTGATCCAGTCGGACCGGGTGAGCCTAAGTCAAAGCAGGATTGAAGTGAGCGTACAGATTTTAGGAACCAAGCAGGTTCCGGTTTATTGTACGGCCAGCGGGACCCCGGCAGAGGGATATCGGTTTATAGAGCTTGAATATGCGCCGGAAACGATTATGATCAAAGGGGAGCCTTCCGTTCTGAATCAGATTCAGGGAATACGGATTCCGGAAGATGCGATTGATCTGGAGGGAGCTACCGGAGATGTGGAAAACAGCATAGATATCACGCCTTACTTAGACGCGCTGGGGGTATCCCTGGTGAACAGTGACGAGAATAAGATCGCAGTAAAAGCAATGATTGAACAGCTGGAAGTCAGGAATATGGAGCTCCCGATGGAAGCCTTGCAGATTTTGAACCAGCCGGAGAATCTGGATGTGACCTTTGAGGAAACGAAGCTGACGATTCCGGTGCGGGGAATGGGCGAAGAGCTTTCGGAGCTGACGGAGAGCCAGATCCAGGTCAGCGTGAACCTGTTGAACCTGCCGGTAGGAGTTCATGCGGTGGCGGCCGAAGTAACATTGGATGAAAGATTTGAGGTGGTGGGAACCGTTACGCTTCATGTTCATATAATGAATAAGGAAGAGGAGAACACCAATGAAGACGGCGCCGGAAATCAGATCGGAAATGGCGGCGCCAATGAAAACGGCGACCAGGGCGGCGGAACCGGTGGAAATAATAAAGACGAAAACGAGGACGATGAAGGGACCGGCGGAGGTACCGGAGGAGGAAGTAACGGCAGCGGAAACAACGGCGGAAGCGGAGGGACTGCCGGGACGGATACCGGAGGAAACAGCGGCGGAAGCGGGAATGGCGGAACCGGAAGCGGCGGAAGCGGAGGAACTGCCAGTACCGGAAACGGAGGAACAGGCGGCACGGATAGCGGCGAAAATAGCGGTACCGGGGAGAACGGAAGTACCGGAAACGGATCGAACGGAAGTTCGGACAGCACCTCTACGATGGCGAAGCCGGGCACCGGAAATGATTAGAGCTTGTAATTGAAAGTTTGAGAGATGAGGGAAATAAAATGGGTAGAATGTTTGGAACCGACGGTGTACGCGGCGTTGCAGGAAAAGAGTTGACGATTGACCTGGCCATGAAGCTGGGGCAGGCAGGGGCTTATGTACTGACAAAGGAAAAGGCCCATCAGCCTACGATTATTGTGGGCTGCGATACCAGGATTTCCGGTGGAATGCTGGCCAATGCCCTGATGGCAGGGATTTGCTCGGTAGGGGCCAACGCGGTATACATGGGTGTAATGCCGACGCCGGCAATTGCATATCTGACGAAAAAGCACAAGGTGGATGCGGGAGTGGTGATTTCTGCCTCCCACAACCCGATGGAATTCAACGGAATTAAGTTTTTTAACGGGGAAGGCTATAAGCTTTCCGATCAGCTGGAAGACGAAATCGAAGAGCTGATCCAGAGCGGAATGAAGGATATTAAGATGCCGATTGGTTCCGGGATCGGAAGCGTTGCTTACCGGATGGATGCCAGGGAAGAATATGTGTTCTTCATGAAGAAGACGGTTCCGGTAGATCTGAGCGGCCTGAAGATCGTGATTGACTGTGCGGAAGGGGCTGCGTACTATACGGCAGTGGAAACGCTGAAGGGGCTGGGGGCAAATCTGGTAGCCATACATACCAACCCGGACGGCACGAATATCAACGCCAACTGCGGGTCTACCCATATGGATGAGCTGCGGGCCAGAGTGGTATATGAGAAGGCAGATGTGGGCCTGGCTTTTGACGGTGACGCAGACCGTATGCTGGCTGTGGATGAGCTGGGCAATGAAGTAGACGGCGATCAGATTATGGCTATCATCGGCAGCTACATGAAGGAAAAAGGGACTTTGAAAAAGGATACCATTGTAGCTACGGTAATGAGCAACTTAGGCTTTACCCTGATGGGAGAGAAGAACGGGATTCATATTGAGCGCACGAAGGTCGGCGACCGCTATGTGCTTGAGAATATGTTGGAGAACGGCTTCAACATCGGCGGCGAGCAGTCCGGGCATATTATTTTCCTGGATGAAAGTACTACCGGGGACGGACTGCTAAGCGGGCTGCATTTGCTGGAAGTAATGGTAAAGAGCGGCAGGAAGCTGTCAGAGTTGGCGCAGATTATGGAAGTGCTGCCTCAGGCGCTGGTGAATGCCAAAGTGCCCACCCATAAAAAAGATAAGTATATGGAATACCCGGAAATTGCCCAGGCGATTTCCGATTTGGAAAAACGGTTTGCCGGAGAGGGCCGGGTACTGATCCGTCCTTCCGGAACGGAGCCGCTGGTCCGTGTAATGATAGAAGGAAAGAATCAGGAAGAGATTGAGAAGGAAGCAAAGGTGTTGGCAGAGTTAATTACGAGGAATATGCTATAGCACAAAAGCAATGGGAGGCATACAAAATGGTTAGTCAAAAGGTGGTAATAAAAAACCCTACAGGACTGCATTTAAGACCGGCAGGAATTCTGTGCAAAGAAGCAATGCAGTTTAAGTCTTTGATTACCTTTCAGTTCAGAGACAATACGGCCAATGCCAAAAGTGTACTAAGCGTATTGGGAGCCTGTATCAAATCCGGGGATGAAGTGGAATTCTTCTGCGAAGGCGAAGATGAAGAAATTGCTTTGGAAACGGTAATTGCAGCAATTGAAAACGGGTTGGGAGAGTGAGAACCAGGGGCAGAAGGGCCGGAAGGCTTTCTGCCCTCCTGACATAAGGAGAACAGTATGAAGTACGATTATTTGATTGTAGGCGCCGGGCTTTTTGGCGCGGTTTTTGCCTGCGAAGCCGTAAAGAAGGGAAAGAAATGCCTGGTGATTGACAAACGGGACCATATTGCCGGAAACGTCTATACCTATGAGCAGGCAGGTATCCAGATCCATAAGTACGGCGCACATATTTTTCATACCAGTAATGACAGGGTTTGGGATTATGTAAACCAACATGCCCGGTTTAACCGTTATACCAACAGTCCCATTGCCAATTATAAGGGCGAGCTTTACAGTATGCCTTTTAACATGTATACGTTTAATCGGATGTGGGGTGTAGTAACGCCTCAGGAAGCAAAAGAACAGATTCAGAAGCAGGTGGCGGAAAGCGGGATTACGGAGCCGAAAAACCTGGAAGAACAGGCAGTTTCCCTGGTCGGAAGGGATATTTACGAAAAACTGGTCAAGGGCTATACGGAAAAGCAGTGGGGAAGGTCTGCAACGGAGCTTCCGGCCTTTATTATCAAGCGGCTTCCGGTTCGTTTTACCTATGACAACAACTATTTTAACGATTTGTACCAGGGGATTCCGATCGGAGGCTATACAAAGATGGTGGAATCCATGCTCCGGGGCTGCCAGGTGCGGCTGGGAGAGGATTTCCTTTTGAAGAAGGAAGAGTATCTGGCCATGGCGGACAAGGTGGTCTACACCGGGATGCTGGATGATTACTTCGGGCATTGCTTCGGAACTTTGGAGTACCGCAGCCTGCGGTTTGAAACCGAAGAGCTGGATATGGAAAATTACCAGGGGAATGCGGTGGTTAATTTTACCGACCGGGAAACGCCCTATACCAGGGTCATTGAGCATAAGCATTTCGAATTTGGGAACCAGGAGAAAACCGTAGTAACCCGGGAATATCCTGCAGACTGGCAGCCGGGGGATGAGCCGTATTATCCCATGAACGACGAAACGAATAACACATTGTTTGAAAAATATCAAAACCTTGCAAAAAAAGAAAAAAACGTAATTTTCGGCGGACGTCTTGGGCAATATAAGTATTACGACATGGATGATGTGATTGAGCAGGCTTTGCTTTGTGCAGAGCGGGAGCATTCATAAAACATACAGCTTCGGGGAATTCCGGGGAGCGTGGCAGAAACTGCTGTAAAAAATCAGGAAATGAGGTAGATATTGTGAAGAAAATTTTGGTAACCGGCTGCAACGGACAGCTTGGAAGGGCGATTAATAAGGTATATCAGCAGGAAGAAGTGGAATTTATCAATACGGATGTGGTAGAAGGAGAGGGAATCCGGGCTTTGGATATTACAAAGGTAGAAGAAGTCCTTGCCCTGGTGCGGGAAACCCGCCCGGATGTGATCATCAATTGCGCGGCCCACACCAATGTGGACAAGTGTGAGGAACAGTGGGATCTGGCATACCAGATCAATGCCATTGGAGCCCGGAATTTAAGCATCGGGGCCGCAGATGTGGGTGCAAAGCTGATGCATGTTTCCACCGACTATGTATTTGCAGGAGACGGAAGCCGTCCCTATACGGAATTTGACGATGTGGCGCCCAACAGCGCATACGGAAAGACAAAACTGGAAGGGGAACGGTTCGTACAACAGTTCGCGGACAAGTATTTTATCATACGGACGGCGTGGCTGTACGGGGATGGAAAGAATTTTGCAAAGACCATGCTGCGTCTGGCGGAAACCCATGACAAGGTCAGCGTAGTTTCGGATCAGTTCGGCAGCCCCACCAGCGCCATGGAGCTGGCCCGGATGATCCATGTTCTGGAGCCTACGGAGAATTACGGCTTATACCACGGGACCTGCGAGGGAAGCTGCAGCTGGGCGGTTTTTGCCAGTGAGGTATTCCGTTTGGCAGGTAAGGATACGGAGGTGGAATATATCACCACGGAGGAATACCAGCGCAGGAATCCGGCATCGGCAAAGCGTCCGGCCTATTCCGTCCTGGATAATTATATGTTAAGGCTGACCAGTGATTACCGGATGGCGGACTGGAAGGAAGCGATTGCGGAATATATGAAGGAGATGTAACATTCGAGATCCTTGGAGCATGTACCGCCCGGGGCGGAACGAGGCTTACAAAAGGCATGTATTTCGGTATTACAAGGGTTTAAATTGCCCTTTGGGTAAAACCCTGCAGCATGCTGCAGGGTTTTTATACATGAAATTGTGAAGCACAGAGGAACAAAGGAGAGGATGCAATGGAAATACTCGTGGTAATCCCGGCTTACAACGAAGAAGCGAATATAGAACGGGTTGTGGATCAATTGATTGAAAAATATCCGCAGTATGACTATATTATCGTGAACGACGGCTCGACAGATAATACCCGTAAAATTTGCAAAAATAAGCAGTATCACTTTTTGGATTTACCGGTTAATGTGGGATTGTCAGGAGCAATTAAAAGCGGTATGCGGTATGCGAATTTTCATGGATACGATTATGTCCTGCAGCTGGACGGGGATGGGCAGCATGAGCCCGGCTGCATTCAGGACTTGATGGAGGAAATGCAAAGAAGTGGCGCGGATATTGTAATCGGTTCCCGCTTTAAGACCAAAAAAAAGTCGAAATCCATGAGAATGCTGGGAAGCAGATTGATATCCTGGGCGATTTATATTACAACCGGCGGAAAGCGGATTCAGGATGTAACCTCCGGAATGCGGTTATTTAATAAGAAGATGATAAAAAAATTCGGATATAATATTCACTATAGCCCGGAGCCGGATACGCTGGCTTATTTGCTGAATTGCGGAATAAAAATCGAAGAAGTACAGGTGGAAATGTATGAGCGGACAGCGGGGGTCAGCTATTTGAATTTTAAGGGTTCCATCTGGTATATGTTGAAAATGCTGTTTTCCATTCTTGTATTTCAATGGGTACGCATCCGGGAAAAGGAGGTTCATTAATGTCTGGCATTATGCGGATTCTTTTGGTGCTGGTTTCCATCGGGACAACCTGGTGGATCCTTCACAAAATCAGAAAATCAAAGGTAAAAATGGAAGATGCGATTTTTTGGATGTTTTTTAGCGGATTGCTGCTGATCCTGGCAATTTTTCCGCAGCTTTCTTTTTATTTAAGCGATTTGCTCGGCATTGATTCCCCGGCGAATCTGGTATTTTTAATGATTATTTGTCTTCTTTTGGAAAAGATATTTACGTTATCCATTGTTGTGTCCCAATTGGAAGAAAAAGTATCTGTTTTGTCCTCGGAGGTAGCCATCCGGACCCAGGATGAGGATACAAGGCTGAAGGAACTTGAGGAAAAGCAGAAGGACTCAAAGCAGTCCTGAAGGCCCGGAAACCAAGAATATAGGGAGAGAAAAAATGCAGAAAGATATTTCGGAATTACATACGTTTGTAATTTGCGCCTATAAAGAAAGCCCTTATCTGGAAAAATGTATTCAGTCATTAAAAAAACAAGAATATAAAAGCCGGATTCTTTTGACGACCGGAACGCCCAATGACTATATTTCAGGTATTGCGGAAAAATATGGGATTGAGATGTATGTAAATGAAGGGGAATCCGGGATCGCGAATGATTGGAATTTTGGTTTGCAGAGCGCAAAAACAGAGCTGATTACCCTGGCCCATCAGGACGATTTGTACCTGCCTGGTTATTCCAGGGGCATTGTGGAGTTATATGAAAAAGCAAAAAATCCAATTCTGCTGTTTACCGATTATTGTGAATTAAGGGGTTCCCGGAAGGTGTTAAAAAATAAGCTGCTGCGGATAAAAAGGCTGATGCTGTTCCCGCTGCGGTTTTCGCCGTTTTGGAACAGCAGGTTTGTCCGGAGACGGATTTTGTCCTTTGGCTCTGCGATTTGCTGCCCGGCGGTAACGATGGTAAAGTCGAAGATCCCCATTCCGCTGTTTCAGGATAATATGAAGAGCAATATTGACTGGCAGGCATGGGAGGAGCTGTCCAGAAGAAAAGGGGCATTTGCCTATGCGCCAGAACCGTTGATGATGCATCGGATCCACCAGGAATCCACCACATCGGGGCTTTTGGAAAATAATATGAGAAAGCAGGAGGATTTATTGGTGTTTCGGAAGTTCTGGCCCAAACCCATTGCATTGCTGATTGAAAAATTATATCAATCCAGTGAGAAATCCAATCGCTTGTAGCCTATGGCAGGCAGGATCACGGGAAGGCGTCAGAATATATTTGACAAAAATAAAAAAGTGCGCTAGAATAGAAACAGTTTTAAGGAAATATCAGATGGAAAGAGAACACTTTTTGTGCCGGAATTTAAGGTCACTTAGAGGACGGCATTTTTTTGCCATTAAGCGTTCATGAAAGTTGGAAAAACAGATAATGTGAACAATCGGAACAAGGAAGGTATGCAGAGCCGTAAAAAGGGCAGAAAGGTCGGTTATAGATGAAAAAGACGGAAGGAGATATTTTACAATATATTGCGGAGCATTCCTTTGACTCCCAGCGAAGGGCGGCGGAGGATCTGGGATATGCGCTTGGCTCGGTGAATCAGGCGAGAAAAAGCCTGCAGGAGGACGGGATGCTGGACGGGGACGGGAAACTGACCCGGGAAGCCCGGGAGTGGCTGGAGGAAAAAAGGCCCCGGAGGGCGGTGATCCTTGCGGCCGGGACCGGGATGCGGATGGTGCCGATTAACCAGGAGGTTTCCAAAGGGATGCTGGAGGTGAAAGGGGAGCCTTTGGCGGAGCGATTGATCCGGCAGCTTTTGGAGGCGGGAATTTCGGAAATTTATGTGGTAGTGGGCTTTATGAAAGAACAGTACGAATACCTGATGGATCAATACGGAGTGGAGCTGATCGTAAATCGGGAGTATGAGCAGAAGAATAACTTATGCTCCCTGGCAAAAGCAGTCCGGTATCTGGACAACGCATATGTGATTCCCTGCGATTTGTGGTGCGCCGGGAATCCGTTTCACAGATATGAAACCTACTCCTGGTACCTGGTGGGGGAGGAGCTGCATTATAAGAGCAATGTGCTTCTGAACCGGAAGGGGGAACTGGTGCGGGTAAAACCGGCGGAACCCGGGAACCGTATGATTGGGATTGCGTATCTGGAAGGGGAAACGGCCCAAAGGGTGCGGGAATGCCTGCTGCGGATGAACCGGGAACCGCAGTATGAGGACTGCTTCTGGGAAGAATCATTGTATGACAAACAGAAAATGCTGGTTTTGGGAAAAATTGACCGGGGGAATGAGATTTGTGAAATCAATACCTTTGAACAGCTGCGGCAGCTGGATTCCAACTCCAGCCAGCTGGACTCCAGGGTTCTTCGCCTGGTGGCAGAAACTTTTGCGGTGAAGCCGGAGGCAGTGAAGGACATACAGGTTTTGAAAAAAGGTATGACGAACCGCTCGTTCCGGTTCCGCTGCAAGGGAAGGCCCTATATTATGCGGATTCCCGGAGAGGGGACGGGGCAGATGATAAACCGGGAACAGGAATACCAGGTCTACCGGGCCATTCAAAACGCACAGATTTGCGACGACGTTTTTTACATGAATCCGGAGAACGGATATAAGATTACGGAATTTTTGGAAGAGGTTCACAATTGTGATCCGGAGGATTTTTCGGAAGTAAAAGCGTGTATGCAGTTTCTCCGCCGTTTCCATGAGAAAAAATTTAAAGTAGAACATACGTTTGATCTGTTTGGCCAGATTGAATTTTATGAAAGCCTGTGGGCGACGCCTTCGGTTTATCGGGACTATGAGGAAACGAAAAAGCATGTGCTGTCTTTAAAGGCGTACATTGACAGCCAGGAAAAGGACTGGGGGCTGACCCATATAGATGCGGTGCCGGACAATTTCCTGTTATCCCGGGAAGGGATCCGGCTGATTGACTGGGAGTATGCGGGGATGCAGGACCCTCATTTGGACATTGCAATGTTTGCGGTCTATTCCATGTATACAAGGGAACAGGTGGAACGCCTGATCGACTGCTATTTCCCGGAAGGGGCCGGACGGCCGGTGCGGAAGAAGATTTATTGTTATATTGCGGCGGCGGGGCTGCTGTGGAGCAACTGGTGTGAGTACAAGCGTCAGCTCGGGGTGGAATTCGGGGAATACAGCCTGCGCCAGTACCGGTTTGCAAAAGAGTACTACCGGGTGTTCCAAAGCTGTGAAGAGGAGGAACGCGCGGATGGATAAAGGAAAGCAGCAAGTAAGGAGGCAGCAAGTGCATAGGGCAAAACGGGCAATTATTATGGCGGCCGGAATGGGCAAACGGATGCATCCGATCACATTGGACACGCCGAAGCCGCTGGTTTCGGTGAATGGCAAACGGATGATTGACACGGTGATTGACGGCCTTAGCCAGAACGGGATCCGGGAGATTTACGTGGTGGTTGGGTATTTGAAGGAAAAATTTGAGGAATGGAAGGAACGGTATCCGGAGGTTACGATTGTGGAAAATCCCTTCTATGCTTCCTGCAACAACATTTCCTCTCTGTATGCGGCCCGGGATTATATTCCGGAGTCGATTATTTTGGACGGGGATCAGATGGTATACCACCCGGAAATTTTGAATCCGGAATTTGAGCGTTCCGGCTACTGCTGCCGTTGGGTGGAAGAGGGCACCGGGGAGTGGCTGCTTCAGACGGAAAAGGGGATCGTTACCTCCTGCAGCCGTACCGGGGGACAGCGGGGCTGGCAGCTCTACAGCGTTTCCTTCTGGTCGGCAGAGGACGGGAAACGGCTGAAGCGTCATTTGGAGCTGGAATTTGAGGAAAAAAAGCATCGGGATATTTACTGGGACGATGTGGCGCTGTTTTGCTATCCGAAGGAGTATCAATTGGGAATCCGGGAAATAAAGGATGGGGATTTGGTAGAAATTGACAGTATAGAGGAGCTGGCAGGGTTGGATGCGCGGTATATCCGGGAAAGGAGACAGAGATGAAACAGGGACAGGACGGCGGGAAACTGCGGGAGAAGATTGATTGGGGCACTACGGTGATCCCTTTCGGGGGAATTGTGGTGCTGGGCGTACTGTTTATGCTGATGCCCCAGGGTTCCCAGGAGATGCTGGGAATCATCCGGGGATTTCTGGGAGATGAGTTTGGCATCTATTATATGCTGATTGGGATCGGGTTTGTCCTGTGCTCACTCTATATGGCGTTTTCCCGGTTTGGGAAAATCCGGCTGGGTAATCTGGAAAGACCGCAGTATTCTTCCTTCGCATGGGGAACCATGATTTTTACCTCAACGATGGCGGCGGATATTTTGTTCTATTCCCTGTGCGAATGGGCTTTGTATGCGGCAGATCCGCATATTGCGGAGATGGGCGGTATCCAGCAGTGGGCTTCGGTGTATCCCCTGTTTCACTGGGGGCCGATTCCCTGGAGCTTTTATATCGTGCTGGCCGTGGCCTTCGGTTTTATGCTCCATGTACGGGGCAGGAGCCGCCAGCGTTTTTCGGAAGCCTGTAGGCCCGTCTTGGGAAAAAAGGTGGACGGTTTTTGGGGAAAGCTCATTGACCTGCTGGCAGTCTTTGCATTGCTGGCCGGGACGGCTACGACCTTTTCCCTGGCAACGCCGCTGCTGGCGGAAGCCTTAAGCAATGTATTCGGATTTTCCGCCAATGTGGTTTTGACGATTGGCATCCTGATTCTGATTGCCGTAGTGTATACCTTGACGGTATGGTTCGGCATGAAGGGGATTTCGAAGCTGGCTTCTTTTTGTACTTATTTCTTTTTTGCTTTATTGATTTATGTATTAGTGGGCGGCGGGGAAGCCCGGTATATCCTGGAAACCGGATTATCGGCCCTGGGAACCCTGTCCCAGAATTTTATTACGCTGTCGACCTGGACGGACCCGCTGCGGGAATCCACCTTTGCACAGGATTGGACGATTTATTATTGGGCATATTGGATGGTGTGGTGTGTGGCAACCCCCTTTTTTATCGGGACCATCAGCAAAGGGCGAACCATAAAAAATACGGTGCTGGGCGGTTATTTCTGGGGCCTGGCAGGAACCTTTACCTCTTTTATCATTCTGGGGAATTACGGGCTTGCAAAACAGGTGAAGGGACAGGTGGATACCCTGGGCTTTCTGGCAGAGGGCGGTTCCCTGCCCCAGGCGATTGTGGGGATTTTTCAGACGCTTCCCCTGCCCTGGCTGGGATTGATACTGTTGGTAATTACAATGATTGCATTTTATTCCACGACTTTTGATGCTTTGACGATGGTGGTTTCTTCTTATTCGTATAAGGAGCTGCCGGGAAATCAGGAGCCGGACAAACGGATACGGACCTTTTGGGCGGTTTTGTTCATCCTGCTTCCGATTGCCCTGATTTTTGCGGAAAATTCCATGGCCAGCCTGCAGTCGGTGTCCATCATCGCGGCTTTTCCGGTGGGCCTGATTATCCTTCTGATTGCGGCCAGCTTTTTTAAAGATGCAAAGGCGTATTTAAAGGAGCGGGAAACAGGTGAGAAAGGCTCGGGATCCGTATCTTCGGGGAGCCATAAGGGAGCAGGGGATGGAAAATAAAGGAAGTATGATATTGAAGAAAAAGGGATATTATGGTACTATAGAAAGCGATAAAATAGTGCCAGTACTAATATAATACGAATCAGAAACCATTTGGAGGTAGCGAAATGAGGACTTATTTAGTAACCGGGGGAGCCGGATTTATCGGTTCCAATTATATTCATTATATGTTCCGTAAATACGGGGATGAAATCCGCATCATCAATGTGGACAAGCTGACGTATGCAGGCAATCTGGAGAATTTGAAGGGTGTGGATGAGCAGCCCAATTATACCTTTGTGAAAGCGGATATTTGTGATCGGGAGGCGATCCGGAAGATTTTTGCAGAAAACGACATTGACCGGGTGGTACATTTTGCTGCGGAAAGCCATGTAGACCGGAGCATCAAGAATCCGGAGGTATTTGTGCAAACAAACGTTCTGGGCACTGCCGTAATGCTGAATGCGGCCAGGGAAGCCTGGGAACTGCCGGACGGCAGCTATAAGGAAGGGAAGAAATTCCTGCATGTATCTACGGACGAGGTCTATGGTTCCCTGCCGGATGATGAGAATGCCTTTTTCTATGAAACGTCTCCTTATGAACCTCACAGCCCCTATTCGGCCAGCAAGGCCAGCTCGGATTTTCTGGTAAAGGCATATATTGACACCTATCATTTCCCGGCCAATATTACCAACTGTTCCAACAACTACGGGCCTTATCAGTTCCCGGAGAAGCTGATTCCGCTGATTATCAACAACGCGCTGCAGGGGAAGAAGCTCCCGGTATACGGCGACGGGAAAAACGTACGGGACTGGCTGTATGTGGACGACCATGCTAAGGGCATTGATATGGTGCAGGAACAGGGCCGATTGGGCGAGACTTACAATATCGGCGGGCATAACGAGAAGCAGAATATTGAGATTATCCATATTATTCTGGAAACCCTGCAGGAGATGCTGCCGGAGGGAGATCCCAGAAAGAAGCTGGTAAGTGAGGATTTGATCACCTATGTAGAAGACCGGAAAGGCCATGACAGACGGTACGCCATTGCGCCGGATAAGATTAAGGCCGAGATTGGCTGGGAGCCGGAGACCATGTTTAAGGAGGGGATCCGCAAGACCATTGCCTGGTTCTTTGAACATGAAGAGTGGATGAAGAATGTGACCAGCGGCGAATATCAGAAGTACTACGAAGAAATGTATCAGAACCGATGATTTTAAGCGTAAGCAGAAGGACGGATATTCCGGCCTGTTACCCGGACTGGCTGTTTGAACGGCTGAAGGAAGGGTACGTACTGGTGCGTAATCCCCATAACCCCCGTCAAATCGGCAGAATCAGCATAAGCCCGGAAACAGTGGACGGAATCGTATTCTGGACGAAAAATCCCGGGCCTATGATGGGACGGCTGGGGGAATTGGAAAAGTATCCCTATTATTTCCAGTTTACGTTAACCGCATATGGGCCGGAGCTGGAACGGAACCTGCCTTCCAAAAACCGTGTGCTGATCCCCTTGTTTCAGCGGTTGTCGAAAGAGATCGGAAAGGAACGGGTCGTCTGGCGGTATGACCCGATCTTTTTTGGCGGAGCCTACACGCCGGAGTACCATAGCAGATATTTTGAAGTGTTAGCAGCAAAGCTTGCGCCCTATACGGAAAAATGTACCTTCAGCTTTTTGGATCTGTACCGGAAGACGGAACGAAACCTGCGGGGGCTTGACATACTGCCTATGACCCGGGAGCTGCAGATAGAGATGGTGCAAAGATTTGCGGAGATAGCGAAAAAATATAATATAGAGATTGACGCCTGCGCGGAGCCTTTGGATTTCAGCAAATTCGGAGTGCCCCGTGCGCGCTGTATCGACAAGGCCCGGCTGGAACGGATCGGGCATTATAAACTGAAAGCCGGAAAAGACCGGAATCAGAGGGCGGAATGCGGCTGCATGGAAAGTATTGACATCGGGGCGTACCATACCTGTGTGAACGGATGCC
>CAJUSQ010000020.1:0-20382 GCA_910588885.1 uncultured Lachnospiraceae bacterium
ATTATTTTTGTGGCCACAAGCATTGCGGACACGCCCTTCGTGTATCTGGCACGGTACCTGTACCAGAAAAAACAAGCGGTTCCCACTTACGCAAAAAACCACTGATCTGTATTTGCGGAATAAAATATCGGCAAATCCATTCCTCTATCCGTTAAACCCGAAACAGAAAATGGGATTCTGACTATCGGAAAGGATTAAAAAAGGAAAGGATGTACATGATCGCTCTTTTTTATGCTGATTTTTTCACTTGGTGAAACTTTTTTCCGAAAATGGCCGTCTAATAGTCAGAAACAAAAGAAAGGGGGACATATCATGCATACCACCATTGCCCAACAGGTGGAAGAACTGATATTCGATTCGTATGAATCCATGTACCGTATGGCTTACAGCTATGTACGGAACGAAGACGATGCCATGGACATTGTCCAGGAAAGCGCCTACAAAGCCATAAAGGGCGCATCTGCAGTGAGCCAGCCGGACTATCTTAAAACCTGGCTTTTCCGGATCGTGATCCACACATCCATTGATTTCATTCGGAAACACAAGCAGGAGGTTTCCTGTCAGGAGCTGGCCGAACCGGCTGCCTGGGATTCCTACACGGATTTCGATACCATCGAAGCGCTGGATGTTTTAAACGAACGGGAACGGGCCGTTATCGTACTGCATTTTTTTGAGGACCGGACCCTCGCGGAGGTGGCAAAAATCCTGGACTTAAATGTGAATACTGCAAAAACCACCCTGTATCGCAGCTTGAAAAAGCTGAAGGTCCAATTGACGGAAGGAGAACCAGCATATGAAGGATTCTAAATTAATGGATATGAAATCCGATTACCAGAACATTCCTATTCCCGCGGAACTGAAAGAACGGATCACCCGTTCCGTAGAAACGGCAAAAGAAGAGCTTGCTGCCGCTTCTCCAAAAGCATCCGGAGCATTTTCCAATAAGAGAGGGGCTGCTTTCAAAGGCGAACCGGCCGCTTTCCGAAATAAACCGGCTGCCGGCCGTGTTTTTTCCATCCGGAAGCTGGCTCTTCGTACGGCGGGGGCTGCTGCAGCCGTCCTGCTCTTTATTACCGCCGCCGCCAATTCCAGTGAAACCATTGCTTACGCCATGGACCGGATTCCCGTTCTAAACGCCATCGCCCGGGTCGTAACCTTCCGGGAATACAGTCACAACCAAAACAACATGGAGGCCACGGTCAAGGTACCTGCCGTCAGTATCGAACGTGAAGACGGTACACCGTTAGAGGAACCCACCCGGCAGCTGAACCAGTCCATTGAGGAATATACCAGCCAAATCATCGCCGCTTTTGAAGCAGACGTAGCAGCCAGCGGGGAAGAGGGCCGTGAATCCCTAAATCTGGATTATACGATTGTTACGGACAACGACCGTCTCTTTACCCTGCGCTTTGACCAGACCATCGTTATGGCCGGAAGCATGCATGCCATCAACATTTATAACCTGGATAAAACCACCGGGACCTTAATCCAACTGAAGGATCTTTTTGTGGAAGGCAGCGACTACGTGACAGCCATTTCCGATTCCATAAAGGAACAGATGGCAGCCCAGATGCAGGCCGATGAAAATATTCAGTATTTCTATCAGACCGATATGCCGGACTCGAATTTTGACAAAATTGAAAGCGAGGAAGACTTCTACATTTCCGAAGACGGGATCCTGACCCTGGTTTTCGACAAATACCAGGTGGCTCCGGGCTATATGGGCAGTGTGGAATTCCGGATCCCAACCGAAGCAATTGCAGATATTGTAAAGGAAGGGTATGTAAAGTAACGCGGATCTTAGAAAGACAGGATATGAAACAGAAACGGAACGCTTCAAAGCTTTTCTTTTTTCAGCAGGTCTGTCAGAATTTGAAAGGGCTTTGTGGTATATTGATCCTTGTGGAATAATGCCAGCATTTGATTTTCCATGTTTATGTTTTCCAAATGAATCAGCCGCAGCTTCTTTAAAAGCAGGGAATCCGACAATAATGTTTCCGGCAGTATGGTAATGCCCAGCCCTGCTTCTGCGGCCTTGATCAACGCAAGGGAATTCACACTTTCCCAAACAGGCTCTGCCTTCAGATTGGCAAGCGCCAGGGTATTGTCTAAGGTATCCCGGTTGGCGCTGCCCGGTTCCCGAAGCAATAAGGGATAGCCGCATAACTGCTCCAGGGAGATGGTTTCCGCAGGCAAAGGAAACTCCGGCGCGCAGGCAGCACAGATCCGGTACGAGCCCAGGCGGATTGTATGAAAGTCCCCTTTCGGGGCAACGCCTTCCCAAAATGCCAAATCGGCATTTCCCCGCTGCAGCATATCCAAGGCCGCATTTGCACTTGCAACCCGGACAGAAAACCGAATTTCGGGAAAGGCGGCTTTCCATTCACGCAGTATTTTCGGAAGCAGAAAAGAAGCGATCGTAATGCTGGATACGAGATTGACCGGTGTGTTTTCTTCCAGATGGGCAATCCTTCTGTCCAAATTTCTGCAGGCCGTCAAAATACTGCGTGATTCCTCCAAAAGGGAAACACCGCAGGGAGTCAGGACCGCTCCTTTCGGCAGCCGCTCAAAAAGGGCCGTGCCCGCCTGTTTTTCAAGCTCCGCAACCGCATGGGAAACTGCGGACTGGGTAATATATAATTTTTTTGCGGCCTTTGTAAAGGTTCCGGTTTCTGCGATCGCTTCTAAAATCTCCAAATACCGTATTACCATTTCTCCTCCCCTTATAGGCATGAATAAAATAGATGGGTTGTATGAAATTATAGCATTTTATAGATTGCAATACAAGGGCTATAATGATTATTGAAAAAACAGGAGGAAGCTTATGGAGAAGTCAAAAATCAAAACGTATGTTTGGCTGTTAACCACCAATTTATTTATCAGCGCCTTTACTTTTGGCGGCGGCTATCTCATTATTCCGGTGGTACGCCGCTTTTTTGTTGTCAAAAAACACTTGTTTACCGAAGAAGAATTCAGCAATATGGCGGCAGTTGCGCAATCCTCGCCCGGGGCCATTGCCATCAACCTTTCTGCTCTGGCCGGATACCGGGCAGCCGGAATCGGGGGCGCTTTGATCAGCTGCTTTGCCGCGATCCTGCCCCCGCTTGTTCTCCTTACACTTATTTCGGCATTTTATCAGCGCTTTATTTCCAATGGGATCATTGCCGCTGTTCTAAAAGGGATGGAAGCAGGGGTTGCCGCTATCATGGTAGATCTGATTGTGGATCTGTCCTCTTTGATTTTAAAGAAAAAGTCCGTACTTTTATCTGCCATGGTCCCCTTGTCGTTCATCGCAAATTTCGTATTGGGGATCAACGCGGCCCTGATTCTCCTTTCCTGCTGCTTTTTCTGTATCCTGCAAGTGCTGCTTCAAAGGAGGAACCAAACATGAACGCCCTATGGAACTTACTGATTACCTTTCTCAAAATCGGCCTGTTGAGTATCGGCGGCGGCTATGCCGTGATCCCTTTGATCCAGGAGCAGGTCGTAGAAAAAAACAGTTGGATCAGCGAAAAGGTGTTTGCGGACATTATTACCATTTCCCAGATGACACCGGGGCCGTTGGCGGTAAATACCTCCACCTTTGTAGGTCTTCAAATCGGCGGCGTGGCAGGTGCATTAACCGCAACCATCGGCTGTGTCTTTTGCGGTATTACTATTTCTTTAATATTATATTATTTTATTCAAAAATATCAAAAATCCGTTTATGTGCTGGAAATATTAAACGGGTTGAAATCCGCTTCCTTGGGCTTGATTATTTCTGCTGCCGTCACAATCGTAAGCTTAGCGCTGTTCGGCAGCTCTAAGGCGAAACCGGATTTGTTATCCCTGAATTGGGCCGCATTCTTTTTATTTTTAGTTATGCTGTTTTTCTTACGGAAATGGAAACCGAATCCGATTATCATCCTGTTGATCAGCGGCATTGCCGGACTGGCCTTTTATGGATGAAGATGCTCCCCGGGGCTTTCCGTCTCTTTTTCATGAAATCCAACCGCCTTCCGGGAAGTTTTCATTGAATCCAATCACCTTTCGGGAAATTTTAATTAAATCCAACCACCTTCTGGGAAATCTTATAAGCCACCACCGAGATTTTCCGTCCGCCCCGGCCGGGCAGATTCATTGTCTGGCCCATAATCCCGTTCCGCAGCCGATGGAACAGGCGCAGATCCCGCTTTTTCAGATATTTCCAAAGCTCCCGTTTTTTCTCAAGATTTTCCTGTGTACCGGAACGGATGCACATAATCGTCGAAATCACCGTAATAATTTCCAAATAGTTAAACATGTATTTCCGCAGCTTTTTATTGGGCAGCTTCCACAGATCCACGGCTTCCACCATTTCCTTATTTACTTTTATCTGCTGGTCAATCCGGCGGATCATCACTGCCTCGTTGACGGACTGGTCTTCCCGGCCGATATAATAACGGTAAAAATCCACATTCAGATAATACATGGTCTTGACATAGGGAAGGGGCACATACACGAAAAGGTTGTCCACATAGAACGTATGCTTTGGCAGCTCCAGTCCGCATTCCCTCAGCAGCTGAGTCCGGTAAATCACCGAATGCATCAGGATATAACGTCCCTTCTTAAAATGTTTTGCATCCTCCCAGCAAAACAACTGGTTTTCCGGCAGGATTCCCCGGTAATGCATGACTTTTTTACGCTTCACGCCCTCTTTCTCATATACAAAATTGCTGATCAGCATATCCAGCGTCTTCTGTCCACCGCTTAAGCCCCGCAGGGTTTCCAGGATCTTCTTGTAAGCCTCCCCGTCCACCCAGTCGTCACTGTCCACCACCTTGAAATACAATCCGGTGGCATTCCGGATTCCTGCATTGACTGCCTCGCCGTGGCCGCCGTTTTCCTGATGGACTGCTTTTACAATCGTAGGATATTTTTCCGCATATTCGTCTGCAATGTCGCTGGTAGCATCCATGGAACCGTCGTCTATTACCAGGATCTCCACATCTTCCCCGCCTGCCAATAGGGATTGGATGCAGTGCTCCATATAGTCCTGGGAATTGTAACATGGAATCGCAATTGACAATAATTTCATAACCTGTTCTCCTTTGCTGTTTGTTGCTATGGATGAATATTATTATACCCCGTTCTCCGGCAAAATCCAATTTATTTTTTTCTTAAGACTTTCCAAGCAATCCCGAAAGAAGCCCGGGCAAAACCCAAACGAAGCTTTGGAATCGTTCATATATTATTTACAAATTTATCATAAACTGAACATACCAGTGACACAAATCCCGCATATACTGATAACATCAAAGAAAAACAAAACAAGCCAGACAGATAATTGATTCCCCTCAATTACTTTTGATAAAATCTTTTTCATAGCCTTGCCGAAACGGCAAGGTTCCTCCCAGCAACTAGTGTTCATTCACTTTTTCATACACATTAATCTTTTTCATAAGTAAGCCGGTACGCCATGTATCGGCTCCCTCTTTTGTTTCCCTGCCGCTGCTGCTATTCCTTCCGTTCACAGCAGCCTGCCGTTTCCGATTCCAATTTGAAAGGAGTATTCCATGCAGGAATATGAAAAGCGGGGCTACCTGCACCAGAATTACCGGATTTTCCATCTGACGGATCAAAACCGCCAGGAATTTTCATACCATTATCACGACTTTTATAAAATTCTGATTTTACTGAAGGGAACCGTTTCCTATTGTATTGAAGGGAAATCCTATGCCCTTTCCCCCTATGATATCGTACTGGTAAATGCCGGGGAGCTGCACCGTCCCATCCTTTCCGGCAGCGGGATCTACGAACGTATTATCCTCTACGTTTCCCCGGATTTCCTGGATTCTTACCGCCGTGAAAGCTATGACCTGGGCCTTTGTTTTTCCAAAGCGCGAAAAGAATCGTCCAGCGTCCTTCGGATGCCCTCCTTAAAAAGCAGCCGCCTGTACCAGCTCCTGGGGGAGCTGGAATCCGCCCTGCCCAGCCGGGAATACGCCCATGAATTATACCAGGACGTCCTGTTCCTGGAATTTTTAATCCATCTGAACCGGGCAGCGGCCCAGAACACCCTGCAGTTTCTGCCCACCCAGGCCGGAAACGGGAAGATCCTTCCGGTCCTTTCCTATCTGAACGGGCATCTGACGGAGCCTCTGTCTGTGGATTCCATCGCGGAAACCTTTTTCCTTAGCAAGTCCTATCTGATGCATGCCTTTAAAAAAGAGACGGGCTATACCCTCTGCGGATACCTGACCCTGAAGCGGCTGCTCTATGGACGGGAGCTGATCCGGCAGGGCGTTCCCGTTACCGAAGCATGCTTTCAATGCGGTTTCGGCAGCTATTCCGCTTTTTCCCGTGCCTACAAAAAACAGTTTGGGGAAGCTCCTGCCCTTCAGAAGAAGTAATATCTTACTTTCCCCTCTGCCATATCATTTCTGCATTAAATTTCCCGCATTTTTTCAAAAATATTGCAAATACTGCTCTAAAAGAGCAGTTGCCTCCATTGACAGAAAATACCTGCTATGATATGTTAAACACAGAAGTATTCTGTGATTCCCGCAAACCCTGCTCCCGGTTCCGAGGGGCCTGGTTTGTCAAAATTTTAACGATACGGAGGGTTTTTCTATGACAAACGAATGCTATTACGACGAATTTGATAAAAAAGAACATCTGGCCTTTGATTCCAAGGTCGTCCATGGCGCAATGGGCTGCGATCCCATTACCGGAGCCGTCAGCTTCCCCATTTTCCAGACTGCCACGTTCCGCCACCGTTCCTTTGGCATCTCCACCGGATACGATTATTCCCGGCTTTCCAACCCCACCCGCCAGGAGCTGGAACGTACCATGGCGATTCTGGAAGGGGGCCTGGAGGGATTTGCTTTTACCAGCGGACAAGCTGCCAATATGACTGTATTCAGCCTGCTGAAGGACGGGGACCATGTGCTGCTGTCCGATGATATTTACGGCGGCACCTTCCGGATCTGTGAAGAGATCTTCCGCCGGGTAGGAGCGGATTTCACCTATGTGGACATGGGGGAGGAAAGCCAGATCCGCGCCAATCTCCGTCCCAATACCCGGATGCTTTTTGTGGAAACCCCCACCAATCCCATGATGAAGGTGGCGGACATTGCTGCCATCTCCAAAACCGCCAAGGAAAACAACGCCCTGCTGGTGGTGGACAACACGTTCCTGACCCCATATTTCCAGCGTCCCATCCAACTGGGCGCCGATATTGTAGTCCACAGCGGCACCAAATACCTCTGCGGCCACAACGACGTGCTGGCCGGAATTGCCGTTGTGACCACCCCCGAGCTGGCCGAGCATTTCCACGCCGAAACCAAATCCCGCGGAAACCAGCTGGCTCCCTTCGACTCCTGGCTGTTGCTTCGGGGCCTTAAAACCCTTTCCCTGCGGATGCAGCGGCACAATGAGAACGCTTTGGCGGTAGCAAAATGGCTGCGGGCACAGCCGAAGGTCAAAAAAGTCTATTACACCGGGTTCGAAGACCACCGGGGCTATGAAATTTCTACCAGGCAGGCCACAGGCTTCGGCGGCATGATTTCCTTTGAGCTGGACAGCGAGGAAAGCGCCCATAAGCTCCTTTCCAATGTAAAAATGATCCTGTTTGCCGAAAGCCTTGGCGGAACAGAAACACTTGTTACCTATCCTCTCACCCAGACCCATGAATCCATTCCCAGGGAAACCTGCGAGCGTCTGGGCATCAACGAGCGTTTCATCCGTATTTCCATCGGAATCGAAGACGTAAACGACATCATCAGCGACCTGGAACAGGCAATGGCATAAGGAGCGGCACATGGAACTCAAATTTACAAAAATGCAGGCATTCGGCAACGATTATATCTATATTAATACCCTGGATCAGGACATGCCCCCTTCCCTGGGGGACTTGGCCAGGCATGTATCCGACATTCACTACGGCATCGGCTCCGACGGCCTGGTACTGATCTGTCCCTCCGCAGTCTGCGAATTCCGTATGCGGATGTTCAATCCCGACGGCACCGAGGGCGAAATGTGCGGCAATGCTTTGCGCAGCACCGCAAAATACGTCTATGACCAGGGCCTGACCGACAAAACCGCTTTCACAATCGAAACGTTAGGGGGCAACCAGCAGATTCAGTTAGAGGTCACAGAAGGCGTTGTTTCCAACATCACTGCAAATATCGGAACGCCTGTTTGGGATACCGGAAAAATCCCGGTCAACACCCCCCAAAAGACCTTCGTGAACCAGCCGCTGACCGTGGAAGGCCAAACCTTCCACGTAACTGCCCTTTCCTGGGGAAACCCCCACTGTGTTACGTTTCTGGATTCCGTAGCGGAGCTGGATATCGACCGATTCGGCCCTGCCCTGGAACGGATGCTGGAGGTATTCCCCAACCGTACCAATGTCACCTTCGCGGAAATTGTCAGCGATTCTTATATTAAAATCCGGGAGTGGGAACGGGGCACCGGAGAAACCATCGGCTGCGGTACCGGATGCTGTACCGCGGTTGCAGCCGGAAACTTACTGAGGCTGTGCGGCCGCACCGTAACGGTGGAGCAGATCGGCGGCCCCCTTTCCATCCACTGGGACCCCGAGGACAATATGTTCATGACCGGGCCTTCCCATTATATCTGCAGCGGAACAATCCTTTATGAACCCAAATAGATATTTTCGAACTGCAGTTCTGTCAAAAGAAAAAGGAGCATTTATCTATGAACCTCAGTCAGTTAATAGAACCATTAGAGCCCTCCCAAATCATCGGAACCCCTGATCTTGAGATTACTTCCGTGGAATACGATTCCCGGAAGGTGCAAAAAGGCACTCTGTTTGTCTGCATCCGGGGCTACCAGTCCGACGGACACGATTTTATTGAGGATGCGCGAAAAAAAGGGGCTGCCGCCTTCCTGGTGGAAGAGCTGCCCCCCGGCCTTTCGCAAATGCAGACGGATGCCCCGGCCGGACAACCGTCCGCCACCCTCAAAGATGCCGTTTTTATCCGGGTAAAGGATACCAGAAATGCCCTGGCCCTGACTGCCGCCGCCTGGTTCGGCTATCCGGCCAAAAAGCTGATCACCATCGGCCTGACCGGAACCAAGGGCAAGACCAGCACCGCTTTTATGATGAAAGGGATCTTAGAGGAAGCCGGACATAAAGTGGGCATGATCGGCACCGTCGGCGCCTATATCGGGGCGGAAAAAATCAAGATCCGCAATACCACGCCGGAGTCCTTTGAGCTTCACTCCCTCTTCGCCCAAATGGTCGAAAAGGGCTGCAGCCATGTGATAATGGAAGCATCTTCCCAGGGCTTCAAGCTGCAGCGTACCGCCGGAATCCAGTTCGATTACGGAGCCTTTTTAAATCTCTCTCCGGATCATATCAGCCCTTCTGAACACAAGGATTTTTCAGAATACCGGGATTGTAAGAAACAAATGTTCGATCAGACTACAACCGCCATTGTAAATATTGACGGGGAACACTGGCAGTATGTAACCGCCAATGCCAAAAATCCGGTTACGGTTTCCACCCGTCAGCCCGGGGATTTGACGGCTGAGTCCATTCTTCCCCTTTGGGAGCCGGGACTTCTGGGTTCCTCCTTTACGGTACATGGCCTGTATGAAGGAAATGTCACCCTGAATATGCCCGGGGAATATAACGTCAGCAACGCACTGATTGCCATGGCAATCGCCGCCCGTCTGGAAATTCCTTTTGCAAAGGTCCGGGCCGCCCTGGCAAAAGTATCCGTCAAGGGGCGCACCCAGCTGATTGGCGAGGCTTCCTTTCTCTCCACCTTTCTGATCGACTATGCCCACAATGCCCTCAGCATTGAAAGCCTGCTTTCCATGCTGAAAAGCTACCGTCCGGGACGTCTGATCTGCCTGTTCGGCGGCGGCGGCAACCGGGACAAGCAGCGTCGTTACGACATGGGGCTGGCCGCTGGAAAATACGCTGATTTTTCCATTATTACCACGGACAACCCCCGCTGGGAAGACCCGTCCCAGATCAACGCCCACATCATCGAAGGGCTGAATGTCCACCATGGCTCCTACCAGATCATTATGGACCGGGAAGAAGCCATCCATTTTCTCATGGATCACTGTCAAAAAGACGATATTATCGCCCTGATCGGAAAGGGTCATGAGGAATACCAGGAAATCAAAGGGGTCAAATACGACTTTTCGGAGGAAAAAATCATCCGGGACTATGCGGCTTTGAAAAAGGAAAAAGCCGATCATTAACCTCCCGTACGAATTTCGGACGAAAAAGGGGCTGCCGCTTCACGATTTATCAATCGCAAAACGACAGCCCCTTTTCTTTCGGCCACGCTCACCGCTTACACACATCCACCCACTCCAAATAATCAGAATAGGTTTCCAGTTCCGGAATCGTCAGCTCAATGGCGCTGTTGCTGCTGCCCGTGCCGAACCGGGACTTGTATTTGGAATTATCTATCTTCGTATCTCCGGCGGCAACAATCAAAACCGCTTTCCCCTCCACCAAAAAGGATAAGGTTTTTGCAATCCGGGCCGGCTCACATTGAAGGGCTGCCGCTGCCAGCTCCACCGTAGCGCTGGAAACCTCAAATACCAAAATCTTCCCTTCCATCTGATATTGGCGAAAATAATCCTTTACCTGCTCAATTGCCACTTCTGTCTCTCCTCCTGTCCGTTATTCCACGCCCAACGCCCGCAATTTTTCCTCAGCCGCTTCCTTTCCGGTAAACAAAATCCCGTGGATACCGAGCCTTTCGGCCGCTTCCACATTGTCCGGATTATCATCCAGAAAAACGCATTCCGACGCTTCCAATCCAAAACGTTCCAGCAACGTCCGGTAAATCTCCGGTTCCGGCTTGATCTGCTGCACCTGGAAGGAAAACAGGGCGCCGTCCATCTTTTTTTCAAAGGAAAGCTCTTCCCTGGTACGCTCATAGGTCCTTCTGGCATAATTGGAAAGGATGTAGCAGCGATATCCCTTGTCCCGTAAGCTCTGAACCCAGCTTTCACTATAAGGAAAACGGGTAATCGTATCTGCTACATGCTCCCAGAACAAACATATGTTCTCTTTCTGCTCCGGCGCCTGGGCCAGAAAGCCCTGCAGCAGCTCTTCGTCGCTGAGCCTGCTGCGGTCGTATTCATTCCAAAGCTGTGAACGTACCGTTGCATCCGCCGTCTCTTCCAAGTCCTTTCCGGTAATTCCAAGGCGCATCATTACCGATTCCCAGTCATATTCCACCAGTACCTTCCCTACGTCAAAAATGATATTTTTAATCATTGAAAATCCTTTCCGTTTCTTACGCTTTCCCGGCCGCTCTGTTCCCCGTTTCCTGCAGCCTGCTTCCTCTTTCAGGCCCGGTATATGATATCATCCCTTCCCGGCCCGTTGGAAATCAGGGTGATCGGGAATCCCAGCTTCCCTTCTATATATTCAATGTACTTCCGGCAGTTCTCCGGCAGTTCCTCGTACTTTCTGATTCCACGAATGTCACAGTTCCAGCCCGGTAAAATTTCCAATACCGGCTTTGCCTTCTGGAGCTTCGCCGTGGTGGGGAACTCCGTAGTCACTTCCCCGTCGATCTCATAGCCGACGCATACGGGGATCTCCTCGAGATACCCCAGCACATCCAGCACCGTAAAGGCCACATCCGTAGTACCCTGGATACGGCAGCCATATCTGCTGGCAACACAGTCAAACCAGCCCATTCTTCTGGGACGTCCGGTGGTTGCGCCGAACTCCCCGCCGTCGCCGCCCCGCTTCCGAAGCTCATCCGCCTCTTCCCCGAAGATCTCGCTGACAAAGGCGCCTGCGCCCACTGCCGAGGAATATGCCTTGCATACGGTGATAATCTTTTGAATCTCATAGGGCGGGATTCCTGCCCCAATCGCCCCGTAAGCCGCCAGTGTGGAGGAAGAGGTCACCATGGGATAAATTCCGTGATCCGGGTCCTTCAAAGATCCAAGCTGGCCCTCCAGCAGGATTTCCTTTCCTTCCTTCATTGCCTCATACAGGTAGGCCGAGACGTCGCATACATAAGGCGCGATCATCTCCCGGTACTCATGAAGCTCTTTTAACAGTTCTTCCGGCTTCAAAAGGGGCTTATGATACAAATGTTCCAGCAAAACGTTCTTCTGCTCACAGATCCGAACTGCTTTTTCCTGCAGCAGCTCTTCGTCAAACAGCTCGCTGACTTGGAAGCCGATTTTTGCGTATTTATCCGAATAAAATGGTGCAATTCCGGATTTGGTAGATCCAAAGGATTTTCCGGCCAGCCGTTCCTCCTCATAGGTATCAAACAATACATGATAGGACATTACGATCTGCGCCCGGTCCGACACCAGTATCTTGGGCTTCGGTACATCCCTCTCCACAATGGACTGAATCTCTTCGCATAAAACCGGAATATTCAGTGCCACGCCGTTCCCGATAATACTGGTAGTATGATTGTAAAACACCCCGGAAGGCAGTGTATGCAGTGCAAATTTTCCATAATCATTCACAATGGTATGCCCTGCATTGGCGCCGCCCTGGAAGCGCACTATAATATCTGCTTCCTTGGCCAGCATATCCGTAATCTTGCCCTTGCCTTCGTCCCCCCAGTTTGCTCCAACAACTGCTCTTACCATTTTTTTATCCTCCTTCCGCTTCTCTTAAGCGTACTTTCTAAGTATACAACATTTTGGGGAAGAAGTAAAATTAATCTTTTATTTTTTTAAATGTTTGAAAATGTCAATATTAAATGCGCAAACATCCGCTACAGCATTACTTCCTTATGCAGGCTGTAATAAGTCATCCGGGTATCCGCAATGATCCGGCCGTTTTCATCCGTCACCGCCACATCATAAACCAGGATATTTTTTCCTGCTTTGATTTCTTTCGCCTCCGCCACCAGCTTCTTCGTACCGATGGCTGCATTCAGATAGTTGATATTTCCGGTCACCGTGGTAACGAAGCTGCCCCTGCTGGTAGCCGCCACGCCTCCTGTGGTATCCGCCAGTGCAAAAATCACGCCGCCGTGTACCGACCCAATGGGATTCCCGCACGCTTCCGTGATCTCCATTTCCACCTTCGCATAACCCTTCGATACCTCGGTTACTACCATTCCCATTTCTTTTGTAAACCCGGGATGGCTGTTTCGAAAATCAATTAATTTATGAAAATCCATCATTTCCTTCCTTTCCGTAAGACAATCCGCCCTGTTTGACGGTGTATCCTTTCTATGTGAAAAATTTGACAATTAATCATTCATTGCCGAAAGACGCATTTTTCGTCTGTACCGGAATTCCTGTTTCCCGGTGGCTTTATTTTAACATATTCTCAAAAAGCACTCAATGCATTCTTCCAAAAATTGAGATGCAAAAACGAACTGGCCCCATTACTGTATTGGCCTGTGGCCGTGCAGCGCAGTGCACGGCCCAGGAGTGAACAGTATCCTTTGCTTCCCTTCCGTTTCCCGGTCAAAAGAAGTGGACGAGACCAAAAAAACGTGATATGATATCATATATCATATAAACTTTTCAAAATCCAGGAGCCTGAATACTATGACCAGTTTCCAACTTCAATGCTTCTTAGCCGTAGCGGAACACCTAAGCTTCACGGAAGCCGCCAACTGCCTGTTTGTGGCCCAGTCCTCCTTAAGCCGGAATATTTCAAATCTGGAAGAGGAATTGAATTTAAAGCTTTTTGTCCGTACGAAAAAATATGTCCGCCTGACTCCGGCCGGAGCCATTCTGTTCGAAGAATTCGCCAAATTGGAACAGCAGGCCACGGAAGCCATCAACCGCGCCCGCAAAGCCCAATCCAGTCTGGAAGGGCTTCTGCGGATCGGCATCATTGAGAACCAGCGTTCCGAACATTTCCTGCCCCAGAGCATCAGCTCCCTCCGTAAAAATCTGCCCAACCTCAAAGTAGACCTGCTGCGCGGGAACTTTAAGGAGCTGCGGGATGCCCTGGCCAAAAACGAAATCGATATTTCCATGACCGTGGATTTCGACCTTGGGGAATATCTGAACCAAAATGTAGTCTATCAGCCCTTTTTCCGGTCTGCCGGGCGCTGTGTCATCAGCAAATACCACCCGCTGGCCCATCAGGAAATCATTTGTCTTGAGGATTTGAAGAAAGAACCCCTTATTGCCATTTCTCCGGACATTTCCAAGGGCGCGTACCATCATGTCATGGAGCTGTGCAGCTTACATGGTTTTGTCCCGCCCCAGGTACACTTCGCCTATTCGGTGGAAAATCTGATTCTGATGGTGGAATCCGGCCTGGGCTACTCGGTGCTGGACGAAAATTCCTCCATAATGGGAAGCTCCGCTGTACGGGCCATTCCCATCAGCGACCAGGGGCCCCTTTCCCTGGTGGCAATTTGGCATAAAAATAACCTGAATCCCGCCATTTCCCTGTTCGTAAATATGTTAATGGAAGGGAACAACGGGAAAACCGAAAAATGAGCGTTGGATTATATGTTTCTCCAACGCTCATTTTCTGCATCCTGCGCAGCCCGGCCCGCTCTCAATTATCTGGAAGCAAGGGTAAATTGTTCTACCAATTCCTTCAGGCAAACAGCCTCAGCGGAAAGCTGTTCACTTGCAGCCGCCCCTTCCTCGGCAGTCGAACTGTTGTTCTGTACCACTGCTGAAATCTGATTGATTCCCTCGGACACCTGCTCCACCGACTCCGACTGCTCATTGGATATCACGGCAATATGGTCAATGGCATCTACGACAGACTGAATGCTGCTTACAACACCCGTCAAAACCTCCGCCGTATTTTGGGCGATTTCCGTTCCCGTATGTACCGCATCCGTGGAATTTGCAATCAGTTCCGATGTATTTTTTGCCGCCTGGGCAGATTTTCCGGCCAAATCACGCACTTCCTCCGCAACAACAGCAAATCCCTTTCCTGCGCTTCCGGCTCTGGCCGCCTCCACTGCCGCATTCAATGCAAGGATATTTGTCTGGAATGCAATATCGTCAATTGTTTTCAAAATCTTTTCGATCTCCTGAGAGCTGGTCTGAATCCGTTCCATCGCCTCAACCAGGTTCTGCATTTTCTGATTACACAAGATGACTTCTTTTCCGGCCTGATGCGTTTGGCTCCTGACCTCTAAGGCCCCGCCCGCCGTATGTTTCACTTCCTCGGAAATTGTGCAAATCTGCGCCGCCAGTTCCTGTACCACGCTGGCCTGTTCCGTGGTTCCCTGACTAAGGGTCTGTGCGCTTACGGACAGCTGATTGCTGGCATTCGCCACCTCCTCGGCAGAATGGTTCACCTGGCGCATTGCATTGCTTAGTTCCACTCTCATATTTCGCATGGAATGTAAAATATCCTGAAAACTGCCTACATAGACCTCCTCATGCTGGGTATGCACATCCAGGTTCTGATTTGCCATGGCATTGAGCAGGTAGCTGATATCGCCAATAACCGTTCGCAGTCCCTCCACCAGCATCTCCGTAGACCGGACAAGCAGCCCGGTTTCATCCTTATTGGTAATCTTTGGCATGGGTGTGTCCAAATCCCCTTCCACCAGCAGCTTCATCCGCTTAACACAATCCTTCATGGGCTTGCCGATATTTCGGGCCAGAGCCAGGGCAACTACCACGGAAAGCAATATGGAAACCAGGATTACCGCAATATTAATCACCATTGCATCCCGGGTGGAGGCCAGATAATTGATCTGGGGCACAGTCAGTGCAATACTCCAGCCATCGGTATCCGATACAGGGGCATAAGCCGCGAACATCTTATCATCGCCCGTTGTATATTCTCCAAACCCGTTTTTCCCCTGGCGCATCTGGCCATGAATGGCCGCCAGCTCTTCCAGCGCAGAATCATTCTGGGCCTCCGCTTCTATATTCTGCACCGTAATCGTATCCAATGTAATATCCGCAATCGTATCGCCGGTCTTATTAATCATATACGCCCTGCTGTTTTCCCCGACCTGGATGGCCGATACAATATCGTTCAAAAAGGTTTCATGAGGGACAAAGTATACAACGCCTACAATGGACTCCCCATAATTTCCCCCGGAATAGAGAGGCGCCGCAACCATTATGGACAGTTCCCCCGTCACCTTGCTGATCAACGGCTCCGAGACAAAAACATTTCCCGCCATGGCCTGATGGACATATTCACGATCCGAATAATCATTTCCGTCAAAAATACTGATCCCATCCGCCCCGACAATATTTCCCCGCTGGAAATCATGCATGGAAACGCGCTCATCTATGATCACCTGTTTTTCTTCCACCGTCACATCCGGATCGGACAGCTCCGGAATACACCCAACCTCCATAACAACGTTCTTATACACCTCCAGCTCCTGCTCCACACGTCCCGCTGCCAGGACTGCCGTCTGGCCCATCATCCGCTCTACCGTAGACATGGTATTGTTGTAATTCAGAGCGATACCGGAACCTCCGGACGCGGCCAGTCCAATCAGGACCGTCAGAATCAGGCATAAGTTGATTTTGGTTCGAATGCTTTTCATTTCATACTACCTCCTGCTTACTTGGCTGCTCTATGGGACATTCCGATTCACCCATTCAGCCCTTCTTTCTCTTCTTAATAATTATTATAAAAGTTGCCCTTCCCGCTTGTCAACTACTATCTATTTTTGCGATGCATATCATTTTCAGCCCAAATCCCGGTCTTTCAAATGTAAAAACTCCCGGCTCTCTTCCCCGTATTTCCTTTTCTATGGACTCCTGATTTACGCACGTAAAAAAAGCAGGAAAATGACCGCATTCCTTATCATTTCCCTGCTTTTTAGCTATCACATTTAGTTAGTCAGAGCGAACTTCCTATGCCCGTTTGGAGGGGGGCAGAATTTCCGGTAAATTGTAAGATTTAATACGCTCTGCACTGGCTTTGTATTTCTCGGTGGAACGGTTTGCAATGGCCTTTCCTTCGTTCTCTTTAATATCATCCGCATGGATGAATTTTCCGGAAAGGATGTCATGGGCATGGCTCTCGTTTTCCGGCGGGAATACGAATTTCACTTTGCCGTTCTCCACTTCAATCTTCCCTTCAATTCCGCAGGTCATGCAGACTGCGGCATTGCTGTCGCCCTCTCCGAAATAAAAGTTCTTGCTGTGGCAGTGGGGGCAGATCCCGGCGTCGCCCTTCCATTCGGCTTTCTCATAATCTGCCGCAGCAGCAGCCAGATTCCGTCCGATTTCCCGGACACGCTCTACTTTCTCATCTTCCATAATAATATTCTTGGACCAGGCAAATTTCTCATTATCAATAATCTTCCAGCCCGGAGACAGGGCAAGCATGGTATGGTCATATTCGATGGCCGTTGCCCAGTCAGATCCGCCGATTCCGATAAAGGAAATCACTTTATCCTTTAACAATCTGGGATCTACCGGCTTTGCATTGGGGTCGTTCTCTGCAATTTTAGTAGCCACCACGTTCATGCCCCGGTCCATTCTCGGTCCGAAACGGTCCATAAGGGAATGGAACAACGCGCTCCCGCCCTTTTCAAAGATCGGGTCTACCACCAGTACGCCGTCTGCGTCCAAAAGGATACTGCGGAACTCGTCAAACTCATCCTTTCTGGTACAGATATTGCCTTTGCCCATAACCAGGCCCCGGGAGCAGGCAACACATCCGGTACAATATTGGATATCCCAGTCGTGCAGATGAATAAAGGAAACTTCCGCTCCGGCTTCCTGGGCCGCAATCAAAGCTTCTTTACACATTGCATCGTTGCTTCCGTTTCTGGTTCCTAAAGAAACACCCACTATTTTCATTGTCATCCTCCTGTTATCAACCTATCCTATGTAGTTTGTTTTTGTATGATTTCATTATAAGTGCCTAAATTCGAAAAGTCAAATACTCATTTTGCATTGCATTTTGTACAAAAAACATTGTTTTTCTTTTCACAATCGTACTTTTCCATGGATTTTGGAAGATTTCTTTAAAAATATTTGTGCTTTCTGACGGATTCTTTCCGTTTCTTATGCAAAAAACGGATTACCGTTTTCGCTGCCGGACTACTGCTTCAATTCCTGCCCTCTCTGCTGCACTACTGCTTCAATTCCTGCTCTCCCCGCCGCACTACTGCTTCAGTTCCTGCCGGAATACCGCCGAAAGGGATTCCGGCATCGGTACGCCCAGCTTCCGCAAAGTCTGTTCCAGCGCTTCCATGGTTTCTGCCATATCGGTTTCGTTGGCGTTGCTCCCCATATGGCCGATCCGGATAACCTGGCCTGCCAGCGTGTCAAAAGAGCCTGCCAGCATGATCCGGTGTTCCGACCGCATGGTATCTAAAATTTTCCGGGCAGTGGTTTCCCCGGGTACGTCAAATACGGTTACCGTATTGGAAAACCCACATTCCAAATGAAGCTTCAGCCCTGCCCTTCTGACCGCTTCCCGGCAGGCTTGCCCGATCCGCTGATGGCGGGCCAGCATTCCGGTATCCGACCGGATGTTTTCCAGGGCTGCCCGTAAGCCATAGATATCACTGATGGGCATCGTATAGGGAAACCATTTTTTTTCATAATACCCTTCAAAAACCTGCAGGTTGGCATAGAAGGAGGCAATGGGTGTCCTGCGCCGGGCCATGGCTTCCCTGGCAGCCGCGCTGATTGTGACAAATGTCAGTCCTGGAGGTGCTGAGACCGCTTTTTGTGAACCTCCGCATAGGATATCAATCTTATACTCATCCACGGAAACCGGTTCTCCGAACATGGCCGAAACGGAGTCCACCACCGTCAGAATCCCGTACCTTTTCAGCAGCGGGCACAATTTTTCAATGGGATTCTTCATGCCGCTGGGCGTGTCGCAGTGTACCAGGGTGGCGTACTTAAAATTTCGCTTCCTCCTTCGCACCTGCTCCTCCAAAAAGGTTTCCAATAATTCCGGATCAATGGGACGCTTGTCATCCACGGTATAGAGCACCGGAGTCCCGCCATAGAGGGATACAAAATCCCCAAACCCTTTTCCAAATACCCCGTTGTCCAATACCAGCACTTCATCTCCCGGTTCGGTCAGGGAAGCACAGGCGGCTTCCAGCCCCAGGATGCCTTCTCCGTCCAGGATCAACGTTTCATTTTCCGTATGGAGAAGGCTGCTGATTAATTCACAGGTTTCCTTATAAAAATCATAAAAATCTTCATCCAAATCCGGGTTGGTACATTCCAGGCTTCGTGCCAGGCGTACATTTTCCGCAACCTGTGTCGGGCCCGGCGTCATTATCTTATACATGAAGAATTCCTCCTTTTTCCACTTTCGCTGAATTTTAAAAATTTCCTATGACAGGATTTTTTCGGCAGCTTTCCGAAGAGGGGTGATGACCGGCAGCACAATCACAATGGCTGCAATCACCTGGATCAGGTTGCCCGGAATAGAAGCTGCGGGAGCTGCCCAATTGCCGTAGAGAACCACCTCCGCCATGTAATAACCTGCAATTTTAATTACCAGGGCTGCCACCATTGCTGCAAGGCAAAAACCGTATCCTTTTTTCTTCTCGGTAACCGCCCCCACACAAAAGCCCATCAGTCCTGTAATCACCAGGGTAAAGGGCGCCCATACCGTCCAGCCGGAAAGCAGATCAAAGAGGGCCATACCGATGCCTCCTGCAATGGCCCCGGTCTTTTTTCCAAAAATAATGGCAAAAATAAACAGGGGCACATTGCCCAGATGGATCAGTCCACCGTTTGCGGCAATGGGCAGACGCAGATTTACAAATGCCGTAAATACATATGTCAAGGCCACCGCCAAAGCCGTAATTGTTACAAATTTCACATGGGACGCCTCAAACATCTGCTGTGCCGTCAACGGAGCTCCCTTCCGTTTGATGCCTGGCTCCTTTTTCATTGCAAATCACACTCCTCAAATCCTTTTTTATTTGAGGTAATCATAAAACAAAACTGGATATATGAATATATCCAGTTTTGTTATTTTTGACCATACCAGTTTTCATTTTTAAAATTATTTCTTCTAACCTCTCCTAATAAGAAATCGGAAGATGGGGCTTCACATAGTGGAAAATGCCTGATTCATCCTTTTCCGCTTCCAGGCAGCACTGCACATTTTGGGTGGGATCGGGATGGTTTTTCCATAAATCATAAATTTTCGGAAGGAAAATCGGCCATTGGGAAGCTTCATAGTCCTCGTGCTCCGTGGCAAAATTCGGTACAATCCTTACGTCCGGATTCTCTGCCAGCATTTCCAGAATAAAATCCGGCGGCGCCGTGGCCCTGGTATTCTGCACCGTGGCGGTAATATGGAGCAGACCGCCTTCGGTATCCTCCCACATATGTACCGTGGCGTCAATCCACTCGCCCTTTCCGTTAAAGACCCCTTCGCAGATTACATGCTTCAGGCAGGTGGTGAAGGGGAAATGCTCTTCCAGGGACAGCCGGGTAATCTGTACCCCGTTCCCGCCGAACACCGGAAGGCCCGGCTCCACTACC
>CAJUSQ010000020.1:20392-30798 GCA_910588885.1 uncultured Lachnospiraceae bacterium
GACCAGGAACGGCAGAAAGGCGCTGGAACTGAAGAACTCCGGGCAGAATGAGACATCCCATATTTCCAGGGCTCCCGCACCCAGCTAAAACGCTTATGGGAACCCGGCGCCCAGAGATAATAGCATTTCTCCATATTGGCCCAGAACCAATCCATCATTTCGGCATTGACTCCCGGCAGGAAATGCTGCTTCTGAGAAGGCAGTTCAAAACCCATTTCTGCAAATTTCGGGCTCAATTCCAGCTCCGGCAGCAGCGGTTGGGGTTTCTGCGGCTTTTCATAAGGGACAAAACCGATTTTCGTATTATCCTGAAAGGGCTGATAGGTTTGTCCGCCATTTGGTATGTAATTCATTATTGTTTCTGTAATTTTTTCCATGATTCTCTCCTTTGCCATATAGTTGTATTATAGCAAATGGGGACTGCAATGTAAACCAAATAAAACGGTTCCTGTCCGAAAAAAACAAGAACCGTTTCGCGATACGCTAATATACACTATACATCCAATCCCGCTCCATGGATATCTTCATTTTCCAAATGCAGGATTTCATTCATTTTTTTCAGGAAAACAGAAATCAGGGGATTATAATTGTTCTGATTCCAGGCCACCACCAGAGAGGGGTCCCAGTTGCTTTCGATTTCATAAAATTTTACATCCGGATTCAGCTTCAGGCTGGTGCGGCTGTCCAAAATCGAAACGCCCATCCCCACTTCAATCCAAAGGATCTGCTCTGCCAGCGTCTTTGCATAATGAACCTGGGGCACAAAGCCATGACGGCGGCACATTTCCAAAATCAGCGGAGCCGACTCCGGATTGTCCTCTTCCGAAATCATAACAAAGGTCTCACGCCGCACATCGTCCAAAGTCACGCATTCTTTTTGGGCCAGAGGATGGTATTTACTCATAACAATATGATCCTTCGAACGGGAAACATACTGATAAATAATGCTTTCCTTTCGTTTGATCTCAAACTGCAGGGTAAAGATCATGTCCAAACGGCCGGCATACAGCTCCGATACCAAAAAATCAAAGGAACCTCCCTGGAACCACAAATCCACATTCGGGTGGTGCTCCAAAAAATAGCGGTAAATCAGGGGCATAAAATCTGCCACATTGGTCTGATCTAAAATTCCGATTTTCAGGGAACCGTCCAGGCCCTTTTGGATCTTCTCCGCCTTTTTTACCAGTTCGATATAATTGCGGTACATATCCGACATTCCGATATAGAGGGAACTTCCGGCCGGGGTAAGACGAATTCCGTTGGTGGTCCGGACAAAGAGCTGAATATTCAGCTCTTCTTCCATATTCCGGATGTGTCTGCTTAAGGCCGGCTGTGATATGAACAGTTGTTCGGCTGCTTTTGTAAAACTTAAACACTTTGCCACCGTAACAAAATACTTAATCTGTGCCATTGTCATTCTCGATTCCCCCATATCATCAGCATCTCTTCACACCTTTCCCAAAGCCCCCGGCCTTTCTTACTTGCTGGTTTCGCCCGCGTCCCTATTTATCCTTTTTTCCCATATGGTCCCAAATCGCAGACAACACCATGAAAAATACCATCGCCGCCACAAAACAGGCCATCCAAATCTGGGTCATTGTCATTGTATCTTCCTCCTTATTTTTCGATATTTTCTCTATTTCTCTTTCAAAGAAATCATTTCGTCACTGTCGCCGAACTTATTAAACTTTCCGATTCCATATCCCACTCCAGTAATGGCAAACACAATCAGGATCGTATATATAATGGTTGTTACGCACATATGCATAAATCATTCCTCCTTACGCTTTCTTTCCTACAAACAGGCCCTTCTTTCCGGGCAGCATCGCCGTTGTAATCACTCCTACTACAACTGCGCAAATCAAGGAAACATAATTCACATTAAAATTCACCCAGCCCAGATAATTCTGAAGTCCGAAGGTAGACCAGGCGCAGACTGCGATCCAGGAAACCAGGAAGGTAATCACTGCGGCGGTTTCGCTTCGTTTCCACCAGATTCCGATCAAAGCCATTACAAATACCGGAACACCGAAGGAGAAAATCCAGTTCACCATATCCACCGGTGCCGGCTGGAAATTACAGATTAAAATAGAAAGCACACCGATGATAATAATCAGTACCCGGGACATTCTGGTTTTTGTCTTCTCGGATGCGTTCGGTTTGTAAAGGGTATACATATCATGAGAAATACAGGTAGCGGGAGCCAGTGCCATTACCGCAAAGGAAGACAGGTCCACGCCCAAAAAGCCTGCTGCCAGCAGTGCAATTACCGGCTTCGGCAGCAAATCCATAATCATGGCCGGAGTCATCATCATGGAGCCTGCATCCCGGTATGCTACGATGGAAAAAGCTGCCAGGCCAATCAAAGCCGGAATAATACAGAAGCAGCCGTTGATGGGCGCCGCATACCAAAGGGATTTCTTCACCTCTTTGTTGCTCTTTGCCGTTGCCACCGGCTGATACCCGGTCTGTGCCATCCCATGGAACAGGGAAGCGCCCAGAGCATTGGGGATCGCAAACCCGATAATCAGAGCAGAATTTCCGAAAATGCTGGTATACCACGCCGTATCCGGATTGGACTGTACCGTTGCTTCTACGGCATCCCATCCTCCCGGCAGTTCAAAGCAGAGACAGATAAATACCACAATCAGGGCTACATACATCACAATTGCATTAATCAAATTCAGCCAGGCAATTTCTTTCATACCTGCCAGCAATACATACAGCATTGCCAGAATCCCGCCGATTACGGCACAAATGGTATACTCCCAGCCCGTCAGGAAGGACAGGGTAATGGCAATGGTTTCCACTTCCAGACAAGTCATGGCAATTCCCAAAGCCGCGTTCACGCTGGAAATCATAATTCCGGATCTTTTTCCGAAAATATGCCCCAAAAATTCTCCTACCGTCTTCGCTCCGGTCCTGCGAATCCAGGGCCCGGTGATCTGGGTAATTACTACCATCATTACCGCGCAGGCAATTCCGAACCAGACGGCAATTACACCCATGGAAGCCGCGTTCTGGCAGGTCCCCCAGTTATGGGCAGAGCCAAGCAGGGTAAGAGCCAGGGTAATTCCTACCAAGGAAGCCGGAAGCCCGCCTCCGGCAAACGCAAAGCCGCCTTCCTCATGGCCGCCTTTTTTCTTATTCTGATAGGCCACAAAAGCGCCGATTCCTACAATCGACACAACTTCATATATTAATACTATCACTAAAACCGCAATATTCATATGTATTTTTCACCTTTCCCAAAAATTTCCTAAAAAGCATTCGATTTTCTATAAAATTTTCATAAACTTTCCATAAATTTATCATAAACGAATCCCATGGTATTTACAAATAACAAAATTGAATACCGGCAGACAAAATCTGTATATGCTTTCCTCCTCTTTCCCTATAATAATTTTGAATAGACGCATACAGGTTTTGAATTTGCTCTGGCTCCTTTGGATTGCTATAATAAAAACACCGATAAAAGCGGTAGATTTTCATAATTTTTCATAACATTTCAACAAAAAAAGGACTTATTTTGTTAAGGAGGCTACTATTATGAAAGAAATGACACCGAAGGAACGTGTAATGGCGTTTTTCCAGCACAAACCCACCGATGAGCTCCCCACCGATGACGGGATTTTCGTATTATTCAACCCGGAAGCATATCGGGAGCGTCCGCCTCATGAAACCGGCGGTACGGACTGGTTCGGCGTAACCTGGAAATACGAAGCAAGCGTAGACGCAATTGCCCCGGATCATTCTCAGGATCCCATCCTTGAGGATATCTGCGACTGGCGGGATGTGGTAAAATTCCCGGATCTGGATGCCTGGGACTGGAGCAGGGTAGAAGAAATCGACCATATCAGCGAAATCGACCGTGAAAACAAGGTGTTCGAAATGATGTTCGTAAACGGCCCCTTCGAACGTCTGCATATGCTGATGGGATTTGAAAATGCCCTGTGCGCACTTATTACGGACCCGGAAGAAGTGGAAGCATTTTTTGATGCCTTTATGGAATGGAAGATCCGCCTGATGGAAAAGGTCATCGAAATCTATAAGCCCGACGTACTGATGTTCCATGACGACTGGGGTACCCAGAATAATATGTTCTTCTCCCCGGATATCTGGCGTTCTTTGATTAAGCCTCAAATTAAGAAAGCCGTAGACCGCTGTCATGAGCTAGGCGTATTGTTCGATATGCATTCCTGCGGCAAAATCGAAGCCGTTGTTCCTGATTTCGTAGAATTAGGCATTGACGCATGGCAGGGCATGGAAATCAACGACATTCCGAAGCTGAAAGCCATCACCGGTGACAAGCTGGCTTACCAGACCACCCCGGATTACCAGAAATACCAAGCGGAAGAATTATGCGGAGAGCTGGACGAGGAAAGCCTTCGGGCCCGGGTACGGGAGACCTTCTATGCTGCGGCAAAGGGCTACTGCTATCGTCCCATGTTCCTTCCGTTCGGCGGACGTTCCAAAGATATCATGATTGATGAGATCTTAACATGCGGAAAGACCGTTTATAAAGACTGCTAATGACCAGGAGGAAACAGTATGAGTGATACACCAACCTTACATCCGGATTTTGAACGACGTTGGAAACTCCTGCAGGATTCTGTTGCCTGCAAACGGGTGGATCACGTTATGGCAGCCCCTTTCTATACATATCTGCCGATCACCTTATATGGAGAAACTACCATTAAAGACACCATCGCAGACTGGCGGAATGCGATTCCCTCCTATATCCGCTATCATGAGGAATACCAGCCGGATCTGGCCTATGGCCCGGAAGCCATTTTCCCGGGAGCCGCTCTGGAAGCTTTGGACTGCCAGTTTGTCCAATGGCCTGGCCGTCATTTTGACGACCCCAACCGCGGCTTCCAGGTACCGGATCAGACTTACATGAGCCCGGACGAATATCTGGAATATGCGGAAGATCCTACCGGATTTTTAATGAAAAAAATCCTGCCCCGCCATTTCAGGAATTTAAAGGGATTGGAAATGCTGGATTTTTCCATGGCTATCTGGCACGGCGCTTTATATGCCACCCTTCCGGCCGCCGATCCTTCTGTAAAAAAAGCGTTTGACGCCATCATCGACTGTGGCAATCGCTTCGGCCCCATTGTGGCTGCCGACGGCATGTTCTATCAGACCATGGCCGAAAAAGGCTTTCCCTGCGGCGTAGACCTTGTCACCTCCGCACCCTTTGATATTTTCAACGACACGCTCCGTGGTTTCTTAAACGTTTCCACTGACATGTATGATTGTCCGGACGAACTTTTAGCGGCCGTAAATGCCGCTTCCAAAATCCAGGCTCGTTACCTTAAAAACACCATCCAGTCCAGGCCCATCAACGTAATCGGCTTCATGCTTCATAACGGCTTCGACATGTTTATGAGCCGGGAGCAATTTGAAACCTTCTATTGGCCGGGCTTAAAAGCCTGCATTGATGTCTGCCTGGAATCCAATGCTATTCCCTGGATTTATGTGGAGGACAGCTTCGTATCCAAGCTGGATATTATTGAACGGGATGTTCCGGCACACAGCTGTATCGTGACCTTTACCGGGACCAATCCCGGCCCCCAGATTAAGGAACGTTTTTCCGGAAAATTCTGTTTCAAAGGCGGTGTGGAAGGCACCCTGCTGCAGTTCGGCTCCAAGGACGATGTCATTCAGGCCGTAAAAAATGCCATTGACATTTACGCCCCGGGCGGCGGTTTCATCTTGGACTGCGATGTAACCGTAGATGTTGCAAAGCCCGAGAACCTTCATGCGTTCTTTGATACGGCCAGAAATTATATGAAATATTAATGTAATGCATATGAAAACAGGCTTTTCCCGGTAAATTACCGTGAAAAGCCTGTTTTTTTTCTTCTACTCGTGCTGTTCCCGATGGAACAGCGTGGTTCCGTTATGCCCCTTCACTTTATTCGTGCAACGCTGTTTGCGGTATGTAAGCGGCGTGGTTCCGTTATTGTCCCTCCGCCGGATTTTTCGCCAGCTCCGACAGGGGTTTGAAGGTATATCCCATTTCTTCCCACTTCGTTAAAATATTATCAAGAATTTCCCCATTGGTCTTGGAGGTAGAGTGAAGCAGCACGACGGCGCCGGGATGTACCCGTTTCGTCAGTTTCTCCATGGCCTCCTCCCGGGAGGGCTGTTTCTCCACATCCCAGTCCACATAGGCCAGGCTCCAAAAACAGGTGGTATAGCCCAGATCCTTGGCAATCTTTAGGTTGTTCTCACTGAATTTCCCCTGAGGCGGACGGTAGTATTTCGCCATTTCCTGTCCCACGGTTTCCTGATACAGACGTTCCAGCTCTCCCAGTTCCTTTTGAAATTCCTCCTGGCCCATCTGGGACATGTCCGGATGGTGATAGCTGTGATTTCCCACAATATGGCCTTCCTCAACCATTCGCTTCACCAGATCCGGGCTGCTTTCCAAATAATGTCCCACAATAAAAAAAGCGGCCGGTGCATTGTGCTTTTTCAGTGCGTCTAAAATCGCCGGCGTATTTCCGTTCTCGTAGCCTGCATCAAAGGTCAGATACAATACCTTCTCTTCCGTTTCTTCCATATAATAAGCATTGTACTTTGCCAGATCTTTAGCAGACACATCCGCCACCGGGGGCTTTCCCTCCTCCCGGAAGCTTAATCCCCAGCTGCCGGGAGCCTCCCTCACAATATTCACCGTATCCGATACGCTGTCGGACTTCTGTCTCATGGCGCTTACGGTTTCCGCTGCTGCCCCGACGCCCCTCCCGGCCAGAAAGGCTACCGCAAACAGCAGCACCAGCTTTAACCCGATGGAAAACTTAATTTTTTTTCCCATAAAAACTCCTGTATATGGACTTAATACAGTATATGGACAGTGGGAGGGGTTTATGATTTCTTTCTTCCGCCCTCTCCGGCCAGTAGGATCACGCCTTTCTCTTGGCTGTCAGCGCTCCCTTTTCCACATCAATCAGGATCACATCCCCGGCGCCCACTTCTCCTGCCAGGATGAGCTTCGCCGCCAGGGTTTCCACGGTTTTCTGCAGATAGCGTTTCAGGGGCCTTGCACCATAGATCGGGTCATAGCCATGATCCACCACAAAGGTTTGGGCCGCTTCCGTCAGTTCAATGGAAACCTCCCGATCTCCCAAACGTTTGTTCAGCTCTGCCAGCAGCAAGTGGATGATGCTTCCGATATTTTCCTTCGTCAAAGGCTTAAATAAGATGGTTTCATCCAGACGGTTTAAAAATTCCGGCCGGAAGCTGCCCCGCAGCTCTCCCAAAACCGCCGCTTCACATTCCGTCGTAATTTCGCCGTTTGCCGCAATCCCTTCCAGAAGATGGGCAGAGCCGATGTTGGAGGTCATAATCAGGATCGTATTTTTAAAGTCCACGGTCCGGCCCTGGGAATCCGTAATACGGCCGTCGTCCAGCACCTGCAGCAGCACATTGAACACATCCGGATGGGCCTTTTCCACTTCATCAAAAAGTACCACGGAATAGGGCTTCCGCCGGACTGCTTCCGTAAGCTGTCCCCCCTCTTCGTAGCCGACATATCCGGGAGGCGCTCCGATCAGCCGGGATACGGAGTATTTCTCCATATACTCGCTCATATCAATCCGCACCATATTGTTTTCGTCGTCAAACAAACTGGCAGCCAGGGCTTTCGCCAGCTCCGTCTTCCCCACCCCGGTAGGGCCTAAGAACAGGAAAGAACCGATGGGCTTGCCCGGATCTTTGATCCCGGCTTTGGAACGGATGATGGCCTCCGTCACCTTGGTAACGCCCTCCTCCTGCCCAACTACCCGCTTATGCAGCTCTTCGTCCAGATGCAGGGTCTTGTTCCGCTCGCTCTCCGTCAGCTTTGCAACCGGGATTCCGGTCCACCGGGAAATAATCCGGGCAATCTCCTCCTCGCTGACATTTTCATGAACCAGCCCCATGGATTCTCCCTTTACCTTCTCTTCCTCTATGGCCAGCTGCTGTTCCAGCTGGGGCTTTTTACCGTACTGAAGCTCTGCCGCCTTTTCCAGGTCATAATCCTGCTGGGCCTTGGCAATCTGCCCGTTGATGGCTTCCAGTTCCTCCCTCAGCTTATGCACCCGCTCAATGGAAGTCTTTTCATTGTCCCACTGGGCCTTTTTCGTCTGAAATTCACTCTTTTGCTCCGCCAGCTCCTTCTGCAGCGCGGCAAGACGGTCCTGGCTTAAACGGTCTTCTTCTTTTTTCAAAGCCGCTTCTTCAATCTCCATCTGCATAACCCGCCGCTTAAGTTCATCCAGCTCCGTCGGCATGGAATCCAGCTCCGTTTTAATCAGCGCACAGGCTTCGTCTACCAAATCAATGGCTTTATCCGGCAGAAAGCGGTCGGAAATATAACGGTTGGAAAGGACTGCCGCCGAAACCAGGGCCCCGTCCGTAATCTTAACGCCGTGGAACACCTCATAGCGCTCTTTCAGGCCCCGCAAAATGGAAATCGTATCCTCTACGGTGGGCTCTTCCACATGTACCGGCTGGAACCGCCGTTCTAAGGCCGCATCCTTCTCAATATACTCCCGGTACTCATCTAAAGTAGTTGCCCCGATACAATGAAGCTCGCCCCGGGCCAGCATGGGCTTCAGCATATTTCCGGCATCCATGGCCCCGTCGCTCTTCCCGGCTCCCACAATAGTATGAAGCTCATCAATGAAAAGTATGATTTCCCCGTTGCTTTTCTTAATCTCATCCAGGACCGCTTTCAGACGCTCTTCAAACTCTCCCCGGTACTTGGCCCCGGCCACCAGAGCTCCCATATCCAGTGCAAACAAACGTTTGTCCTTCAGTCCCTCCGGCACATCCCCCCGGACGATCCTCTGGGCCAGCCCTTCCACTACGGCCGTTTTCCCAACGCCGGGTTCGCCGATTAACACCGGGTTATTCTTGGTTTTCCGGGATAAAATCCGGATGACGTTGCGGATTTCACTGTCCCGGCCAATTACCGGGTCCATCTTCTGGTCCCTGGCCCGTTCCACCATGTCGTAGCCGTATTTCTCCAGGGTATCATAGGTTGCCTCCGGATTGTCGGACACCACCCGCTGGTTTCCCCGTACCGTTGACAACGCCTGCAAAAACCGTTCCCGGGTAATCCCGTACTCCCGAAAAATTTCCTTCATCGCCGGATTCGGGTATTTCAGCAGAGATAAGAACAAATGTTCTACCGAAACATATTCATCTCCCATCTGCTTCGCTTCATCCTCGGCATGGATCAGTACCTTATTCAAATTCTGCCCCATATATATCTGCCCGCCGGAAACCTTCACCCGCTTTGCCAGATAGTTCTTGGCATTTTGTATAAAATGCTCCTTGTCAATTTCCATTTTCTCAATGAGCTTTGGGAGCAAACCGTCTTCCTGCAAAAGCAACGATACCAGCAAATGCTCCTGCTCCAGCTCCTGGTTGCCGTATTCATAAGCCAGCTTCTCACATTGATTGATGGCCTCCACGGACTTCTGTGTAAATTTCTGAATATTCATAAGGGTGCCTCCTTCCCCTGTCTGTTCGGTTGCTGTTTCTTCCTATTAACACATAATATGAAGAATGTTAGTATGCCCGAATTGCCGTCTGGTCATACCGTTTTCCATTTGCTTGTTCTATGGTTACTATAACACTTGTTGTTAGCACTGTCAAGAGGTGAGTGCTAATATTGTGTAAAAATTTTATGAAGCGGTGATAAAACGGGCATTTGTAATGTCTATCAAATAAAATATAATATTCTATTCCACCTTCACTATAATCTCCATAATCCGTATGCTTGAAATTTTGTTCCTTTGCACATATACATGTACCATATAAAGTGCTCCCTATATCAATAACTTTATTTATCGTATGTTTAGCGGATGTTCGATAAACTGCGTAACCAACTTTACTAAAATCAGATAATTCAAATACAATACAGGGTATTTTAAATCCCAACCATTTTTCAAATCGTTCTCGTATTTTTAGCTCTGGTAAGCATTGTTCAACTCTTGAATAACGACTCGGAAAACTACTTTCTATAGCTGAAAGATCCTTTCCTAATCCGCCGTAATAAGGATGAAACTGGAACATAATTCCGCAGGATAGAACTTGAAATTTTTTTAATTTCAAATCATAAATTCCTTCATTGAATATTTCTTCAAGTATTACCCGTTCAAAAATATCCCACTTTTACCCTGTGGATTTTCGCGTCTGCAGCGCCTTAAAAATCAAACCTTTTCAAGCCCTATTGCGTAACACTCCATTCTGTTCTTTGGGAGAGATCGGGGGGGCGCGCGCGCGGGGGCAGAGCCACCGCAAAACCTAACGACTGCCGCCGCAGTAGTACAGACGGTTTTGCCGTTAGAATGAAGCGGACGAAAGCGGGGGCAGGGTTGTCAAATCCTGTTCCCCGTTTTCGG
>CAJUSQ010000021.1:0-23009 GCA_910588885.1 uncultured Lachnospiraceae bacterium
GTCGGAAGCAACGAACTGGCCAAAACCACTCTGTTCCAGATTCTGGCCGGAGAGATGGAACCGGACGAAGGCACCTACAAATGGGGCGTTACCACCTCCCAGTCCTATTTTCCCAAGGACAATACGGCTATTTTCGATACCGACCTGATTATTGTGGACTGGCTGACCCAGTTTTCCGAAATCAAGGACGCCACTTATGTCCGGGGCTTTTTAGGCCGTATGCTTTTTGCCGGGGAAGACGGCGTAAAGAAGATGCGGGTACTGTCCGGCGGTGAGAAAGTCCGGGTGCTTCTTTCCAGAATGATGATCGAAGCCTCCAATATCCTGATTATGGATGAGCCTACGGATCACCTGGATATGGAGAGCATTACTGCCTTAAACAACGGTATGATAAAATTTCCGGGAGTTCTCCTTTTTGCTTCCAGAGACCATCAGATCGTACAGACAACGGCAAACCGTATTATAGAATTCCTGCCCAACGGCAGCATTATCGACAAGGTAACCTCCTATGACGAATATCTGGAAAGTGATGAAATGGCCAGAAAACGTCAGGTATACTCCACCAGCGCCAGCCAGGAGGCAGATGACTAATCGGCAAGAGGCCCTTAATTAGTGGTTGGCCGATATGCCGGGGCGTACATTCTTTGAAGCCCAGAATATCCGGACGGCTAACCCTAAATGGTCTTTCACCACAGAACACGGGCATGCCCGTCATACCTAAGAAAATGGGGCGGTTTCCCGCCCCATTTTCTCAACAATATTGTTCTTTTCTTATCATACATTTCATTAAAATTTTATGCAGTAAACGTACAGCTACTGTTCACTCCTGGGCCGTGCACTGCGCTGCATGGCCACAGGCCAACCGCCGGAAAAGACATTCCCATACTTACTCTGCATGTCCCAACCGCTGGGAAAGGTATTCCCGTACCTCCTTTACGCTCATGCCCAGGGAAATGGAAAACTCCGTATACAGATTCTCTTCCGCCATCTTATAATAGCGTTCATCCGTTGCCGTCACCTTCTTGCCTCTGGAAATCCGTTCCTGGTTCCTGTGATGCAGCGTCTTCATGATCCGAATCCAGTTCTTGCATTCACAGCTGCGGATATATTCCTTATACTTCTGCTCCCGCAGCTTCTCTTCCGAAATTCCAATCTGTTCAATATCCGGAATCTCATCAATCAAAGCCAGCGTCTCTTCCCTGGTCAGAACCCGGCGGAGCTTCATCTTGGGGTTGTCCACCGGGGTAAAAATCTTATTGCCGTTCTTCCGGTAAGGAAGCATAACATAATAAAGCCGTTCCTGGGAGGTCCCGGGAAAATCCATCGTTGTAACATCTTCAATCACACAAATTCCTGTACTGCCATAAACAATAAAATCACCTTTTTCAAACATATTTTTACACCCTTTCTGTGATATTATTATTCTACCACTTTTTCCGGGATTCTGTCAGTAATTTTTATAAAAGTACTAAAATTTTGTGAAAATTTATCAGTTTTGCCTTGCTTTCCCTTGTGCAATTTCACAACAAAAAACTGCCAAAAGCCACATTGGTATTGTACGAACGGCTTACCGGCCTTTGGCCGGCTCCTAAACCAATGCCTTCGTCAAAGCCTCCATCTGTTCCAGATTCTGCTGATTCATCGCAGATTTGATGCTTACCACAGGCTCGGTTATGGTAATGTCTTTCATCGTTTCCAGGAGCCCCTTCATCAGTCTTCCGGAGGCCGGAGCCCAGCTGCCGTTTTCCATCAGGCCGACGGTACGCTTCTGATAGCCCTTGGCTTTCAGATGATGCAGGAAATCCTCCATACAGGGGAACAGGCCGCCGTCATAGGTGGCGCAGGCCAATACCATCCGGTCATAACGGAACGCATCTTCAATGGCTTCCGCCATATCGTCCCTTGTCAAATCCGTAACCGCTACCTTCTCGGCCCCTGCATCCCTTAGCAGCTCTGCCAGCTTCAGGGCCGCTTTTTTGGTATTGCCGTGGATAGACGCATAAGCCACTAAGATCCCCTGGTTTTCCGGCTCGTAGCTGCTCCAGGTATTGTATTTATCTATATAATAGGAAAGGTTTTCTTTTAAAATCGGTCCGTGAAGAGGGCAGATCGTCTGAATATCCAAAGCAGCCGCTTTCTTCAGCAGCGCCTGGACCTGTGCCCCATACTTCCCGACAATGTTAAAATAATAACGACGTGCTTCGCAGGCCCAGTCCTCCTCGGCATCCAAAGCCCCGAATTTACCAAAGCCGTCTGCGGAAAACAACACCTTTTCCGAGCTTTCATAGCTTACCATCACTTCCGGCCAGTGCACCATAGGCGCCATATAAAAGGCCAGCGTATGGCCGCCCAGGGAAAGCGTATCCCCTTCCTTCACGGTTACGGTACGGCCCGTAAGATCCAGATCAAAAAACTGCCCCATCATCTGGAAGGTCTTGGCATTTCCTACCAGCTGCATTTTGGGATATTTCTCAGCCAGTACCTGGACGCTGGCCCCGTGATCCGGTTCCATATGGGAAACCACCAGATAATCCGGTTCTTTTCCGCCCAGTTCTCCTTCCAGATTCTGAAGCCACTCCCCGGTCTTTCTGGCGTCCACCGTATCCATAACTGCTGTTTTCTCATCCAAAATCAGATAAGAATTATATGCCACGCCCTTCGGGATGATATATTGGCTTTCAAATAAATCCAAATCCTTGTCATCCACCCCGATATAGCGAATGTTTTCCGATATGCTTACGTCTTTCATTTTTCACTTTTCCTCCATTCTTTCCCGCCGGCCTGTCACTCGGCTTTGCTATCACGGCGTTCCGTCTGATACCCTTTCCTGCCCGCCGCTGCGCGTTCCGTCTGGTTCGCTTCCTTTTCGCTGCCGCTGCTTTCGTCCGCTTTTCCTTCGAAAAAGGGGACCCACGCAATCTGCAGTCCCCCTTTTCCATTTCTCTTATTTTACTTCTTTGACAAAGTTTTGTCAATCTCGACTTTTTGTTCCCGATCCTCCAGGAAACAACCACAACAACCATGTTTTACTTCTTTGACAAATATCCGTCTATGCCCTTAGCAGCCGCTTTCCCGGCTCCCATGGCAAGGATTACGGTGGCTGCGCCTGTTACAGCGTCCCCGCCGGCGTAAACCCCTTCCTTGGTGGTCTTGCCGTTGGCCTCGTCTGCCACAATGCATTTCCATTTATTGATCTCAAGTCCCTCTGTGGTGGAAGAAATCAAAGGATTGGGGGATGTGCCCAGGGACATAATCACCGTATCCAGCTCCAGTTCAAATTCGGAACCGGGGATCTCTACGGGACGTCTTCTGCCGGAAGCATCCGGTTCGCCCAGCTCCATACGGATGCAGCGCATTCCCTTTACCCAGCCGTTTTCGTCGGACAAAATTTCCACCGGATTGGTCAGAAGGTCGAAAATAATGCCTTCCTCCTTGGCATGATGCACTTCCTCCACACGGGCCGGCAGCTCTTCTTCGCTGCGGCGGTATACGATATGTACTTCCGCACCCAGACGCAGGGCCGTTCTGGCCGCATCCATGGCCACGTTGCCGCCGCCGACAACGGCTACCTTTTTCCCGGCGGAAATCGGGGTATCATAATCCTCCCGGAATGCCTTCATCAGATTGTTTCTGGTCAGGTATTCATTGGCGGAAAATACGCCGTTGGCATTTTCTCCCGGAATTCCCATGAACTTGGGAAGCCCTGCCCCGGAGCCGATAAATACGGCTTCAAAGCCTTCTTCGTCCATCAATTCATCTATCGTAGTCGCTTTTCCGATCACCACATTGGTCTCAATCTTCACGCCTAAGGCTTTCACATTCTCAATCTCGGCCGCAACGACTGCCTGCTTGGGCAGACGGAATTCCGGAATCCCGTAGATCAATACGCCGCCGGCCTCATGAAGGGCTTCAAAAATCGTTACGTCATAGCCCATCTTAGCCAATTCCCCGGCACAGGTCAAGCCTGCGGGGCCGGAACCGATCACCGCTACCTTATGGCCCTTCTTCTCCTTGGCAGGCTCCGGCTTGATCTGGTTTTCCCTGGCCCAGTCTGCCACAAAACGCTCCAGCTTGCCGATGGAAACCGGCTCGCCCTTAATGCCCCGGATGCAGCGTCCCTCACACTGGCTTTCCTGCGGGCATACACGGCCGCACACGGCCGGAAGGGCGGAAGCTTCGGAGATTACCTGATAAGCCTCTTCAAACTTCCCTTCCTTCACCTGGGAGATAAAGCCCGGGATATTAATGGCCACCGGGCAGCCTTCGATACATTTTGCATTCTTGCAGTTAATACAGCGTTGGGATTCCTCCATCGCTTCTTCTTTGTTATATCCATAACAAACTTCTTCAAAGTTCGTTGCTCTTACCTTTGGTTCCTGTTCCCGAACCGGGGTTTTCTTTAAAACATCCATTACTCGTCACCTCCACAATGTCCGCATCCGCCGTGATGGGTATCGCCTTCCTGCAGTTTCAGCATCGCGCGTCCCTCCTGGGTCTTATACATCTGCTGCCGTTTCATGGCTTCGTCAAAATTCACCAGATGGCCGTCAAACTCCGGCCCGTCCACACAGGCAAATTTCACTTCATCTCCGACTGTGACACGGCAGGCGCCGCACATTCCGGTCCCATCCACCATAATCGGATTCAAAGACACAATGGTGGGGAGTTCAAGTCCTTTTGTCATCAGGCAGACAAATTTCATCATAATCATAGGCCCGATGGCAACACAGGTATCATAATGTTTCCCCTGGTTCTTTACCAGATCTTCAATCACCCCGGTAACCATACCCGGAGTGCCGTAGCTTCCGTCATCCGTGGCAACGTAAAGGTTTCCTGCCACTTCCTGCATTTCCTTTTCCAAAATCAGCATATCCTTGGTCTTAGCGCCCATAACCACATCTACGGAAATGCCGTGTTCCTTCATCCATTTCACCTGAGGATATACCGGGGCTGTCCCGACACCTCCGGCTACAAATAAGAATTTCTTCTGTTTCAGTGCTTCTATGTCTTCTTTTACAAATTCCGAGGGGCAGCCCAGCGGGCCTACAAAATCCTGGAACACATCCCCCTCTTTCAAATAAGACATCCGCTCCGTAGATGCTCCCACGATCTGGAACACAATCGTAATGGTTCCTGCTTCCCTGTCGTAGTCACAAATCGTCAGCGGAATCCGCTCCCCGGCTTCGTCTGTCTTCGCAATGATAAACTGTCCAGGTTCGCAATGCTTGGCAATCCTCGGGGCAACGACATCCATTAAGAATATCTTGTCCGCAAGCTTTTCTGCTCTTTTGATAGAATACATATCTGACCTCCTGTAAAAAATCTTCGTTATACCTCTAACCATTTAATATATTAATACAGAAGCCCGAAAATAGCAATAAAATTTGACAAAATCCATCGTCTATTTTTTCACAAATCCGGGGCCTTCCATCACTTTTTCATGCCCCTGATCAATGCAGAAATGCAGAAGCACACGGCCTCTGCATTCCCCTTAGGATTTTATTATGGATTTTGAAACAATCTATGGAAAGTCAGCACCTTTGATTACCAGGGGTTCCCCCGAAAAGGTGTATACTTCTTATTGCTTTTTCTCTTCGCATTTTACGAATGTCCTGGCTTCCTCCTGCCCCCGCTGCACTCTTAACGCGCCAAGAGCCAAAGATTCCATTTCATTCTCCCCGCCGTACACCAGTACGGGGGCAATGAATTTCACCCGCTTTTCCACTTCTTTCGTAAAATATTCGGAATAGGCAATCCCTCCGGTCAAAATGATCTTCTCCAGATCGCCGTTGACGCACACGGATAATTTGGCAATATTTTTCGCGACGTTTAAGGCCATGGCATCATAGATCAATTTCGCCTTTTCATCGCCCGCTTCGATCATCTGCTCTAATTTTCGGGTATCATTAATGCCAAAGTAGCCCATCAGGCCGCCCTGGGTCTTTACCTTCTTCATCATTTTCTTAGCATCCATATCCGGCTGGTCCATCATTTTAATGATCTGGAAACCGGGAAGCCCGCCGGCCCGTTCCGGGGAGAAGGGGCCTTCATCGTCGGAAATCATATCAATCATACGTCCGTCATGGTGAACCGATACTGATATACCGCCGCCCAAGTGTGTTACGATTATATTAATATCTTTGTAATCTTTTCCCACTTCCTTTGCATAGCGCATGGCTGCTGCCCGCATGTTCAGGTTATGGCCCATACCCTTCCGGTGCATTTCCGGAAGCCCGGTAATCTTATTGATTTCTTCCAGCTCGTCAACGGTGACCGCATCATAAATATAAGCCGGAATATTTCCCAGTTCTTTCGAAATGGCGTCTGCAATTACCGCACCCAGATTGGACGCGTGTTCGTTCTGAGGCGCATAGGTCAGCTGCCATACCATATCGTCATTGACTTTATAAGCCCCTGCTTTCAAGGGCGGAAGCAGCCCGCCTCTGGCCACAATGCAGGTCAGCTCTGAAAGGGCTGTCCCGTGTTTCTCCAATGCTTCCAGTATCAGTCCCTTTCGGAACTCATACTGGGAAATAATATCTTCAAAGGGCGCCAGGTCTTCTGAGGAATGTGAAAGGCTTTCCACAAATAACGGCTTTTCGTCTTCATAGACTGCAATTTTGGTTGAGGTTGAACCTGGGTTCATAACTAATATCTTTTCCATGACGCCCTCCTACTTCGCTGCGGTAACGGCGGAAGCCAGTACCAGTGACAAAAACTTTTCTTCGGAAGAAGATCCCCTGGAGGTCAGCACAATCGGCACTTTTGCACCTACGATAAAGCCTGCCATCCTTCCTTTGGAAATCACGGTAATGCTCTTGCCCAACACATTTCCCACATGGATATTGGGCACAATGATTGCATCCGCATCCCCGGCCACCGGATTGGTAAAGCCCTTGATGTCCGCAATTTCTTTATCTAACGCAATATCGAGAGAAATGGGGCCGCAAACCGTACAGTCCGCAATTTCCCCCCGCTTGTTCATTTCTTCCAGCTCATGGGCTTCGATGGTTTCCGGCATTTTGGGGTTTACCTTCTCCACGGCTGCCACACAGGCAATCTTGGGATTCTCATAGCCCAAAGCCTTCAGGGTCTCCACGGTATTGATGATGATGTCCTTCTTCTGCTCTAAGGTCGGATACGTCATCATGCCGCCGTCGGTGGTGACAATCAGCTTGTGATAATGGGGAAGCTCATCCAATACGAAATGGGACATCACCCGGCCGGTTCCAAGCCCGGTTTCCTTGTTCACCACCGGCTTTAAGATCTGGGCCGTCTCCAGCTTGCCCTTCATAATAAAATCGCCCTTTCCCTCATGGATCAGCGCAACGGCCTTTGCCGCCGCTTCCTCCGGGTCCTTTACATCGTAAATATCTTCTTCCGCCACCGTAAGGCCGATCTTCCCGCTGATCTCCTGAATCACCTCTTTGTCGCCTACCAATACCGGCACCACAATACCCTCCTTCTGGGCATGTACAATCGCTTCCAGTGTGTGTTCGTCCCCTGCTGCAGCAACGATCACGCGCTTCGCTTCCGGAAATGCCTTAACCTTCGCTACTAATTCGTCATAATTCTTCAATACCATAACAAATTGCTCCTCTCTTCCCTTTTGATTTTATCCTGAAATACTCGCCTCTCATCTGCCGGATGTTCCCTAAGCACCCGGGTAAAATCGTATATCTTGCACGATTTTTTAACTTGAGGCCATTATAGCACGGTTATGCCGGAAAATCAATAGCAAATTTATATTTTGCATGATATATTTTATATAATATATTTCTTTTAAGCAAAGTCCGGCTGTACAAATATAAGAAGCCATACAGATTTCATTTGCATTCCTCTCCCTTTTATGTTATGCTTCTGCACAGAAAAAACATTCATTCAGCCCCTGGATCGGAGGAAGCCCATGAAAGTGGAACACATTGCAATATATGTAAATGATTTGGAATCTGCAAAAGATTTTTTCGTCAAATATTTCGACGGAGTGCCCAATGACGGTTACTATAATCCGAACACGGAGTTCCGTTCCTACTTTTTGACTTTTTCAGACTGCGCAAGGCTGGAACTTATGAACAGGCCCAAACTGGCAGAGAATCAGAAGAATTTTATACGGACAGGATATATTCATATTGCCTTTTCGACAGGCAGCCCGGAAAAGGTAGATGCGCTGACCCGGCGGCTTTCGGAGGACGGCTATGAGGTCTTAAGCGGCCCCAGGACAACGGGAGACGGCTATTACGAGAGCTGCGTTGTGGGATTCGAAGGGAACCAAATCGAACTTACGGTCTGACCGTTCCCCTTCGAATCCCGCCTTTGCGGCTTTCCTTCGTTCTTTCTAACATTCGATCATATCATATGATTCCGGAGCATCACAAGCCCGGCTTCATCCCAGATAATTTGCTCCGGTGAAGCTATACTGCATGATCTTTTTCTTTAATTCCTCTGTCCGCCTGTGATTCACGTCCTGCTTCTCGTAAATATCGTCCAGCAGCAGCCCGATATTCTTCTGCATCAATGTATTGGTGTGCGCCATATTCTGCATGATATCAATGGCATTTTTCGGATTATTCCGGATAAATTCTTCCAGGGAGTCTTTTGTAATCCGCATCAGGAGCACTTCGTCGTAAGCAACCACCGTATAAATGCTGGGCAGCTCCGAAAGCACATGCAGCTCCCCGAAGCACTTGGATTTCGAGTAAATCCCGATTAAATGCTCTTCCTTTTCCCCGTACCTCAGATATACGGCCACGGAACCGTGAATAATTTTATACATCTCATAATAGATTTCCCCTTCCCGCAGGATGATTTCATCCGCATAAAAGGTCTGTATCTTCGCATCCGGCATATTCCTATTAACATCTTCCATTTTCTTTCCCCTTTCCAGGTTTCTTTCTTTCCCGCAGCCTCTTTAAATCCAATAAATCCAGGGAAGCCGCCAATTCCACCAGCTCGGCCTGCAGGCAGAACAAATCTACCGCCGTGGTCACAAATTCCAGGATGACATTCAGGGCAATGGTTACCGCAATGGCCTCCATGGGAATCTTAAGCTGGACAAACAGGATCGTGTAACAGGTCAGCGCACCGCCCGGAATCGGCGGAGCCGCTACCGCCAGCACGATGACAATGAGGAGGGCCGCAGCCATCCAGACCGGAGAAACCGTTACCCCGTAGATTTCCGCCATGCTAAATCCCACCGCCAGAAACAGGATGGATACCCCCGGCATAAAAATAACCTGTCCCAGCGGAACACCGAAATTCACTATTTTTTTATCGATTCCCAGCTCCTTTTCACAGCAGTCCATATTTTCCGCAAAGGCCGCCGAGGAAGACGCCGTTGTCAGGGCAATCAGAAACGTGGGCATTATTTTCTCCAAAAGGACTTTGGGCCCCACCCGCCGTCGGATGCATACCAGGCAGGCATATACCGCAAGGACAACCAGATCCCCCAGCAGCATCGCCAGGGGCAGCTTATAGGTATGCAGGAAAACCGTAAAATCATTGTTCAATACCATATTCAGCAGGCTTCCGAAGACAAACAAGGGCACGAAGGAGCTGACCGCTTCCATAATCAGCTGGACAATATAGTTGGACTGTTCCACAAAGGCCGCCGCCACCGTGGCCTTGCTGCCCAGAATCAGCATTGCCATCCCGATGAGAACCGCAACAAAAATAATCTGCAATGGATTTCCTTCCGTAAAAGGAGTGAAGAAATTTCCCGGAACGATGTCCAGAATCATCGAAAACAATTCCGAAAAATCAAATAAACCTCCCTCTCCCTGCTCCAGGGTAAAAAACGGCCGTATGACCAGGCAGGCCAAAAGTGTCAAAATCACGGACATCAGCAGAAAACGCCCGATCATCTTTTTTCCGATCCGGCCCAGGGTGGCCGTATCCCCGATGCTGTAGATCCCCCAGGCTACCGAAAGGAAAATCATCGGCCCCGCAATCGCCGACAGCAGTCCCATAAAGCGGTCAAAGAGCGGGGAAATCAATTGCTGCGCCAAAAATGCCTGAGCCCCTTCCGGAAGAAGGCGGCAGAGCCCTCCGCACAGAAGGGCCAGCAGCACCGCCAGCGCCAGGGATACCATCTGCGAACGCCGTTTTTTCTTCGGCGTAAACAGGATCAAATTCTCCCCGTTCCGGTACTGCCAGACAGGCGCAATGCCCATATTGGCCATAAGCCCCTGCAAAATTTCGCTTTCCGTTTCCTCCCCCGTATCAAAGGGATTCAACGGTTCCCCCGGAATGGAAAATTCCAGGCGGATGCGGTGCAAACGCCTGGTACATTTTTTCCGAAACAAGGTTTTCGCCCCAAAAGCTTCCTGATACTTCAGCAGCGTTTCTTCCAGGGCAAGCCGCGTCTTTAAGAGATCCCGGGCGTCTACTCCCCATTCTCCCAGCGTCTCTTCCAGGGCAAGGCTGACCTTGTCTATCGCTTCATTTGTCAGATTATATTGCTCCATAACTTCATCCACTTCCTAAATCCGCTTCCTGATTTTTAAAATATTCTGTCCGTTACGGTATTCATAGGTAATCTCATCCATGCTCTTTTTTACCATATAGATCCCAAGCCCTCCGACCTCCCGCTCTTCGGCGGAAAGCGCCGTATTCGGATCCTCCTTGGCCAGAGGGTCATAGGGCACCCCGTTATCAATAAAGGTAATCAGGACTGCAAGAGGCTCCCCCGACACCTCCACCCGTACTGTGGCAGGCCCCACATCGGGGTTGTAGGCATAGTGGGCAATGTTGCCGAACAGCTCGTCAATGGCAATGGCGATCTGCATCCGGGCCTTCATGGAACAGCCCAGAGGTTCTAATTGTTCTTCAATAAAAGCGGTCACTCTCTCAATGTTTTCTACTGTCGCGTCAATTGTTAATTCTTTCACAAGCTCTCCTCCTTCATCTGCTTCTTGTATTCAAAGCAGATCATGGTGATATCGTCAAACTGCTCCGCCCCGCCTACAAAATCATCAATATCCGCCTTCACCGCCCCAAGCAGCTCCATAGGCGAAAGCTCTGAATTTTTCCCAAGCACCTTGCCAAGCCGTTCCATTCCGTAGAGCTCGTTGTCCTTATTCATGGCTTCCGTTACGCCGTCCGTATACTGGAAAAATTTGTCCCCGGCCCGTAGCTGCATTAAGCCGCATTGATAGGGAATCCCCTCCATGCCGGCCAGCACAAACCCGGCCCGTATTTTGTGCGGCTCAAAGCTGCCGCCCTTTCTGCAGAGAAAGGGAATTTCATGCCCGGCATTCACAAACCGGAATTCCCCGGTCACCAGATCCAAAACCCCTTCGAAAGCCGTAATGAACATGCCTTCGCTGTTGGACTCGCATAGCAGGTTGTTGACCTCCGTAAATACTTCCCCCAGATCCCGGCCCGGCTTGGTATGGTCTTTGATCAGGGTTTTGCCGATTACCATAAAAAGCGCCGCCGGAACCCCTTTTCCGGACACGTCCGCCGCAACGATGGCCAGATGGCGCGGATCCACCATAAAAAAATCATAGAAATCGCCGCCCACCTCTTTGGCCGGTTCCATGGAAGCAAACACCTCGAATTCCTCCCGTTCCGGAAACGCCGGGAAGATACAGGGCAGCATGGATTTTTGGATATTGGTGGCCACATTCAGCTCCGCCGAGGTTTTCATCGTCTTTGCGCTCTGGTTAATGGAATAAAAAATCATCCAGAATTCCACCACGAAAATCACGCACACCGTCACGTACAGCAAAAAGAACCAATGGCTGTCCGGATAGATTCCGACGCCGTTGGAAACCAGGTTAATCAGATAAAACCCCAGTACGGAAATGAAAAGGGCCGGAAGGAACACCGCCATTTTCCCACCCACCGCTTCTACGGTCCGATGTATGGTTTTCTTCAGGAACTTGGCGTATAAAATGGAAAATATCGTGTATACAACCAGCTTAATGAAGAGAAAGAAAATCAGGTTTTCCAGATCGTAGGGGCTTTCCTGAATCAGTCCAAGCGCCTTCCCCAGCAGCGTATCCGTGGTCCCGCAGAACATAAAGGTGCTGACATTTGCAATCAGGCAGGCCATCAATGCAATGGCCAGCTTGGTAGACCAGCTGTCCTTATACAGGAACTGGGACACCAGGCAGACCAGGGCGGAAAGCCCCAGAATCCCCACGGCGTCGTTATAAAGATTGATGGAATAGCTGAAAAACGCCAGCAGATATCCGGCCACAGCCCCCAGGATCCAAAAAAGCGCCCGGATACTCCCCTTATATTTTGGGGTAAGCGTAATCCCCGTCAGCAATCCGGCAAATACCGACGCCATAAACACCGCAAAGCTCCAAAGTGCAACCGATGCCATTTCCATACCTCCCGATATTAAAATAAATCCATTCCGTCCAGGGCGGACAGATACTTATCAATATATTCCTCCGTTATGGCACTCCATCCTCCCGATAACTCTCTGATATACCAATTCGTCAGTTCCTGTGAAACCGGAATCTCCCAAAAGGCCCTGGTGTCCTCGTTGGTAATCAAGCCCTGCAGCTGCAGCCTGCCTTCATTTGTCTTTCTCCGTTCCCGCAGCAGCGCAAAAAACTCCGTTTCCGGCAGGATATCCACGGTATAGCCCAGCTTTTGCACACCCCGGAATAACCGGGCAAATTTCAGCTCTGTGGGCGGGCATACATGGAATATGGCCGCCTCCTCAATAAGGGCCGCCAGGGATACGATGTTCCTGGCCGTTTCGTCCACCGGGGAAAAATTCACGCTTCCTTCGTAAACGGGCCTTGGCGCCGCTTTCAGCTTCACATAGGATGAAAACTGCCGGGCAAATCCGTTGGAATGGAAGTTCATCTGGAATTCCCCGTCCCGGATGCGTCCCTGCAGATTGCCGACCCGGAAGATTTTTATTTTCAGTCCGCTGTCCACGGACGCTCGAAGCATTTCATATTCCGCCATATATTTGGAATAAATATATTTGTTGCGGATCTTTTGGCCAATGTAAAAGTCGGATTCCCGAAAACACTCCGGCACAAAACCCTCCGGCCCGGGGCCATCCGCTGTCCCGCCGCGCCCCTTTAAAAATGCCGTCTCTTTTTCCATCAGCCCCGCAACGCTGATGGTAGAAATCTGGCAGAGGGTTGCATGTTCTTTTTGGGCAAACCGGATGAGGTTTTTCACCCCGTTCGTATTGATATTTTCCAGGCTATCCCCATAAGAAAAATGAGACACGTCCGCCGCCGAGTTAATAATGGTATCAATGGGGAACGGGCAGGGCCCGGCAAAAATGTCCGGATTCGTCAGATCCCCTTCCGCCACCAGCCATTTTTCCTGATAGCTCTCCGAAAAATCCCGTTCCGCATAATAAAATAAGGAAGATTTTACCCGCTTTTCCGCCGTCAGCTTCCGCTTCGGCCGGGACAGGCAGATCATTTTGTCATACAAATGGGGATGTTCCAGCAGCTCAATGAAGATATGGATTCCCAAATAGCCGGTAACTCCGGTTAAAAGCACGTTTCCAAGGCTTCTTTGACCGGTATCCCTCTTCGTATGGGCAGAAAGGTATTCCGGAATGCCCCGGTAATCCAGGACGCTTAAATCAAATTCTTCCTTCCGGCTTTCCTCTTCCGGCCTGCTTCCCTTTTGCTTCCGGTCTATTTTTTCCAGAAGCAGGGCAGGGGTCGGGCATTGGTAAAAGTCCCCGAATTCCAGGGTATCCTCTTCCAGGCCCAAGGCTTCCTGAATTTTCAGCACCGCCAGGGCCGCCTTTAAGGAATCGCCGCCTGATTCGAAAAAATTATCCTCCAGGCCCATCCTGGGCAATTCCAGGATTTCCCTTAAAACCCCGCAGAGCAGCTTTTCCCGTTCCGTTTCCGGCTCCTTGTATACATGATGGTAAGTGATGGGTTCCGCCTCCAGGGCCTTGCTGTCGGTCTTTCCGTTGGGCGTCTGGGGCATCGAAGCAAGCTCCTTTAAAATATCCGGCACCATATAAGAGGTCAGCCTGGATTTTAAATGCTGTTTTAATTTTTCACTTTCTACCAGGCTTCCTTCTGCAACCGTATAGAAGCCAACCAGACGCCGGATTTTTTCCATGTTCCGAATGATACAGCAGCAGGCCGCAACCCCCGGAAAGCTTCCCATTACATTTTCAATTTCGGAAAGCTCGATGCGCAGCCCCCGCAGCTTCACCTGACGGTCGTTCCTTCCGCAGTACATCACTCTGCCATCCTGTGAAAAATAGCCCAGATCCCCCGTCCGGTACAGGCGTTTCCCGTTCCAGATGATATATTTCTCTTCCGTCTCTTTCGGACGGTCCTTATAACCGATGCCTACGCCGTTTCCATGGACGCAGATTTCCCCCACCGCTCCGAAGGGAACCAGGCGCCCCTGCCGGTTCAGCAGTACAACGCCCATATTGGCAATGGGCGTCCCGATGGAGGTTGTATCCCCGGCTTCCGTAATCGTGGCCCCGATGGTAGTCTCCGTAGGCCCGTAGCCGTTGTAAATCCGGATGTGATAGTCGTCGTTCAGCCGTTTTGCCAGGCTCCCCGGAAGTACCTCCCCGGCCGCCAGAATGGCTTTCACCTGCCCTAACGCCTCACAAAAATCCCGGTTGGAAAGATACGCCGTAATCCGGGAGGGCGTCACATGCAGAATATCCGCATTGTGCCGCAGGATATGGGCCGCCAGCTCTCCGGCATCCAGCATTGCTTTTTCACTGCCCAGCTCCACAAACAGCCCGTTCATCAGGGGGACAAACAGTTCAAACAGGGAAATGTCAAAGCAGATGGAACCGATCGCCACAATTCCGCGGCAATTTTCCGTAATATCCCGGTTAAAGGGATTATTGTCCGGATGTACGATATTGGCGATGCCCCTATGGGAAAGCATCACGCCCTTCGGACGGCCCGTGGTTCCCGAGGTATAAATCATATAGGCCAAATCCCCCTGCATGGGTTCCGGCAGGGACCCTGCTCCCGGTTCCTGGGAAAGCAGCGTATCCGCTTCCATATAGTCATATTTTTCTGCAATCTCTACATTTTTAGAGGAAATCAAAAGGGACGCCTTGCTGTTCTCCATGATATAGGAAATCCGATCCATGGGATAGGCCGGATCTACCGGAATAAATGCCGCCCCGGTCTTGGAGATCCCAAGAATCGTGGGAATCAGGCGGTAATCCCGTTTCAGCAGAAACGCCACGCAATCGCCGCGCCCGATCCCCAGACGGCGCAATCCCCAGGCAATCCGGTCGCTGGCCGCGTCCAGTTCCGCAAATGTAAACATATGTTCTCCCGCATAAACGGCCGGACGCTCCGGATATTGTGCCGCAGCCCGGCGAAACAGGGAGGGAATGGTAAGATCCTCCGGAATGGGAATGGTTTTTCCCGTCACGGAGGTAACGTCCAGCTCCTCCGCTTTTCCCACAATACTCTGCCGGGAAAGGGGCCTTCGCTCCTCTTCCGTCTGCATTCCCTCCGAAAGAATCCGAAAAAGGGCATCCCGGAGATAGTCCGTGCTTTCCTCGGTATAAATCCCCTTCCGGTAATCGAACTGCAGATCCAGGCCGCCCTTTTCATTGTAAAACAGGTTAAAGGTCATATGGTTCTGCATGGCTCCGGCCACCGAAAACCGTACACGGTACGTTAGCTTCGTCTGAAACGGGAAACGGTAAAAATTGAACACATACTCTGAAAGAGATTCCCCGGCCGCATCTGCTTCCCGCAAAGCCGAAAGAATCTGTTTAAAGCCCAGTTCTTTATGGGCCGAGGCTTCTTTTGCCGCATGCTGCAGGCTCCGGCATAATTCGGGAAAGGTATCCGTTTCTTCTATGGAAACCCGGACCGGGACCAGCAGCGTATAACAGCCCAGAATCCAGCGCTGCCCCTCTGTCCGGTTCAGCCGGGGCATCAAAAATACCCCGTCCTTCTTGCCCGCAGCCTGCGCCAGATAAAACCCGAAGGCCGCCGCGAAAAGATACGGAACCGAAATCTCTTCCTTTTCTGCAAAGGCTTCCGCCTGCTTCATAAGGGGTTTCGGCACGGACACGCGGCGGCTTTTAAATTCTTCTCCGGCAGCTTTTCCGGGAAAAACCGCCGGTTCAAATTCCGCACCGGAAAAATAGGACTTCCAGAAGGAACGTTCCGAAGCCCTTTTTTCTGAAACAGCTTTTTCCGAAACATCCGTTTCCCTTACATCGCCTTCCTCCCCGAACACGGAACCGGATATCTCTTTTCCTTCCAGTACATCCAACGTCCTTTGGACAAAAAGGCTCATACCGTAGCCGTCTATAATGATATGGTGAAACCGCACATACAGGCAAACCCCGCCCTCTGAAAAGGGAAGCACCTCCGCCTGATACAGGCAGGAAGGAAAATCCAGCGGGCTTTTGTCCAGCCCTTCCATATATGCTTCCGCCAACTCTGCCGGCCGTTCCTCTTCGATCCGGCATTGGGAAACCTTGCGCTCCCCATAGGAAAGCTCCCACTCCTGCTCCGCCCTGCAAAGGGAAGCGGCAAAGATATCCCCGCTGTCCAGCACCGTATCCGCCGCTTCCTTCACAAGTTCCGGAGCCTGATTTGGCAGATACAGCCGAAGAGAAATGGTATTCTTCGCGCTGTTCGGACAGACCTGCTGGGACAATGCAATTTCCCTCTGGGATAAATTAAGCCTGCTCCTTCGTTTTTCTGCTGTCATACTCCTGTCTCCGTCAATTATTTGATTGTTAAAATATCTACAAACCCGGTTACTTCAAATATCTCCATAATCGTATCGTTTACGTGGGTCACCTGCATCTGCCCCTGCTTATTCATCGTCTTCTGGGCTCCCAGCAATACCCTAAGCCCTGCCGAAGACAGATAATCCAGGGACTGCATATCAATGGTCAGCTCCGTAATACCGTCGATGGAATTTTTCAAGGTATTTTCCAGCTCAGGCGCCGTATTCGTATCCAGTCTTCCTTCCAGGGCGAGACATAAGCTGCTTCCGTTTTCTGTTTTTGAAATTTTCATAGTTTTTCCTCTTTTCCTTTCCTGATCATAAATTTTGCTTCCGGATCCTGCTTAGATATAAACCGTCAGATCATTGACGCCATCCAAAAACCGGTGCTCCAACCCCTTTGTGATACCCGTTAGGATCCGAAGGGATAAGTCGTCTTCCTCCAAAAACGGGTGATAGGAGGGGCCGCCGTAGGAAAAGCGCATTTGCAGATACCCTTCTTTTTCGCCGTATTCGACATCCAGGGCGGCATCCCAACCGGAATCTGTTTTCCCGGCCTGCTCCATGGCAGGCAGCAGCTTTTGAAGGAAGACCTCCTCCAGTACCAGCTGCATGGCATAGATCTGCCGCTGGGAAAGCTGCTGCTTTCTGCCGAATTCCTCCAGCCGGGTCAAAAAGGCCGGAAAATCGAAATCCCGGGACATCCGTTCCGCATGAAGGACTTTCAGCTGGCGGATAAAAATACGGGTGCGCTCCCGTTGGGGATGTTCGAATATTTGTTCGGGTGTTCCCTCTTCATAAAGCTCTCCCTGATCCATATAGAAAATCCGGGTGGACACATCCCGGGCAAACTTCATTTCATGGGTGACAATCAGCATTGTCATTCCCTGCCCTGCCAGGCTTCGGATTACGGAAAGAACCTCTCCCACCATCGTGGGATCCAAAGCCGAGGTAGGCTCATCAAACAGGATGATTTCCGGCTCCATGGCTACGGTCCGGGCAATGGCCGCCCGCTGCTTCTGCCCGCCGGACAGCTCATCCGGATAGGCCAGCGCTTTGTCGGAAAGCCCCACGGTCCGCAAAAGCTCCATTCCACGGTCGTAAGCTTCCTGGCGGCTTCTGCCTAAAAGATCCGTCTGGCCCATCATAATATTTTCAATAATTGTCTTATGGGCGAATAAATAAAAGGATTGGAATACCATCCCCATTTTACGGCGTACCAGGTTCACCTTGCATTTCTTATCCGTAATGCAGACGCCGTCTACCATAATCTCCCCCGATGTCGGCGCTTCCAAAAGATTGATACACCTTAGCAGCGTGGATTTCCCGGTTCCGGAAGGGCCGATTACGGAAATCACTTCTCCTCTTTTGATTTCTGCGCTGACATCTTCAAGGGGAACTACATTGGGATATTCCTTGCGCAAATGCCGGATGGAAATAATACTTTGGTTTTTCATGACATCCGCACCCCCTTTACCGTACGTTTTTTCCGTTTGGGCAGTACGCCCCGTTCCGCCATGGAAAGCAGCGCCGTCATTCCGTTGGCAACCGCAAAATACAGAATCGCCGTTACAATCAGCGGGAAGAAGGCTTCCATCGTCCGGGAACGGATAATATCCGAAACTTTCGTCAAATCCTGCACCGCAATGTAACCCACAATGGAGGTCATTTTTACCATGGAAATGAATTCGCCCTTCAATACCGGAATGAAATTTGCCGCCGCCTGGGGAAATACGATTTTCCAAAAGGTCTGCATCTTCGTATAGCCCATGGCAAGCGCCGCTTCACTCTGGCCCTTGTCCACCGTTTCGATTCCGGAACGCATCATTTCCGAAGAGTAGGCCCCGAAATTAACGGAAAATCCAATGACGGACACCACAATCCCGGAAATATCCACTTTTCCGAAGATTACATAATAAAGAATCATCAAAAACACCACCATGGGCGTTCCCTGGATCATCCGGACAACAACTGCCGCAGACCATCGGGCCAGGGGATGACGCGTTCGTCTCATCATACAGAGCAGGAAGCCTAACAGCAGTCCGAACACCCCGGCCAGCACCGAAATCAGCACCGTTACGCCCAGCCCCGAAAGGATCAGCCTCCAACGGCCTTCCACCACGAAGGTACTGTGAACGCTTTCCTGCATCCCTGCCCAAAAGCCTTTTTCCCCCACCGTTCCCGTATCGTCCCGGATCAGAAAAACCAAAGCCGCATCATAATGGGTATCCGCAAAATCCACCCGTTTCATCCGTTCTTCCGTAATAGACATACTGCCGCTTGCCACGTCTGCTTTCCCGCTTTCCAAAGCGGCAATCAGGGATGAAAATTCACAGGCCGTCAGTTCCACCTGATAGTCCAGCTCCCGGGCAATCAAAAGCAAAAGATCAATTTCCAGGCCCAGGGGTTCCCCGCTGTTTCCAAGATAGGTCATGGGCTCGTGGGTATCGTCATGGTAATACCGGATCGTCCCGTTTTCACCGGCCCAATCCTGTTCTGTCAGCGTTTTCACGCTGTCGTCGGCCCCCAGCCATTTTTCCTTCATCGCTTCAATGGTCCCGTCTTCCCAAAACCGGGCGATCACTTCGTTAAACTGCTGTAAAAGGGGGCTTCCCTTGGGAAACGCATAGCCATACTGATCCGTTTCCACCGGCTCTTCAAAAATCTTAAGTCCCTGGTTCTTTGCCACCGCAAGCCTTGCAATGGGTTCATCCAGAGGCGCGGCATCAATCCGGTTGGCTTTCAAAGCCGCAACAATGTCCGGAACGGAATTGTAAAAGGAAAAATCCGTTGCATCTTCTATTCTTTTCTGGACCATTTCGTCCACAATCGTGCCATTCAAAGCCCCGAACCTTGCTTCCGCAAAATCGGAAAGGGCCTGATATCCCCGGCCGCCATTTGCCCCGGCCGCCTCCGGCCCTGCCGCAACCATCACCGCCGTCTCCGAACGGTAGATGGGATCGGAAAAGGGAATGTGCTGCCGCCGCTCCTCTGTTACGTTCAGGTTTGCCATGATACAGTCAATTTCCCCGGTTTCCGCCGCTGCAATGACCCCGCCGTAATCGTAGGTCTTGATTTCCACCTCTGCGTTCATCCAGGCCCCAAACCGCTCAATCATCTCAATATCATATCCGGTCAGTTCCGTCCCCTCATAGTAGCTGAAGGGCTGCACCAGGCCCGTAGTCCCTATTTTCAGCTTGCAGTCCGGATTTTCAGGCTTTGGGATATCGGGCATTGTCCCGTCCGCTTTTTGAATCCAGCGTTCATACATGTCCTCCAGGGTTCCGTCTGCTTTTAATTCCTCCAAAAACCGGTTTATCTCTTCCGTAAGCCCCTCAATCTTTGTTTTCGGGGAAATCCCAACCGCCACATCGGTTGCTTCCCCCAGGGCTTCTTCCAACAGCGTCACTCCGGTCAGACCGTTTGCGATGGCAAATTCCATCATAACCCGGTCATAGACAAAGGCGTCTATTTTCCCCTGGGACACCGCCATATACCCGGTCACGCTGTCCATATGCGCCTTTTCCGCTTCCGGCAGGTATTCTTCCGCCTGAAACATACCCGCTGTGCCGTCCCCCACTCCCACGGTATAGTTTGGATCATTCAGCTGCTCCACCGCCGTAATCTGCTGTTTTCCCTGCTTTCCGCAGCCGCCGAAAAGCAGGATCCCCAGCAGGAGCAAGGCCGGAAGAATTGCTGATTTTTTCCTTAACTTCATAAAACAATCCTCCATTCCCGGTTCCGTACCGATTCTTACTATTATAACAAACGGAATCCCGTTTTTTGTCAAAAGGGAACCATTCGCACTTTTTCTGGTATCTTTTGTCAAAAAGCGCACCGCCGGCTCCTGCTACGGCGGCGCTGCTCCCTCATCCGGAAAAATCCGGAAACAAATTGCTGCGGTATATTCCTCGAACTGGAGTTCTGTAAATTCATATACAGCCCTTTTCTCGTTCCGGCCTGACTCCGTCCCGCTTCCCTGCCGGACCGTAATTTTTCCCTCCGGCCCGATTTGTATCTCAAAGGAATCCAGCGGAAGGAAGAGCCCGGCTCCCACTGCTTTGAGAAAGCTTTCCTTCAGCGTCCAGATCCGGCAAAACGCCCGGTCACGCTCCCGCCCTTTGGGCTGCGCAGCAAGATACGCGTATTCCCCCGGGGAAAAGAATTTTTCCGCCAAAGCCATATCCGCTTCCTGAATCTCCTCAATGTCGCAGCCTGTCTCTACCTCCGCAAAGACTGCCAGCGCCATATCCCGGGAATGGGAAAGGTTAAAATGGATTCCGGGGTAATCCCGCAGAAAGGGCTTCCCTTTTTCCCCGCAGGCAATTTCCGTCTCCCGTTCCCGCAGCCCATAGGAGGACAAGCCCCAATCCAGCAGGATTCCGGCAGCCAGGGACAAGTTCCTGTCCTTTTCGTATAAAAAACCCTCCGCCTTCCCGCGGCGCTGCTTAGACAGCATCCCCGCAGACCGGAAAAACGCTTCCTCCGGCACCTTTTGAATAGTTATCCAGTAAATTTTAGCCCCGTATTTCCCCAGCTTCAGGCAGTTCCCGGCCTGTCCCGCTTCCACATTCTCCGGCTCTTTCCGCTGCTTTGCCGGGCTTCGGCCCTGGTGTCCGGAGCTCATGCTTCTCGCTCCCTGCCGATCTTAAGCTCCATAATCGTATGATTCATATTCAGCACCCGCATGTACTGGAAATCGGACATGATTTTCCGGATCAGGGCAATCCCGCCCACCACAGGGCCCTCCTGCTCTCCCTGAAACTCCAAGGGATTAAAAGGCACCCCGTCGTCCCGGATGCGCAAAAGATAGCTGCCGTCCTGAATGGTAAAGCTGATATCAATATAATTCTTCTTATCGCCGCGGTAGCCGTAACGGACAATGTTGGCGGAAATTTCCTCCAGCGCCAGGCCCAGCAGCTTCGCATCCTTTTCCGCGATGCCGTTTTCGGCGCAGAAGATAAACAGCCGGTCTCGCAGAGCCGTTACGTCCTTTAGATGGTTCGTGATGGAAAAGTCCAAATTTACCTCTTCTTTGATCCGGGGCAGCATGTATCCGCCGCCTGACGGGAATTTCCGGGCGCGCTGTCCCAGGCTCCGGCAAAGGGCGGCAAGCAGAACCGTACAGATTTCGCTGATTACCGCCGCCGCGCATACTCCGGGAAGCCCCTGCCAGAACATCCCCGCCAGGGTAAACGGCACGATCACCCCAAACCCCTGAAGCACGGTAATCACCGTAGACAGTCCCGGCTGCAAAATCGTTTGATAATAAGACATCAAAAATTTATTATATACATAAAACGGAAAGCTGCATGCAAAAATCCGAAGAGCGGTTTTACACAGCAAAAGCATCCCGCCTTCCGAAATTCCAAAAAGCCCGGCAATGAACGAAGGGAACGCCCAAAACAGAAGTATCAAAATCCCAATCGCCAGATAGCTGTAGGTCAGCACCCGCTTACAGAGCGCCCGGATTCCGTAATAATCCTTTTCCCCGTACAAAACCCCGGCGATACTGGGAACCAGGCCGATGACACCGCCCACACAAAGCTCCGCAATCAGCACCGCGTTGGCGCAGACCGAATATACGGCCATGGAATCGTTTCCCAAAAACCGTACAATGGCGGAATTGATTATGACGGATTTCAGAGCGGACATCAGGGTAAAGGCCGCGCTGGGTATCCCGGCCCCGGCCGCCGTTTTCACAGAAGCCAGCACCCCGGCTGCCGGCCCTTTGCCGGCGCCCTTCCCGGCGCCCGGCCAGCTCAGATGGAGCATCCTTTGCTTTGACCGGAAATAGAACAGGACGGTCACCATTCCCGCCAGATATCCCAGAACCGTAGAAAGGGCGCTGCCTGCCATTCCCATTCCGAACACTTTCAGAAACAAAAGATCCAATACCAGGTTCACCACATTGGAAAGGATAAAAAGGGCGCTGCCCAGCTGGGGATGGTTATCGGCATTCATAAAATAGCAAAAAATCATCGCCAATGTCAAAACAGGAATTCCCCCGAAATTCACGGCGATATAAGGCTCTACCAAAGCCGCCATCTCCGGGTTCCCGGCCAGCAGGGATGCCAGAAGCTTCGGTACCACCGGGGTAAACAGGGCAAACAGCAGGGACACAGCGGCCCCCGCTGCCAGACAGGCCGTAAAAATCCCGTCTGCCGCCTTCATATCCCGTTTCCCCAGCAACACCGCCGCCTCCGCCGCCCCTCCCATGGCCAGCATGATCCCGGGCATCTGCAAAAGCAGCAGCGCCGGCATGGAAAGCTCAATGGCAGCCATGGCATCCGGCCCTAAGAGATTCCCTACAATCATAC
>CAJUSQ010000021.1:23019-30265 GCA_910588885.1 uncultured Lachnospiraceae bacterium
CACTACGTTTCCAAGCTGCATGGCTACCGTCATCAATATCCCCGGCAGGATATACTGATGTATTTTTTTATGAATTAAATATGCATTTCTCTCCATAGGATTCCTCAATGGGAGCCGCCCGCAAAACCCGGACGGCTCTTTGCAAACTTTTTCAGCAACTTTAGATTCTCTTCATAATTTTACATTTTGCCGTCAAAAAATCCCAATGTTTCCAGGGCTTTCAGCGCATTGTACAAATAATCCTTATCCGGCATGGGCCATTTAAAACCGAGCCGGTATAAAGCCTTGGTTGTAAAGCAGTTATCTCCGTCAATGTAAACGCTGCTCCTGCCCTGGTTCCCGGGCAGGTAGGCAATCAGCCCGGAAATCAGTTCGTTTCTCTTTTCATCTCCTAAGGCTTCCTGCAGCGCTTCCTGGAACACTTCTTCCGGAACAATTTCTATGGGGATTCCCACCGCATTCATCTGCTCGACCACATCCGCCATCTGAATGACGTAGCTGCTGTAAGCATGGAATACGCTGAAGGGGCAGTGGGCTGCGGCAAGCTTCACAACCGCTTTCGCCGTTGCGTCGATGGGGGAAAACTCCGCCGGCTGATCCAGCAGCGATACCGGGAACTTCCCAAGGGCCACATACCCCCGCAGGGTACGCATGAATCCGTTGGTAACGGAATTGATTTGAAACTCTCCGTCACTGACACGGCTCATGAGATTTCCCACTCGGATCACGCGGCCTTTCATTCCCCGGGCCGCCGCTTCCAACACCGCTTTTTCCGCCCGGAACTTGGTATCGATGTATTTATTGTCCAGGCTTTGTCCGAACTCCAGTTCGTTTTCGTGAAGCTTCTTTTCTTCCGGGAACTTCCCGTCCACATTTTCTCCGGCTACGCTGACCGTAGAAATCTGAACCAGCCCCCGTCCGGTCTTTTCACACAAATCAATCAGGTGCAAAACTCCCTGGTAATTCACCAGCTCCAGGGTATCATCCGCCGAAAAATGCTTCACGCAGGCCGCACAGTTGATGACCTGTGTAAAATCGTATTGCTTCAGCTCTTCCACGCAGGCCGCGTCCGTAATGTCCCCTTCGATTACGATAATCCGGGTTCCAAACAGCTCTTCATAGGGATTGCTGAAATAGTACACCAACATGCTTTTCAGCCTTTTTTCCAGGGAAGACGCCGTCCCCTGCCGCAGCAGGCAGTATATGGTATTGTCGCAGCCTTCTATCATGGTCTTTAAAATATGGGCGCCTAAAAAGCCGGTGGCCCCGGTCAGAAGGACATTTCCCAAGGAGCCGGGACGGATTTCCTCCACATGGGCGACGGTATTTTGCTCCAGAATCCTGCTTACGGGGTCCAGGTTCTCTGAAACCTGCTCTTTTGCCTGCCCGTCGGACTCCTCTTTCCCCTCTTCCCCTGTAATATGCCGCTCCAAAGCCAGGGGCGTTTTAAACTCAAACAGGTCGGCATAAGAGACAGAAATCCCTTCGCTCATACACCGCATGGCTACCTTGGAGGCCGACAGGGAGGTCCCGCCGTTTTCAAAGAAGTCGTCTTCGATTCCGATCCGCTCCGCGCCTAAAGCCATTGCGAAGATTTCGCATAGCTGCTTCTGAAGCCCGGTACGAGGCGCCACGTAGCGCTTCTTTTCCGAAGTATATTCCGGTTCCGGCAGCGCCCGTTTATCCACTTTTCCGTTATTGGTCAAGGGCAGCTCCGAAAGCTGCATCAATATGCCGGGAACCATATAGGCAGTCAGGTATTTCTGCATAAAGCAGGTCAGATTCTGCACCTCCACCGGTTCCTCCGCTACAAAATAGCCGCACAAAAACTGAATGCCGTCCTTTTCCTTTACCAGGACAACGGAGGATTTCACCGTCGGATACCGGTTCATGACATTTTCAATCTCGTCCAGCTCCACCCGAAGGCCCCGCAGTTTTACCTGGTTGTCAATCCTTCCCATAAATTCAATTTTCCCATAATGGTTCCACCTTGCCAGGTCGCCGCTGCGGTAGGCTTTTCTTCCTTCAAAACCGATAAATTTATCTGCCGTCAATTCCGGCTTTCCTACATAGCCCCGGCCTACGCCGTCTCCGATAATCAGCAGCTCTCCCGGCGCCCCGGCCGGAAGCAGGTTTCGGTACTTGTCGATCATGACCATTTTGATATTGGCCATGGGCTTTCCGATGGTAATCTTACCCCCGGCCACCTGTTCAAAGGCACACCCAATGGTGGTTTCCGTTGGCCCGTATCCGTTGAAAATTACGGGATTTGTCCCCAAATCCATAATTTTCCCATAAAGGGCGTCAGGAAATGCTTCCGCACCGATATTAAATACCTTAATCCGGGACAATGCCTCCCGGGTCTGGGGCAGATCAATAATATTCGTCAAAAAGGACGGCGTACAGGTCATCATGTCCACCCCGTGCTCTAAAATCAGCCGGGAAAGGGCCAGGGGATTGTGAATCTCCTCCTCGTTGGCCATGCAGACCGTAATGCCGTGATACAGGGGAATGCATTCCTCCAGTACCGACACATCGAAGGTAAGGGCCGCAAAAGCCAGTGATACCGTGGCATAATTCACATAAGACCGGGCCTCCACATTAAAGGGGTTATCGTCCACATAATTTACCAGATTCCGGTGCTCGATCATCACGCCCTTAGGCTTTCCGGTAGATCCGGAGGTATAGATACAATAGCACAGATGATCCGGTTTCACCTCTGCCTTGGGCTTTTTGCTGTTTCCGGCCTCCGAAAGCACTTCTTCCGCCGCCAGCGCCCGGGCGGAAAGCTTTTCCAAAAGCTCCCTGCGTGTTTCCATCAGCTCCTTCGGGAGAATCACAAACTCCGCTTTGGAATCCTCCAGGATATAGGAAATCCGTTCATCCGGATACTCCGGATCAATGGGCAAAAATGCACCGTCCGCCTTCATAATCCCCTGCCGCACCGCATAGGCGTCCACCGTCCGGGGCATCATGGCCCCCACCATCTGCTGGGAAGAAAGCCCCCGTTCCAGAAGGTAATTGGCCACCCGGTTCGCGCTTTCCTCCAGTTCCCGGAAGGTACGCTTTTCCCCGTTTGCAATGACGGCCGTTCTCTCCGGGTACAACGCCGCCTGACGTTCCAGCAGCCAGTTTGCCGTCGCCTGCTCTACCGGATAATCCGTTTCATTATAGCTGTCAAGCTCCCGGCGTGCTTCCGTACTGACCATGCAGACGTCCTTTAAAAGCCGTTTTACCTGGAATTCCTGCACCACCGTAATCAGGCTGTCTACAAATCCTGCAATCGTGGCTTCCTCATACAGATCGCTGCGGTACTCGGCCTGATAACAGATTTCCCCGCCGTTTACCGACACATCCACCGACAGGGGGGCTTTTGCCCTATCCAGACGCAGTTCCTCCGAAATCGCGTTCGCTCCCCCAATCTTTGCAAACTGAAAATCGTCTCCCTGGAACGCGAACATCAGATCTGCCTGTATGCCGTAGGCCCGGCTGATTTCCCCGAAGGAATAAAGGTCTGCATTCTGGCTGTTTACAAGCTGTTCCCCGGTTTCCTTCAGATAAGCGGCAATTTCCTGTTCTCCGTCCAGATTACAGTACACCGGAAGCGTTTTTACCAGCATACTGATGACGGAGGACAGGCGGGAGTCGCTCCTTCCGTTATAGATTGTGGTAAAAACAGCTTCATCTTTATAGACATACCGTCCCGTTACAAAACCGAAAGCGGCCGTAAACAATGCGTTCATCGTAATCTGCTTTTCGGCGCAGAAAGCAGAAAGCGCTTCCGGATCTGCCGTTACCTTCCGGCAGTACATCCCTGCTCCCGGCTTTTCTCCCTGTTTCTCACGGCTCAACAGGAAATCCGTATCACAGCCTTTAAAAATAGAATCATAATATTCTTTTGCTTTCTCATATTCCCCGCTTAAAAGGGCCTGCTCCTCCACCAGGGCCGCTTCAAACCCAGAAAAGCCTTCCGGCGTCAGCGTTTCCCCGCCGTAAGCCTTGTTCATATCCCTAATAAAAATACCGCAGGACGTCCCGTCGCTGATAATATGATGGAATTCCAGGAACAGGAATTTCCCTTCCGGCGTATCATACAGTGAAATCCGGAACAGGCGTTCTCCCATCAGCTCATAAGGCCGTACCAGTTCCTCCCGGTTCAGGCAGTCTTTGATTTCTACCGCAAAAGGCGCCTGATCATTTCTCCTTTGCCGGATTTCGCCGTCCGCATCCATGGAAAGGGTGGTCTTTATGTAAGGATGCGCTTCCACCGTTTCCTCTATGGCCTTTTTCAGCCTGGGCAGCTCCACCGTTTCCGCCAGCCGGAACAGGAAGGGAATGTTGTAAATGGTGCTTCCCGGATTGGCCGCGCACTCCACAAAAATACCGTTCTGGGTCTGGGTCAGCGGATATGCCTCCCTTTGCGCAAAGGCTTCCTCCTTTTCCTGATGTATCAGAAACTGTTCCAGCTTCTCCACGGTAGAATGCTCCTTCAAATCTTTATTCCGAACAACTGTTCCATCAAATGCCGTAGAAAGCAGGGCATTCAGCTTGACAGCCCCGATAGACGTCAACCCGGCCCGGAAAAGGTCCGTAGTAATCCCGAACTCCCGATGGCCCAGGACTTCCGCCGCACAATCGAAAATTTTCTGCTGTACCTCTCCTTTCGGTTCCTCCCATACCTCCTGCTTCCGCTCCGGCATGGGGAGCGCCCGCTTATCCACCTTTTGATTCTGGTTTAAGGGGATTTTGTCAATCCGCATCGTTACCGCCGGAACCATGTAGGGCGGCTTGCTTTCCTCAATAAACGCGTTCAGCTTTTCAATCTCCACCGGCTGTTCGGAAACCACATAAGCCGCGATGTATTTCCCTCCGGCCGGATCGTCAAATGCCGCCACCGTCGCATCCGTAATCCCCGGGAAACGCCGGATGACTTCCTCCACCTCGGTCAATTCAATCCGGAATCCCCTGATTTTCACCTGGCCGTCCCTCCGGCCGACAAACTGCAGGTTTCCTTCCGGCAGAAAACGCACGATATCCCCGGTATGGTATGCCCGCTTATAACCCGGCAGGCTGCAGAAGGGATTTTCGGTATAGGCTTCCGCCGTCTTATCCGGCCGGTTCAGATAGCCCCGGGACACCTGAAAGCCCGTAATCCAAAGCTCCCCGGGCACTCCCGCCGGAACCCTTCTTCCGCAGCTGTCCACCACATAGAACTTCATATTCGGAACAGCCTTCCCGATTGGCACGTCTTCCTCGTAAGCCTCCAGGTCGTATACCGTAGAAAGTATCGTACACTCCGTAGGCCCGTAGACATTATAATACTTCGTGGCTCCCTTGGGAGCAAAGGGCGTCAGGGCTTCCCCACCCATGGATAAATGCTTTAATCCCTCACACTGCATGCTGGTAGCGAAGGCGCGGCCAATCTGAGTCGTCATAAAAGCATGGGTTACCCCCTGCTCCTTAAAATACGAATTCAGCCCGCTCAAATCCAGCCGAATGGATTCCGGAATGATGCAGACTGCCGCCCCCACGGTCAAAGCCGGATAGATATCCATCATATGGGCGTCAAATCCATAGCTGGCATATGCTGCCGTCTTATGCTCCGGCCCCAGTTTAAAGTAATTCCTGTACCAATGGCAGAAGGCCAGAATATTGCCGTGTTCCAACATACAGCCTTTGGGGATCCCGGTTGATCCCGACGTATAAAGCAGCACAAACAAGTCCTCCGGCTTTGGCCCCTCCGGAACCGTTTCGGCCTTTGGCAGCCGGGGAATCTCTTTTGTCAGCAGTATTTTTCCGCTGTAAAACTCTACAAGCGGCAGCAATGCTTCATCCACGATCAAAAGCTGCGCGTCTGCGTCCTGAATCATGAATTCCAGCCGTTCCTTGGGATAAGTGGGGTCTAAGGGCTGATAAGCCGCTCCCGCCTTCAATACCCCCAAGGAGGCAAGGGCCATGTATTCACACCGGGGAATCAGCACCGAAACCACCTGCTCCCGGCCGATTCCCAGACCGGCCACGTAAGCCGCCAGACGGTCGGTTATTTCCTCCACCTGTTCATAGGAATACACCCGGTCTTCATAAATTACCGCTTCCCGCTTCGGAGTGCGGGCCGCCTGCTGCCGGAACAAATCCACCACTGTTTTTGTCCGGTCAAAGGGACTTTCCATCCCATGAAAGCGTTCCAGTCTCTGAATATCCAATTCCGAAGCCAGGGGAATCTGATTAAGCCCGGTGCAGGAAAGCATCCCGTTTAAAACCTGTACCAGCATTCCGGACAGCCCCCTGATGGTCGTTTCCTTATAAAGATCCCGGCGGTAATCCAAAGAAATCTCATAGCCGCCCGGCCCTTTCATCACCATAACGGACAGATCCGCCTGCACCTCTCCTGCAGGCAAGGGCTGCGCCGGATAATCCTTTCCCGAAAGGGACAGCCCCTTTAACATCTCCCCCTGATACACAAACAGAATATCCGACGCAATCCCGTACTCCCTGGCCAGCTCTCCAAAGGAAATCACGTCATGCTCCATCGTCTCATAAAAATCCTTCTGGAAATCCTGCAGATATCTCTGTACCGAATCCGTCTCTTCCCAGGACTGGTACAGGGGGAAGGTCCGGACAAACATCCCGACTGAATCCGCCATTCCTATTTCATGCCTGCCATGATCCACCGTACAGAACAAGCTTTTGTTCTCTCCGGTATATTTTCCCAGAGCATAGGCAAAAGCGCCCAAAAACAACGTATTTTCCGAAATCCCGTTCTTCCTGGCAAATTGTTCCACCGCCATGCAGGAGAGCGGCTCTCCCAACGCCAATTTGACCGTTCCGCTCTTTGCCGTCACTTCGCGGGGCCTGAAATCCCGAACCAGAGGGTCTCCTGCTTCGATATCCTCCAGCTTTTCCCGGAAAAATGCCTGAGCCGCCTGATATTCCGGCGTCTCCTTTGCCGTTTCCTCCAAAACCGCCACATCCGTCAGGGAAATCTGCTCCGGCTTCGGCTCCTCCCCCTTATACAGCAGGGAAATTTCTTCCAGAAATACCGACGCCGAAGTACCGTCAAAAATCAAATGATGCACGTCAAACAGGAAGCAGCCACACTCTGTTCCATGTACCAGCGCCAGGCGGTACAAAGGCTCCTCCCCAAGACGGAAGGGCCGCACAAATTCCCGTTTTGCCCTTTCCAGGTCCTCTGCGTCCCATTCCTCCACTTCCGCATTTAAATATTCCGGGCACAGCTTCATCCCGG
>CAJUSQ010000022.1:0-24831 GCA_910588885.1 uncultured Lachnospiraceae bacterium
ATTTAGGCCCCAGCCTCTGCAGGGTTTTATAGTCCCCGCTGCGGCCCCGGCCAAACCGGAAATCCTGCCCGGCTACCATGCATTTTACATGCAGCTTCTCCACCAGCATCCTTACAAACGCTTCCGGCTCCATGTCCCGCACTTCTTCGGTAAACGGATATTCGATCAAATAGTCGATCCCGGTTTCCGTAAAAACGGTTTCCCGCTCTTCTCCGGCCGTCAGGACGCTGGCCAGCTCCTGGCATACCAGGGACTTTGGCGGAATATCAAAGGTAAACATCACCGCCGCAAGCCCTTCCTCTTTCTTCTTTTTCAACACATGCTCCACCAGCAGCTTGTGCCCCATGTGAAGCCCGTCGAACTTGCCCAGGGACAATACGGTAGGTTCTGCAATTGCAATCTCGGTCGTCTTTCTGATGTACTCCATCCCCTGTCCGTCCTTTTCTGTAAAAATTTATCGGCCCGTTTTTCCCCGTTATTCAATGGCCCGGCATTCCCGCACCATTTAGCGGCCCGTTTTTCCCGCCGTTCACTGGCCCGGCTTTTCCAAAAACACCTTCACCGGACGAAGATCCCCTTCTGCTTCCTGAAAACGATACACGCCGGCAAATTGTCCCAGGTCGGTATAAACACGAACATCTGTTTGCTCCCATTTCGGTTCCCACTGCTGCAGGCCCCGAATCGGCAGGCGGTTCCCGTTTTCCAGAAGCTTCCGGCAGTTTTCCGTCACAGACACCCTCGGATACCCGTCAAACACCGCATCAATGGGCAGCAGCCAGTCCTGCCAGCCGCCTTTCTGCACCGCCTGTTCCAGCTGGGAGAGGGTATGGCTGTCCTCTATGGAAAATCCCGCCGCCCGGGTACGGGTCAGCCGTTCCATGCAGCCGCCGCAGCCCAGCGCCGTTCCGATATCGTGGCAAAGGGTGCGGATGTAGGTACCCTTCGAACAGGATACCTCCAGCGTTACCCGGGGCAGGGAAATGTCGGCAATCGTAATATTGTAAATGTTAACATGCCGCTTTGCCCGCTCCACTTCTTTTCCCTCCCGGGCCAGCTCATACAGCTTCTTTCCGTTGACCTTCAGGGCGGAATACATGGGCGGCATCTGGTCATAATCCCCCACAAAGCGCATAACGGCTTCCTGTACCTGCTCTTTTGCCGCCGTCACCTCCCGCTTTTCCAAAACGGTACCGGACGTATCCTGGGTATCGGTTTCCACTCCCAGCAAAAGGACGCATCGATAAGTCTTATCCGTATCCGAAAGCAGGCCGCAGACTTTGGTGGCTTTGCCCAGGCATACTGGGAGCACCCCTGTGGCATCCGGGTCCAGCGTCCCGGTATGGCCGATTTTTTTCTGCTTCAGGATGCCCCGCAGCTTTGCAACCACATCGTGGGAGGTATAGCCCGCTTCCTTATAAATATTCAAAATCCCGTTCGCCATCTCATTCCTTCCCCCTGCCGTTTCAAATTTTCCGCACGGCGCACCGTCTGCTACAGCTGTTCGTCTATTTTTTCACAAAGTTTCTCTATCATTTCCGGGGCCGTCCCTTCCATGGTGGCTCCTGCTGCCATCACATGGCCGCCGCCGCCAAAATCCATGGCAACCTTTGCCACATTCACCTTCCCGTTGGAACGCAGGCTGGCTTTAAAAGTGCCGTCTTCATTTTCATACAGGAAAACGGCCGCTTCCACGCCTTTCGTCACCCGAAGCTGGTTTACGATACCGTCCAGATGCTTGGGCAGCACGTCAAATTTCTCCATATCCGCCCGGGTCACCAGACCGACAATGCATTTTCCTTCCAGGCAGAGCCTGCTTTCCATCAGCACCTTTCCCATAATCCGGTTCTGGTTATAGGTCTTGGTAAAAAAGGTTTCGTCTACGATTTTCGTAAAATCAATGCCCTTTTCCATCAGTGTCCCCGCAATATTCATGGTCTTTGCGGTGGTTGAGCTGAATTGGAACACACCGGTGTCATGAACCATTCCCACATAGATGCATTCCGCAATCTCCTTTGTGATGCGTTCCTCTTCTATAAGATCGAATATCAGTTCGGAGGTAGAGCTCGCTTTTGGAAAAATATAATTCTCATCGGCAAAGCTGGCATTGCTGATATGATGGTCAATACAGACGGTACGCTTTGCCGTTTCAAAAAGGAGGACTGCGTCTCCCAGACGTCCTTTGTCCCCACAATCCTGGACAATGCACAAATCATATGTCTGCCCCGGCGAAAAACTGTGCCGGATCTCTTCCGCCCCGTTCAGGAAGCGGAAAATATTGGGAATGGGCTCCAGGTAAACATCTGCCTGAATCTTCGGATACCAGGTCCTGATATAGTTCCAGGTAGCCAGGCAGGAGCCGACACAATCCCCGTCGGGCCGTACATGGCCTAAAATAGCTACCGAAGCCGCATTCTGCAATTGTGATGCCAAATTTTCCATTGTTATCCCTCTGTCTGCTTCGCGGGAACGCTTTTCTCCGCTGCGCAGCATTTCTTTTATTCTTCCTGCCGGGTTTCCGTTTTTTCCGGTCGGATTTCCGTTTCTTCCTGCCGGGTTTCCGTTTCGTCCTGCTGCAGCGGTTTGGACTGCTTTGTCACATCGTCTATTAATTTCGACATATTCACGCCGTACTCAATGGACTGGTCCAGCACAAAACGGATTTCCGGGGTATTCCGGAGGTTAATGGCCTTCGCCAGCTTCGTGCGGATAAAACCTTCCGCACTCCGAAGCCCGGCCAGCGTATCCTTCTGGGACTGCTCATCCCCCAATACGCTGACAAACGCTTTGCAGCTCTTCAAATCCGGCGCAACCTCCACCGCAACCACCGAGGTAAGGGGATTGATACGCGGGTCCTTGATTTCTCCGCGTATGATATTGCTTAATTCCCGCTGTACCTCCCCGTTGACCCTGGTGTTCTTGATACTGTTTTTTCTCATTCTTCCGCCTTTCTTTCAGCGCACTTATTCATAAACATTTCTTAACAATCTTATCGCGGAACCTCTACCATGGTATAAGCTTCCACAATATCCAGTTCCTGTATATCGTTAAATCCTTCAAATACAAGGCCGCATTCATATCCGGCTTTTACTTCCTTTACGTCGTCCTTGAAACGTTTCAGGGATGCAAGATTTCCTTCGAAAATCTGTTCTCCTTCCCTGGAAATACGAACCTTGCAGCCTCTCTGGAAGATGCCGTCCAATACATAGGAGCCGGCAATATTCCCGATACCGGAGGCTTTGAAAATCTGGCGAACCTCGCAGTGGCCCAGGACTTTTTCTTCGAAAATCGGGTCCAGCATGCCCTTCATGGCCGCCTGCACGTCTTCGATGGCATTATAAATTACTTTATAAAGCCGCAGATCCACGCCTTCCCGTTCCGCACTGGCCTTTGCCTGTACATCGGGGCGTACGTTAAAGCCGATAATAATGGCATTGGAGGCGGAAGCCAGGCTCACGTCGGATTCGTTGATGGCGCCTACTCCTCCATGGATGATCTTTACCACCACTTCTTCGTTGGAAAGCTTCAGCAGGCTCTGCTTCACGGCTTCCACGGAGCCCTGTACGTCTGCTTTTACAATAATGCCAAGCTCTTTCACATTGCCGGACTGGATCTGGGAGAACAAATCGTCCAAAGACATCTTTGACTTCGTATCCTCCAATAGTTTCTCCCGGCCCTGGGAAATAAATGTATCCGCAAAATTTTTGGCTTCTTTTTCCGATTCCGTGGACACGAATACTTCTCCGGCATTGGGTACGTTATTCAGGCCCAGAATCTCAACCGGCGTAGAGGGCCCTGCTTCTTTCACCCTTCTGCCCTTGTCGTCAATCATAGCCCGTACTTTACCGGAACAGCTTCCGGCTGCAATGGGCTGGCCTACCTTCAGGGTACCCTTCTGTACCAGCACCGTTGCCACGGCGCCGCGGCCTTTGTCAAGCTGTGCTTCTATCACAAGGCCCCTGGCCAAACGCTTCGGATTTGCTTTTAATTCCATTACCTCTGCCGTCAGCAAAATCATTTCCAGCAAATTGTCGATTCCTTCGTGGGTATGGGCAGAAACCGGTACAAAAATGGTAGAACCGCCCCAGTCTTCCGGAATCAGTTCGTATTCGGAAAGCTCCTGCTTCACCCGTTCGATATTGGCGCTGGGCTTATCAATCTTATTGATGGCAACAATAATTTCCACCCCTGCCGCTTTGGCATGGCTGATGGCTTCCACGGTCTGGGGCATTACGCCGTCATCCGCAGCCACCACCAAAATGGCGATATCCGTAGAATTGGCGCCCCGCATACGCATGGCGGTAAATGCTTCATGGCCCGGTGTATCCAAAAAGGTGATTTTTTCCCCGTTGCAGGTCACCATGTAGGCCCCGATATGCTGGGTAATGCCTCCTGCTTCCCGGTCGATTACATGGGTATCGCGGATTGCATCCAGCAGAGAGGTTTTCCCGTGATCTACATGGCCCATAACGCAGACCACCGGAGGACGTTTTTCCATGGCGCTTTCGTCCTCGGCTTCCTCTTTCAGAAGCTCTTCGATCACGTCTACCTTCTCTTCCATCTCACAAATGCAGTTGAATTCCAGGGCGATCTCCTCTGCTTTCTCAAATTCGATCTCCTGATTTACCGTTACCATGATTCCCTGCATAAATAATTTTTTCACAATGGCGGAAGCCTGGACTTTCATCTTATCTGCCAGCTCCTTAATGGTCAAGGATTCCGGTATTATGATGTTCTTAATTACCTCTTCCTTCTCCACCGGTGCAGGCGCAGGCTGCTGTTTCTTCTTCCTTCCGCCGTTTTTCTCCAGATTCATGAAGCGTTCCTGCTTTCTGGGCCCGGAATTGCGCTCCCGATCCTGCTTTTGGCTGTTGCCGCCCCGGCGGTTATCCCTGGATTCCTTCCTGGGTTCTTCCGTTGAAACCGGGGTATTCTGGTTCATTTTATTGATTTCCTGCTCGAAGCGGTTCCTCTGTTCCTTCGGACGATTACCGCCACTTCTCTGGCCGTTTTTATCACCTTGCGGGCGATTGCTATTCGAGCGGGAATTTTGGAAATTCCGATTACCGTTTCTTTCACCTTCATTGCGTGTCCCCCTGTCATTGCCAAAGCGGTTCTGGCCCGGTCGGTCATTCCGTCCTGTCCGGTCGTTTCTGTCAGTCCCGCTTCGTTCCGGACGGCCCGGCCGGTCGGAACGGTCACTCCGTCCTGTCCGGTCGTTTCTGTCATTCCCGCTTCGTTCCGGACGGCCTGCCTGGTCATTGCGTTCCGTATTTGCCGCCTTCTGCTGTCCTTCGTTCCGAAGAGCATCTGCGGGCTTCTCAAACCGCTCCGGACGGCTCTGACGTTCCGGCTGCCCGGTTCTTTCTGCCGGACGCAGGGACGGTTTTTCCGCTGCCGGACGTTCTGACAGCTTCTCAGCCGATCCGGGCTCCTGCAGGCGCTCAGGCTGCTTTAAGGTCTTCTCCGGCTGTTCCAAAGGCTGCAGACGCTCCTGTGGTTTCTGTTCCGGCTTCGGCGCTGCCGGCTTGCTGACGCCCAGCAGTTTGTCAAATTTGGCCTTTACCGCTTCCGCCCGTTCCGAGCCGGTCCGTTGGGGCTGCTGGGGCTGTGCCGGACGCTGGGGCTGCTGGGACTGCTGTCCTTGCGCCGGACGCTGGCCTTTCCCTCTGGCTCCGTCCCCTCTTCCGTTACCGGAACGCTGGCCCCGGGACCTGCGTCCACCCATTTTGCTGTTCTGAGGATTAAAAACTGCCGTAATGCTGGATTTTTTCCTGGGACGTTCCTCTGCTTTTGCTTCGGATTTTGCTTCCTGCCTTCCCTCAGCCCTGTTTTCCGGCTTTCCTTCGGTCTTTCCCTCTATTTTTTTCTCCGTTCTGTTCTCTGCTCTTCCTTCTGTTTTCCCTTCCATTCTTCCCTCTGTTTTCCCTTCCATTCTTCCTTCCGTTTTCTCCTGTCTTCCCTCTGCCCTGTCTTCCGGTTTGCCCGCTGCCGGGGGTTCCGCTTTTCCTCCTGTCTGATTCTCTGGCTTTCCTTCGGTCCTGCCCTCCGGTTTACCTTCCGGTTTCATTTCCGGCTTTTGGGCAGTCGGCTGCTTCCGGAAACGGGCTGCTATCATGCTCTGCACATCCTCCTCCACGGAACTCTGTGCGGTTTTTACTTCTATATTTTTTTCAGTCAAAAATGCAATGACATCTTTCGACTGTACACCTAACTCTTTTGCAAGTGCATGTATTCTGACCTTTGCCATACTTACTACCTCCATTATTCAGTTTTTTCCAATATATTCAATTTTGACTCCAGCGATCTGGAAAAGCCTTCATCCGTAACTGCCAGAGACGCCCGATACTGTTTCCCGATGCAATGTCCCAGGGTTTCCTTCTCCCCATAGCAATAAAACGGTACGTGATAAAATTCGCACATATCCCGGAACATTTTTTTCGTATTCAAAGATGCATCCTCCGCCACGATTACCAAAAACGCCTGATGAGATTTTACCGCTTTTTCTGTCGAAAATTCACCGCTCTTAATCTTTCCGGCCTTCTCCGCCAATCCCAGCATTGACAGTATCTTATCCCTTTTCAACGATTTTCCATCTCCTTCATCAAAGTATCTATGATTTCTTTCGGTACGGCTGTCTTCAAGGAACGCTCCAGTCCCCGGTTTTTCGCTGCCTTTTTCAGGCACTCCAAATCCTGGCACAAATAGGCCCCTCTGCCGTTCTTTTTCCCGGTGGTATCTAATAATATTTCGTTCTCTGCCGTCTTGATGACACGAATCATTTCTTTTTTCATTTTCATCTCACCACAGCCGACACATTGGCGCATGGGGACTTTCTTATTCATCTTCGTTTCCTTCCCTTACATAGGCGGATTCCCCATAGGCTTCCTCATATTCTTTCGCCATTGCTTCCTCATAGGAATTCCCGGAAAGTTCCTCCAAATCTTCTTCCTCATAAGACATTTCGGAAGCTTCTCCCTCGTAAGAATCCCCGTATGCTTCTCCTGAGTCTTCTCCCTCGTAGGAATCCCCGTATGCTTCTTCCGAATCCGCTCCTTCATAAGAATCTTCATAGGCTTCTTCGTAGTCTTCGTCGTAATCTTCATAGTCATTCTCATAATCCATGAAGTCTCCGGCTTCTCTTGCCTGGGTCTCGCTCTTAATATCAATCTTAAATCCGGTCAGACGGGCCGCAAGCCTGGCATTCTGGCCTTCCTTTCCGATTGCCAGGGAAAGCTGATAATCCGGCACTACTACCTTCGCCGTCTTTTCTTCCGCGTCCGCTATTACGGAAATCACCTTCGCCGGGCTTAATGCGTTCTCAATGAGCATTGCCGGATTCTCGTTCCAGTTGATAATATCGATCTTTTCCCCCCTAAGCTCATTGACAATAGCATTGACCCTGGCCCCGTTCAGGCCCACGCAGGCGCCTACCGGGTCTACATCCGGATCGTTGCTCCATACGGCAATTTTCGTACGGCTTCCGGCTTCCCGGGAAATGCTCTTGATCTCCACAATGCCTTCTTTTACTTCCGTAACCTCGGATTCGAACAAACGTTTGACTAATTCCGGATGAGTCCGGGACACCAGGACCTTCGGCCCTTTGGAGGTTGCCTTTACTTCCAGGATATAGACTTTGATTCGTTCCGTAGGGCGGAACACCTCTCCCTTTACCTGTTCGTTTTCACTCAGGACCGCGTCTACTTTTCCCAGATTAATGCTGATATTGCGGCCCATGTTCCGCTGCACGATGCCGGTTACCACATCTTTTTCTTTTCCGTAATACTGGTTGAACAGCACCTTCCGTTCTTCCTCCCGGATCTTCTGGAGAATGACGTTCTTGGCATTCTGGGTTGCAATACGCCCAAATTCCTTGGACTTCACTTCAATGTTCACCGTATCTCCCAGCTCAAACTTGGAATCTATCATTTTTGCATTGCCCAGGCTGATTTCCAGGGCATCGTCTTCCACTTCTTCCACAACGGTCTTGGCCTGATATACATGGAACTCACAGGTTTCCGGATTGATATCTACCCGGATATTCTCAAATTTCCCGAAATGATTCTTACATGCTGTAATCAACGAATTCTCAATTGCTTCAAACAGAGTTTCCTTGCTGATGTCTTTTTCCTTTTCCAATATATTTAACGCTTCCAATAACTCATTGTTCATTTTTATATCCTCCTTGTTCCTGTCAGTTATTTGACGCGAAAATTAAAAATCAAATGCCAGACGGATGAGTGCGATGTCCGTCTTTGCAAACGTCAGTTCTCTTTTCTCCTCCGTTTCAATGGTTACAGTATCTGCATCATATGCTTTTAAAATCCCATAAAATTCTTTCTCTTTATTGATTGCCCGATAGGTCCGGATCTCCAGTTCCTTTCCCATGCTCCGGACATAGTCTTTTTCCTTTTTCAGCGGCCGGCCCAGCCCCGGGGAGCTTACTTCAAATATATAGGAATCTTCCACATAGTCATATTTATCCAGTAACTCGCTCATCCGGCGGCTCACAATCTCACAGTCGTCTACGGTAATGCCCCCATCTTTGTCAATGTAGGCTCTAAGATACCAGCTGCTGCCTTCCTTCACATATTCTACATCCACCAGCTCAAAATGATATTCCTCCATGAGCGGCTGCAGCAATTCTTCGGTGCGCTTTTCATATTGCTCTCTTTTTGTCATCCTAACACCTTCTTTCCCTATTCAGTTATAAGTGAAATACCCCTTCGTAAACAGCCGGCGCCTCTGCGTCTGCCGTTTTGTTTCACATATGCCCCTTACATAAAATTGAGAGTGGACGTGGCCCACTCTCAAGTCTATGTTATTTTGTTATCTACTTCATCATAGCACGATTGGATAAATTTTGCAAGGGAATTTTTCGGTATTTCCCGGGGTACGGCATTCCTGGGTTACTGTATTGGCCTGTGGCCGTGCAGCGCAGTGCACGGCCCGGGAGTGAACGGTAACCATTCCTGGACATATTTCAGGAATTATGTTATATTTTTTTCAGAAAACCTTCCTATCCAACCCGGAACCCCTACAGAAAAAGGAACATCCCATGGACATTAATTATGAATTATATAAAGTCTTTTATCAAGTTGCTTCTTCCTTAAGCTTTTCCGAAGCAGCCAAAAAGCTTTTCATCTCCCAATCCGCCGTAAGCCAATCCATCCGGACCCTGGAACGGAAGCTGGGCCAGCCTTTGTTTGTCCGTACTACGAAAAAGGTGCAGCTGACCCCGGCCGGAACCCTGCTGCTCAAGCACATCGAACCGGCCATGAACTTGATTCGCCAGGGGGAAAGCAGCCTGATGACCCATTCCTCCTGCGGGCTGGGACAGCTCCATATCGGCGCCAGCGATACCATCTGCAGGTATTTTCTGGTTCCCTATCTGGAACAATTTCACAAAAAATTCCCGGAGGTTCCCATCAAGGTCACAAACGCCACCTCCCTCCACTGCGCGGAGCTGCTGGAGCAGGGCAAGGTGGACGTGATCATCACCAATCTGCCCAACCGCCGCCTGAATTCCTTTCATATTCAGAAGATCCTGTGCCGGTTTTCAGACGTATTCCTGGCAAACCCGGCGTACTTCCATTTTTCGGAACGGAAGCTCCCTTTTGCAACGCTGATGCAGTATCCGATCCTGATGCTGGACCGGCAAAGCGCCACCAGTGAATTCCTTCACAATCTTTTCCTTCAGCGGCAATTGGAGCTGATCCCCCGGGTAGAATTAAGCAGCAACGACCTGTTGATTGACCTGGCCCGCATCGGCCTCGGCATTGCCTTTCTTCCGGACTACTGCCTGAATTCGGATTCCGGTGATTTGCTGGTGCTTCAGACGGAGGAAGAAATGCCCCCGCGCCAAATCGCCGCTGCCATTGACACCTCCCGGCCAATCCTGGCCTCGGCAGAGGAATTTTTAAAGCTGCTGCCGGAATTATAGGAACCGGGTAATACATCTTAGAAACATGCACCGATAGAAGTATTACAAACAGCCAAAAGAGCATATGTTCTTTTGGCTGTTTATTTGTTCCTACTACAGGCTGGTACGCACCATCTTAGGCTTATACCCTTTCCGTTCCAGAGCCTTGGTAATCTGTTCCTTATGCTCGGTTCCAAAAGCTTCCAACGTAATGCGCAGCTCCACGGCCGCACTGCGGTTCGTATTGACGAACTGATTGTGCTCCAGCTTGATGACATTTCCCTGCTCCTTGGCAATGGCAGCCGCCACCTTGCTCAATTCCCCGGGCTTATCCGGCAAGAGCACCGACACCGTAAAGATCCGGTCCCGGAAAATCAGGCCCTTCTGTACCACGGAGGACATGGTAATCACATCCATATTTCCGCCGCTTAAAATCGAAACCACCCGTTTTCCCTTTACGTTTAAATGGCGCAGGGCCGCCACGGTCAAAAGCCCGGAATTTTCCACTACCATCTTATGGTTTTCCACCATATCCAGGAAGGCTCCGATCAGTTCATCATCCTCCACGGCAATAATATCGTCCAGATTTTTCCGGATATAGGGGAAAATCTTTTCTCCCGGCGTCTTTACCGCCGTTCCGTCTGCGATCGTAACCACTCCCGGAAGGGTTACGACTTTTCCGGCATCAAAGGAGGCTTTCATACAGCTGGCTCCGGCAGGCTCCACACCGATGACCTTAATCTTGGGATTCAAAAGCTTGGCCAGGGTGGATACCCCTGTAGCCAGGCCGCCGCCGCCGATGGGCACCAGGATATATTCCACCAGGGGCAGTTCCTTGAAAATCTCCATGGCAATGGTACCCTGGCCCGTTGCCACTGCCAGGTCGTCAAAAGGATGGATAAAGGTATAGCCGTTCTTTTCCGCCAGCTCATAGGCTTTCTGGCAGGCTTCGTCATACACATCCCCATACAGGATCACCTCCGCCCCATATCCCTTGGTCCGGTTCACCTTGATCAAAGGGGTGGTGGTCGGCATCACTATGACCGCCTTTGCCCCATAGCATTTGGCAGCGTAAGCCACGCCCTGGGCATGGTTTCCGGCAGATGCCGTAATCAGGCCCTTTTCCCGTTCCTCTGTGGTCAGGGTACTGATCTTATAATAGGCTCCCCGTACCTTATAGGCCCCGGTATACTGCATGTTTTCCGGCTTTAAGTAAACCTTGTTCCCGGTCATGCCGCTCAAATATTCGCTGTATACCAGCTTTGTTTCCTGTGTGACCTTTTTCACTGCCTCGCTTGCTTCTTCAAACTTATCCAATGTCAGCATTTGTTATTCCTCCTCCTGTTTTACATCAAACAATGCATTCACAAACTCCTGGGAATCAAATTTCTGCAAATCGTCGATGGCCTCCCCCACGCCAATGTATTTTACCGGAAGCCCCAACTCCGACTGGATTGCCACCGCGATTCCTCCCTTTGCCGTCCCGTCCATCTTAGTCAGGATAATGCCCGTAATTTCCGCCACCTCGGAAAACTGGTGGGCCTGGGAAAGCGCATTCTGTCCGGTGGTTCCGTCTAATACCACCAAGGTTTCCCGGAACGCTTCCGGGTATTCCCGTTCCAGAATCCGGTTGATTTTCTTAAGCTCCTCCATCAGGTTCTTCTTATTGTGGAGCCGTCCGGCCGTATCACACAGCAGGACGTCTGCTTTTCTGGCCTTGGCCGCCGCTACCGCATCATAAATAACTGCCGCCGGGTCTGCCCCTTCCTGGCCGCCGATCATATCCACGCCGGCCCGGGAAGCCCATTCTCCCAGCTGTTCCCCGGCTGCTGCCCGGAAAGTATCGGCCGCTGCCAGCACCACCTTTTTCCCCTGGCTCTTCAGTTTTCCGGCCAGCTTTCCTACGGAGGTAGTCTTCCCTACCCCGTTGACGCCAATCACCAGCACCACGGAGGTTTCCTCCTCAAAGCGGTAAGCCGTTTCCCCCACGTCCATCTGCTCCTTAATGCTGTGGATCAACAGCTCCTTGCAGGCCGCCGGGTCTTTGATTTTATTCTCCTTCACCTCTCTCTTCATGCTCTCTAAAATCTCCTCGGTGGCTTTCACCCCAAGATCCCCCATAATCAGGATTTCTTCGATTTCCTCATAAAAATCTTCGTCAATACTGGAAAACCCGGAGAACACCGCGTCAATCCCCGACACGATGCTGTCCCTGGTCTTGGAAAGCCCTTCCACCAGCCGCCGGAAAAATCCTTTCTTTTCCTCACTCATAGTTCCACTTCCTTTCCTGGCTTTCGCAATGCCATACCCATGATCCCTCCAGGGCTTTCGAATGCCATACCCATTATTCCTCCAAAGCTTCCTCGATCAAATTCACGGAAACCAGGGTGGATACGCCTTTCTCCTGCATGGTGATTCCATAGAGACGGTCTGCCGCCGCCATGGTCCCCCGCCTGTGGGTAATTACGATAAATTGTGTATTTTTTGTCAATCTGTGAAGGTACTGGGCAAAACGGCCTACATTGGAATCATCCAGCGCCGCTTCGATCTCATCCAGCAGGCAGAAGGGGGAGGGCTTCAGGTTCTGAATCGCAAACAGCAGGGAAATGGCCGTCAGGGACTTTTCTCCGCCGGACAGCTGCATCATATTCTGCAGCTTCTTTCCCGGAGGCTGGGCAATAATCCGGATGCCGCACTCCAGGATATCCTCGTCTTCCACCAGCTCCAGCGTTCCCTTTCCGCCCCCAAACAGCTCCTTAAAGGCTTTGTCAAATTCCCGCTGGATATCCGCGAACTTTTCCAGAAACTGTTTCCGCATTCCCGTATCCAGCTCTTCGATGATTTCAAGCAGGGTTTGTTCTGCCGTCACCAGATCGTCATGCTGGGTCTTTAAAAAGGTATACCGTTCGGAAATCTCCTTAAAGTCCTCTATGGCATTGACATTCACATCCCCCAATCTGCGGATTTCTTCTTTGACTGCTGTAATCAGCCCCTTCACCTGGGCCGCATCCTGATATTCCTCTTCCCTGAGGGCCATGGCATTGTGGTAGGTCAGCTCGTATTCCTCCCACATGTAGTTGTTCTGGTTCTCCATCCCCTCATTCAGCTTTTCCTTCTGATTATTTAAGCGGAACAACTCCTTGTCCAAGGCGCTGATACGCTCCGAGATCTCCTCCCGCTCCTTGAAAAAGCCTTTGTACCGGACGGAAAGGGCCTCCTTGTCTTCCTGAAGCTTCAAAAGCCGCTGCTCCAGCTTCTCATGTACCCCTTCCGAATCTTCGATGGTCTTTTTAATCTCTTCAATTTCCTGCTCTTTCCGTTGGATTTCCTCCAAAGACTGGGCGGATTCTTGTTCAATCCGGAAAATCTCCTTATCCAGCTTTTCGATCTCTCCCTGGATACGGCTTACATTTTCCCGGACAAAGCCTTCCTGCTGTTCGATGTAGGCATCCTCCAGCTGTGCACTGGAAACCTCTGCCTGTACCTGCTCCTGCAGGCCGGTCTGTTCCTCTAATTCCTGTTGGAGCCGGCTGTTTTCCGCTTCCAGCTCCTGCTCCCGGACGTCTGCACCGGCGATTTCCTCCCGGATACGTTCCTGATTTCCCCGGATCTCCGAAAGCTGTTTCTCCAATTCCATGCTTTCCTTTCGCAGCCCCTCAAAGCCCCGGTCGTTTTCCTGCTTCTGTTCTCTGGCATGTTCCACGTTCATCCGGGCCGTGTTCTGCTCTAACAGCAGCTTCTGCAGGGCTTCCCGTACCTTGGACAAATCCTCCTTCAGCAGCTCCCGGGCCGTCTGGATATCCGTAAGCCGCTGGCGATAGCTCTGAATAGATCCTTTCAGCTCCTCCACCCGTTTCTGCAGCCCTTCGATTTCCCGCTTCCGGCCCAGCAGGTTGCTGGTGTTTTTAAAGGCGCCCCCGGTCATGGAGCCCCCCGGATTTAAGGACTCGCCTTCCAGGGTCACAATCCGCAGGGAATACTGGTATTTCCGGGCCAAAGCCACTCCATGGTCGATATTGTCCACCACATACGTGCGGCCCAAAAGGTAACTGCTTAGTCCCTCGTACTGGTGTTCAGTTTTCACCAGGGCACTGCCGATCCCGATCACTCCCGGTTCTCTCAGGGCCTGCTGATTTACCTGGGCCGGCCGTTTTCCCACGCTGGTTAAGGGTAAAAACGTCGCCCGTCCAAAACGGTTCTGTTTCAAATAAGCAATCATCCCCTTGGCGGTTTCCTCGTCCTTTGTGACGATATTCTGGATGCTGCCTCCCAAAGCCGTTTCTATGGCCACCTCATATTGCTTGTCCACCTGGATCAAATCCGCTACCACGCCCAAAAGTCCCGGCGTTCTGTCCCGCTGCTCCATCACCCGGCGGATACTGCTGCCGTAGCCGTCATAGCGCTCCGCAATATTAATCATGGATTCCAAGCGGGACTGTTCCTTATGAAAGCTCCGGGTATCCTCCTCCAGCTTCCGGTTGGCTTGTTCCTGCTTCTCCTGCCACTCCCTGCGCTTTTCCTCCAGCTTGCTCTCCTCCCGGGAAAGCTCCTGCTGCTGCCCGATGATCTCCTTAAGCTGGCTGTCCGCCTCGTCCACAGCTGCCTGAAGCGTTTCTTCCTCGCTCTTTTGCTCCAACAGCCGTTTGCTTAACTGGGCCTTGCGGATGACTGCCTGCTCAGCCATAGTATCATACCGCTGCAGATTTGCCTTGATTCCGGCCTTTTTATTCAGCAGCTCGATCATCTCGTTCTTGCCCTGCTCAATCCCCTCCTGGCACCGGGCAATCCGGGCCTGGATTTCCGAAAAGCGTTCCAAAACCCCGTCCCGCTTTTCCCGGATGGCCTGCATCTGCTCCGCCAGCTTTTTGGCCTGCTCTTCATAGCCCGAAAGCTCGGTGCGCTTCTGGACCCGATCCTGTTCCACGGCCTCCCGGCGGCTTCTGAAGTGCTCCTCGTTCTGCTTTGCCCCGCGGATCTGCTCATTCAGCACGTTCCGCTGGCCTTCCAGCCTGCCCTTCTCCATGCCTGTAGCGCTTAACTGCTCCCGGGCTTCGTTGATGGTTTCCTCCATCTGCTCCATGTCCCGTTCCGTCTGCTCGTACTGCTCCTTGATCCCGGCAAAGGCTTTCTGGGTGTCCTCATAATCCTGATCGGTGATTGTTATTTTTTCGTCAATCTCCTGAAGCTGACGGCTGATCCGCTGTACCTCCATCAGGAACAGGTTTACATCGTAAGCTTTCAGCTCTTCCTTTTTTTTCAGATAAATCCTGGCCTTTTCCGCCTGCCGCTCCAGCGGGCCCACCTGTTTTTCCAGCTCCGAAAGGATATCATTCACCCGCACCAGGTTCTGCCGTTCGTTTTCCAGCTTCTTCTGAGCCGCTACCTTGCGCCGCTTATACTTCACGATTCCCGCTGCTTCGTCAAACAGCTCCCGCCGTTCCTCGGGCTTGCCGCTTAAGATCCGTTCGATCTGGCCCTGGCCGATAATGGAATAGCCCTCTTTTCCGATACCCGTATCGTAAAAAAGCTCGTTTACATCCTTCAGGCGGCAGGGAGTGCCGTTCATCAGGTATTCACTTTCCCCGGACCGGTACACCCGCCGGGCAATGGTCACCTCGTTAAAATCCAGATTCAGCTGCCGGTCTTCGTTATCCAGGGTAATGGCCACATAAGCATAACTCAAAGGCTTCCGGTTTTCGGTTCCCGCAAAAATAACGTCCTGCATGCTGGCCCCCCGAAGCTGCTTGGCCCGCTGTTCCCCCAGCACCCAGCGGACCGCGTCGGCTACGTTGCTTTTACCGCTGCCGTTAGGCCCTACAATTCCCGTAATCCCGTTGTGGAATTCAAAGAGGATCTTGTTTGCAAAGGACTTAAATCCATGGACCTCAATACTTTTTAAATACATACATCCCTCCTGCTGTTATTCGTCCTTCTTCTGCTGCAGCTGCAAAAGCGCATGATAAGCCGCTTCCTGTTCCGCGCTTTTCTTGGTCCGTCCTTCTCCCCGGCCCAGGGATGTCCCGTCCACCTCAACGGCCACCAGATATTTCTTGTCATGATCCGGCCCGGACTCCTTCAGCAGACGGTAAGACAGCTCACCCCCATGGTTCCCTTGCACAACCTCCTGCAGGATAGTCTTGCTATCAAAAAAGAGCTGCTTATGCTCGATATCGTTCAGTATAAATCTATGGATAAACTCTTTTGCACTAGCAAAACCACCGTCCAAATAAACCGCCCCGATCACCGCTTCCAGAGCATCCGACAGGATGGACTTCCGCTCCCGGCCCCCAGTCATCGCTTCCCCTTTTCCAAGCATCAAATATTTCCCCAAATCCAATTCCCGGGTACAAAAAGCCAATGTCTGCTCACACACCATACTGGCCCTAAGCCGCGTCAATTCCCCTTCCGGGTATTTCGGATATTTTCCAAATAAAAATTCGCTGGTTGCCAGCTCCAGCACCGCATCCCCCAAAAACTCCAGCCGTTCATTGTTGGCCTGCCGGCTCATATGCCGTTCATTGGAAAAAGAGCTGTGCGTCAAAGCCTGCCTCAACAGATTCCGGTTTTGAAACCGATATCCGATCCGCTCCTGAAATTCTTCCTGTAAATTCATAAATAATTCCTTTCCTGTTTGATTCTTATGCGTGGAAAAAGGCTGCCGGAAGAACCGCTTCCGCTTTTCTCCCGGCATTCCTATTCTGGTTCCCGCATTAATTTATCGCATTCTTAATCTGCTCTAAGGCATCGCCGACGGTCACGATCTTCTCTGCTTCCTCATTGTCGATCTGCACGTCAAATTCCTCCTCCAGCCCCATAATAATCTGGAATACGTCCAGGGAATCCGCTCCCAGATCATCTACAAAGGTGGTTTCCGTTGTAATCTCTTCTTCATCCACATTCAACACTTCCGCAATAATTTTTTTCAGCTTTTCAAATTCCATTGTTTTTCCTTTCTACTCTTCCTCGGAAGAGGTTCCAATATTTTGTTTGATTTTATCATTGATTTGCTGTTCCTTGAAGGTCACGCATTGAAGGATGGAATTCGTTACCTCCTGCGCCTTCGCGCTGCCATGGGTCTTTACCACAAGGCCGCTTAAGCCCAGCAACGGTGCTCCGCCGTATTCGGTGGCATCAAAGCCCTTTAACGTCTGCTTTAAGGCCGGCTTCACCAAAAGCCCGCCGATTTTTCCCCGTACAGATCCCATCATGCCCTGCTTTACCACACTGATTAAAGTAGAAGATACGCCTTCATACAGCTTCAAAATAACATTCCCTACAAACGCCTCGCAGACAATCACATCCGCCCCGCCGTGGGGGATTTCCCGGGCCTCAATCCCTCCTACAAAATGAATATCCGGACAGTTCTTAAGAAGCGGGAAGGTTTCCTTAACCAGGGCATTACCCTTCTCCTCTTCGGCGCCGATATTGACAATGGCAACCTTCGGCTTCTTCACACCCAGGACATTTTCCATATAAATAGACCCCATCTTGGCAAACTGTACCAAATGGGTGGGGCGGGCATCCACATTGGCCCCACAGTCAATCAGCAGGGAAACACCCTTTTCCGTCGGAATCAAAGGCGCCAGAGGCGGACGCTCTACGCCCCGGATTCTGCCTACAATGACTTGTCCGCCTACCAGGACCGCTCCTGAGCTTCCTGCCGATACAAAGGCATCCGCTTCCCCCTGCTTCACCAGATTCATACCCACAACGATGGACGACTTCTTCTTCCGGCGGATCGCCATCACCGGGGGTTCCGCCGTTTCAATCACCTCCGGTGCTTCCACTATGGAAATCTGCTCCTTCGGGTACGTGTATTTTGCTAATTCTTCCTGAATGACGGCCGTTTGTCCAACAAGGAGTACCAAAATCCCCTTACGCATCGTAACAGCATCCACCGCGCCCTTCACCAGCTCACCCGGCGCATGGTCCCCGCCCATGGCGTCCACTGCTACTCTGACCATTTCCTCCATGTATTATCCTCCTTTTTTTGCCAACCGGCAAATACCTATATCAAAATATACTATATGTGACAGGAGAAATCAATATTTATTTGAAAAGTTCTCGTGGCTCGCGGGAATAAATCCTTCGGCTTTCCCGGCAAAAAACCGGCCCCTCTCAGGTTATCCCTGGTAAAAAGACCGGTTTTTCTGATTCTCAAATATGCTTTTTAAATGCTCTGATCTTGCTCCGTAATATTGTCCCAAAGTACGGTCTGCAAAGCACTCCCATTTCTTTCATCTGTCCCCTTCTTGGTCCCCCAATCACCCTCTCTATTCTAAAAACCCCGCTGCCTCTTCCGAAGACAGGCCATACTGTCCCATAATCGCTTCCTGAATTTCTCCAATTCCATAACCATATCTGCGAAGCACTTCTATGGTTCCGCAAATCCCTTCTCTTCGTCCCTGTTCCAAGCCCTTCTCCAAGCCCTGTTCCAGACCCTGTTCCAAACCCTGTTCCAAACCCTTCTCTAAGCCATATTCCCAACCACGCTTTAACTCCGCTTCCCCCTTCTCTTTTACAAGCGCATCGATATGGGGCTTCATAATCTCCATTAATGCATGACACATACGATCATCTCCTATCCACTCTTCAATCAACTCCTGATTTGCCCGGGTACTGACTTCCAGAACAGAATCCGCAAGCTCCCGGAACTCCTTTCCGTCCATCTGATAAATGTTTTCCAGCACCTGTTCCAGCTCCTGCTTTTGAAGAGAGCCTGACAACGCACCCAGCCAGATATGAGCTTTAAAATCCAGCTCCTTTGTAACAATAATCTGGGTTGGAAACAGGACATTCCCTCCAATATAGTAAATCCCCGGACAGGGGCTGTCTACCTCATAATTATGCGTTCGAAAGTAGCAAAACAACCCTTCCGGTTTCGATTCCCGGATCAGAGATACCGTAATATCATCCGCCTTTCTCCCATCCAACGTTTTTCCATAGGACTTATACAGGCTGGCATAGGCTCCCACCTTATAAAAAACATCTATGTCCAGATGGTCTTCCGGAGATTTATATTCTATAATATTATGCCCTTTAAAAAGATTCCCTATTTCGTTGGAAATCAGAACGCTTGGTTCCTTTTTCACAATCAGCAAATCTACTTCCAGAGGCTTTGTGTTTAAATTAAATTCCTTTTCAAATATCAAGTCTTCCCGGTTTTGAGCAAATTCCAAATTCATGGCTGCCACAAAACCAGAATGCCATTGTATTTTTCTTTCTTTCATAAAATCCTTTCTTTTATTATAACACATCCTTAAAATTATACAACATCCTTTCCATGTCACATTTATTCAAGAGAACTATATTCGTTACTGATCACACCCAGGGTGTTCACCCAAGACGAACCTTATGATGAGTATAATTCAGGAATGAACCTTAGGGAAAATTTTGAAATCGAATCTGAAAATCAGAAAATAAAAATGAATGGGAGTACGCCAATCTGTTCCGGCATACCCTTCAGAAAAAAGAATCACAGAACCATATACGAACGGCTTTTGTCCTTCGCCGTTCCCGCAGCCTGCACCGCAAACTGCCAAAAAAGCGGAAGAACCAGCCGCAACCGGCCGGCTCTTCAACTTATGCAGAAAACCGTCTGTCCGCTTCTGCCCCTGGCGGACGGCTCCTCCTGCCCTTAATAGAAGACCGTCCTTACTCTTCTACCAGTGCAGCCGTAATAATTGCCATCGAATATACTTCCTCTGCGTTGCAGCCCCGGGACAAATCGTTAATCGGTGCGTTCATACCCAGCAAAATCGGGCCGTAGGCATCAAAATTACCGAGCCGTTGTGCAATCTTATATCCGATATTTCCGGCGTTGATATCCGGGAATACAAAGGTATTGGCATGGCCTGCCACTTCACTTTCAGGGCATTTTGTCCGTGCCACCCGGGGAGAAACAGCCGCATCGAACTGAAGTTCTCCTTCAATTGCAAGATCCGGACGCATTTCCTTGGCCTTCTTGGCTGCGTTGCGCATCTTGTCCACATCTTCACCGCTGCCGGACCCGAAGGTGGAGTAGCTAAGGAATGCAATCTTCGGATCAATTCCGAATATCTTACCGCAGTCCGCAGCACAAACCGCGATCTCTGCCAGCTCGTCTTCATTGGGCTTAATATTGATGGCACAGTCACCCATTGCCAGTACTTCGTTCTCACCGGTAGCGGAAGGACGTACCATGATAAAGCAAGAAGATACCACACTGTGTCCGGGCTTCGTCTTAATGATCTGCAGCGCCGGCCGTACCGTATCTGCCGTAGAATAAGTTGCGCCGCCCAGCAATGCATCCGCAACGCCCATTTTCACCAGCATTGTGCCGAAATAATTACCCTGGCTCAATAGCTTGCGGGCTTCCTCCGGCTGCATATTCTTGCTCTTTCTTAATTCGCAGAGCTTTTCTACCATCTCTTCCATTCCGTCATAGTGCAGCGGGTCCATAATTTGTGCACCCCGAATATTATAGCCGTATTCCTCAGCCGCATCCTTCACTTCCTTTTCCCCGCCAATGAGAATCGGCGCCAGGAAATTCGAAGCCAGCAGACGGGAAGCCGCTTCTAAAATACGTGCGTCGGTACCCTCTGTAAAAACGATCGTTTTCGGACTCTTTTTCAGCTTGTCAATCATCATGCCGAATCCTTGCATTGCCATACGTAAACCACTCCTTATTAATTATATATTTTTAATTGCTCTATCTCCTATTTTACCCTCTTTTTGAAATATTTCAACCAAATTTTAACAGAAAAGATTGATATTTTTTTAACAGAATAAACAGTATCAAAGAAAGAAAACAGCTGCTGCCGCCGTCAATTTTGATCCCCTGTCCCATCCGTTACGCCTCCGCTGAATGCTTCCGCTCTCCAAAACCTGATGTCATCAATGCTTATACTCCCGGTTTAGTTCATCCTCTGCCGCCCGGTCCTCATCGCTCATATATTTCCGGAATATTTTTTCCATCGTAATATTCTGCATCCAGGTAAATACGGCAGGCATAAAAAACAGCGCAATCGGCATAATATACAGAATCAATCCCGTCACAGCCATATAAACCACCATCAGCAGCGTCTTCGGAAGATTTAAGACTGCAATATAGGCCGCATTTTTCAATATTGCCTTCGTATTGTTTTCAAAACGGGCCATATAGGGAAAAATATAGGAACACCAAACCGTCAGCAGAAACAGCAGTACCCGGAAAAACATATGGGCCTTCCCAAAGGGATTTCCGGCTTCTTCCATGATCTGCAAAATCCGCACATCCCCATACAGGATCAGGCCCGCCGCCAAAACCGCCAGCCAGATACAGGTGCTTTGCTTAAAATTCATCTTAAACCCGTGCCAGTACTCGCTCCCCACATAGCCCCTGTCGTTCCGTATGGTTTTCTGTACCGTATAATACATCGCCGTCATGGCCGCCCCAATTGTAAAAACCGGAATGCAGCTTATGACAAACAGAAAACTTAAATATACCAGGTCTACCAGCTTCGAAACTGCCCGAAAGAAGCCGTTGTCCATATTAAAGATACGATTCATGATCCTTCTCCTTTTACAGTATATTTACGCAAGGGGAGTATCACATACTGTGATACTCCCCTTGTGTCTCACTTCACGGATTAATCCTGAGCAATAATTTCTTTTTTGTTATAAGAGCCGCATGCCTTGCACACTCTGTGGGGCATCATCAACTCTCCGCACTTGCTGCACTTTACCAAGTTCGGAGCAGTCATTTTCCAGTTTGCTCTTCTTCTATCTCTTCTTCCTTTGGAAGATTTATTCTTGGGACAAATAGACATGGTTACACCTCCTTAAACTGGTTGAATATATCCTGGATCGCTGCCATCCTTGGATCCGGCTCCCTCTTCTGGCATTGACAGTCCGCCAGATTCAGATTACATCCGCATTGCTTGCAAATGCCCCTGCAATCCTCCCTGCACAAAACCTTTGCCGGCCAGTCCACCAATAACTCGCCAAAGATCAGGCTGTCCGCATCCAGACTTGTTCCTGTCATGTAGCTTGCGTCTTCCAGCTCTCCCGTATCCTTTGCCAAAAATTTCACAAGGTCTATTTCCTTGGAAACCGCAATCGGAAACACCGTCGGTACCTGGGTCAGGCAGCGGTCACATGGAATCCCAACCGTAACCTCCGTATTCCCGGTAATCTTCAGCTGCTTATTCCCGACATTGGCAATGGACAGCAAAAACGGAGCCTTTTTCAAGACCGGAAACTCTCCCACTCCAGCATCAAAAGAGGTAAAATCTATTTCTACTTCCCGGGACATCTCCTTATTCTCATTGGAAAATATCTCTGATACGTCTACTTTCATGGCAGTCTCCTATCCACACTTGTTCCATTATACCTAGTTGTGCACCTTTTGTCAATTCATTTTACAGAATATTTTTCCTGCAGACCGTAAGCCGTTACTGATCACACCCATGGTGCTCACAGTGCAGGGCCAGGGCTTTACCGTACCAAAGCAACCGTTTCCCTGGCAATGGCCAGTTCCTCGTTGGTGGGCAGGCAGTAAACCTTTACCTTGGAAGAAGCAGTGGAGATCAGCTGTTCCTTACCTCTGACTTTATTGGCCGCATCATCAATTTCCACACCTAAGAAGCCCAGATATTCACAGATGGCTTTCCGGTTATCCGGATCATTCTCTCCTACGCCTGCGGTAAAGCAAATTACGTCTACGCCGTTCATTGCCGCCGTATAAGCGCCGATATACTTCGCTACCCGGTAGTTGAAGGCATCCATCGCCCTGGGGCCGGCCGGATTATTTTCCTTGCAGGCTTGCTCCAGATCCCGAAAATCGCTGGAAATGCCGGATACACCGAAAACGCCGGACTTCTTATTCAGGATTTCCATAATCTGATAAATGTCCTTGTCCTCTTTCTTGGCGATGAACTCCATAGCGCCCGGATCAATATCGCCGGAACGGGTGCCCATCAAAAGTCCCTCTAAGGGTGTCAGACCCATGGAGGTATCTACCGATTTCCCGTTCTTCACCGCACATACGGAAGCGCCGTTGCCCAAATGGCATACGATGGTCTTTACTTCTTCATAAGGCTTTCCTTCCAGTTCCGCGGCCCGTTTGCTCACATAGCTGTGAGAAGTTCCGTGGAAGCCGTATCTTCTCACCTTGTATTTTTCATAATATTCATAGGGAAGCCCGTACAAATATGCTTTCTCCGGCATAGTCTGATGGAACGCGGTATCGAACACACCGACCATCGGTACGTTGGGCATCAGCTCCTGGCAGGCCCGTACGCCGATTAAGTTAGCCGGGTTATGGAGGGGCGCCAAATCATTGCAGCTCTCCACGGCCGCAAGGACTTCGTCATTGATCACGGTAGAACATGCAAATTTCTCCCCGCCATGAACCAGCCTGTGGCCAACGGCGCCGATCTCGTCCAGTTTCTGAATTACACCTGTCTTCTCATTTATCAGGGCATCCAAAACCATCTGGATCGCCTGGGTATGAGTGGGCATATCCGCCTTTGTAATTTCCTTCTCTCCGCCTGCAGGCTGGTATACCAGCTGGCTTCCTTCAATTCCGATTCTTTCACAGAGCCCCTTTGCCAAAACATCTTCCGATTCCGAATTGATTAACTGGAATTTCAACGAAGAGCTTCCGCAGTTGATTACTAATACATTCATTTTCCTTTTCCTTCTTTCTTTGTATTCTTGTACCCCTTCTGGTACTGCGTCTTATACTCCTTAAGCGCACCGGTTCCTCCGCCGACAGAGCCATAAGCTTTCAGGCAGCCGCAGAATCCCGGAACGCCCAACACACAAGCAAACGCCTTTGCATGTGCCGTATGACTTTATTATAAACGAATCCGGCATACGAAACAAGGGGTTCCGGTGTTTTCTTTCCAAATCTTGCATTTTCAAAAAGCAGATGATTTTCTGTCGGAGCCCTTGCGTTTTAAAGACCTTATCCCTTATAATAATTTTATCATTTTTCTGACATAAAAAGGAGTTAAAGCTTTGAAAGTAACCGGAATTATCGCAGAATACAACCCGTTTCACAAGGGCCACCAATATCAAATCCAATTCCTGAAAAGCACCTGCCAGCCCGACTATGTGGTGATTGCCATGGGGGGGAATTTCCTTCAACGGGGCGCCCCGGCTCTCACGGACAAATACCTCCGCGCAGAAATGGCCCTGGCCCAGGGTGCGGATCTGGTGCTGGAGCTTCCGGTCCGTTTTGCCACTGCCAGCGCAGAAGGCTTTGCCCGGGGAGGCATCCGGCTTTTTACCGCTGCCGGACTGGTGAATTCCGTCTGTTTCGGTACGGAAAGCCCGGATTTTTCCAGGCTCCAGGCACTTTCCCGGATTTTGGACGAAGAACCGGGCTGGTATCGGAATGCCCTTTCTTCCTATTTAAAGGAGGGCTTTTCCTTTCCGGCCGCCCGGGCCATGGCTCTTCCTGAATATCAGGATTTGCTTCAAACTCCCAACAACATCCTGGCCCTTGAATATCTGAAGGCCATCCGCCGGTACAATGCCGGTCTTCTGCCCCTGCCCGTCCTTCGGGCCGGAAACGGCTATCACGATGCCTCCCTTTCCGGCCCCCATGCATCGGCCAGCGCCATCCGGGAACGACTGCGCGAAGACAGGGAACATACGTTCTTCTCTAATCCTTCCGCCCTTTCTGCTGCCAAGCCCTTCGCCGATTCCTGTTCTCCTGCCTTCCCTCCGGAACTGGCGGACGCCCTGCCCCGGGAAACCTTCCGTCTGTTGGAAGCTTATTACGCAAAACTTCCTTTTTTGTGGGAGGAAGATTTTTCCCTGCTGCTCCACCAGCGGCTTCTGCAATCTACCAGGGAAAGCCTGCTGCAGCACAGGGACATGAGCGAAGCCCTGGCCAACCGCATCCTGGCAAAGCGGAAGGAATTCCTGTCATGGCCCAGCTT
>CAJUSQ010000022.1:24841-29990 GCA_910588885.1 uncultured Lachnospiraceae bacterium
TTTTGCGAGGCTCTGAAAACCAAGGATCTGACTTATACCCGCATCAGCCGGGCCATGACAAGCCTTCTGCTGAATTTAAAGGGGCCCCTGCAAAAGTCCCCCGATGCTCCGGCAAACGCCCTGCCCTATCTTAGAGTTTTGGGCTTTCGCCAATCCGCGGCCCCGCTCCTTGCCGCTTTGCAGGAGAAAGCCTCCTGCCCCGTTATAACCTCCCCGGTTCTGGCAGAATCCCTTTTGGACGATTGGGGTATGAAGTTATTTCAGGAAGACCTGTACGCCGCCGATCTGTACCGGAGCGTCCTGGTTTCCCGCACCGGACGGATGCTGCCCAATGAATATACGCGAAAATTATTAGTTTGTAAATAGCTGCTTCCCCTTGAATTTTGATAGAAAAAGATTGGTTCACAAATAGCTAAGCTGCTGCTCCTTTGGATCCCTTTACGTTACAGTCCCGTTTTCAAGCTTATTTCTCTATGTTGCGAAAGCTTATTTCACATCGACAGCAATTTCATGAAATGATACAATACAGAAAAAAATTGTATCCGCACATGGAAGAGAAAGGAAATCAAGGTTACATGCAGACAAAATTCACCACAAAAAAAGAGGTGGAATCCATCAACCACCACCTGATAAACAAAATGTCTATTTTTCTCACGGAATTGTATTTTCGCGGCCCCCATGCCCATAAAGATATCGAACTCACAATCCTGCTGTCCGGCGCCCTTCACATCGAAACGCCGGAAGAAAAATTCGATATGGGCCCTTTGGACGTGGCTTATTTTAATCCCGCCCAGCCTCACGAATGCCAGACAGCCGTAGCAGACAGCTGCCGGCTTTTGGTGCTTCAATTTGCCCCGTCCTTTTGTGTAGAATACTTTCCTGCCATGCGGAACCTGTTTTTTGAAGTCAATTTCCCCTTCCCCCAGAATCGCCCTTTTGAAAAATCTTCCCACCGGATTCATCATTTCCGTTTTTTCTTCCGTATACTGCAAATCCTTAAAATGTACCGCTGCCAAATGCTCCTTCAGCAGTTCATAGGTTGCGGCCGGATCCTCCATGGCCACAATTGGATTTCCGGTATCATGGGTATATTTCAGTCCCTGTACTTCGTTAAAAAGCCGAAGCATCTCACCGTTGCTGCAAAGGGGAACTCCTACGCTTTCCAAGGTTTCCGTATTAATCGTCATCCCCTTCGCTTCCCCATAAGACACACATGCCTTCAGCCCGCGTACCATATTCTGAAAAACCATTTCTCTCGTAAGCCCCGGTCCCGGCACATAGCCGGTGGGCATCAAAAGAATATTGCGGCAGCCGGCCGTATAGGCACGGTCAATCACCTCGGTAACTTCCTGCAGGGTCTTGTCAAACTGCTCCTTGCTTTCCGCGTCTGCAAAAGGCGCTATAATATTCACGGCCGATAAGGTGATTCCATATTCTTCCAGAATCTGACGGGCGCTTTCCCCGTCCTCCTCAAAGTGGAAGCTCATCATATCAACTCCGTCAAACCCCTTCTCCTTTGCAAACCTCACATAATCCCGAAAAGTCATGGTACCGTTCTTTACATCCATCCCATGTTCCCTGAAAAAGTGAAACATTTCCTCTGCCGTCGGTTCCGGGCCGTCATATCCCATTCCCCGCATCATCAAAATCTGGATAAAACTCGGCTTATTGATTGTTAATTCTTTGTCAATCATCAAGGACATCAGGCTGTATTTCATCATGTTAAATCGTCACCCTTTCTGTTCTTTCTCCAATAAACGGCACCGGAATGTACTCTGTCCGTATGGTTTGAAAAAGCGTCACCTCATGGGTTCCCGCCGGTAAGCCGCCCTCTTTCTCCACAAATACCGTCGCTTCCTCTCCGAATTCCCACCGCATGGAGGTTACGGTTTCCAATTCATCCGGGGTAAAATAATCCACACCGTCAACCGTAAATTTTACCGCATCTCTTGCCACCTTTTCACCGTCCAATGCAACCTCCAAATCGTGGATCATAGAAAGGGGGATTCCTCTGTAATAGTTGATCCGTGTTTTCATGGAAAATCCCTTTACTGTTCCGTCGGCGCCGGTTTCATTCTTCACAGTTCCTTCACTGAGTACATAATAATCAAACATTTCTCTCCTCCTATCCTTCAATCAGTTGCTTCAACATTTTCTGATGCCTGGACACCTGTTCGATTTCCTGTATCATTTCTCCCGGAGGTGTAAAACGGTTTCCTTCATATTCGGTATTGATGTAACCGTCAAATCCCTTCCCCTTCAAATAGGAAATGACTTCGTCATAGGGGATGGAGTACTCTTTTCCTTCTTCTGTCATTTCCCAGAATTTGCCATGAATATATTTTACATAAGGCATATAATCATCCAGGATCGTCAGCGGATTATTATCATACCCGGTGGAATAAACCAGATACAACCGTTCCAGTTCCGTGGTACATTTTTCCATCATTTCACCCATTTTTTCCGGATGCGCTATAAAGTATGCGTTCGGGTCCGTTCCCTGTGCAAAAAGATCCTCAATATAAGACTCCAGATAAGGATTTGACATTCCCAGTAAACGGAAATACCTGGTAGAAACCCTGGGATGCCGTCTGCAAAAAATTCCGGTGTCAATGGTAAATCCAAGATATGGGGATTGCAGACGCTCCATCAACCTGACATAGTCCTGCACATAAGGCATATTAAAGCTCATGCCTCCATGGATTTCAGAGGTAATGGTTATTTTGCACTTCTCTGCTTCCGGCAGTACCGCTTCCACTACTTCTGTCCTGGTGGTAGATACCAGTTTAATCATGGAGCAGCCTAAGCGGTGTGCCAAATGAATGCCCTTCTCCAGATTCGCGGCCGCCTCCCTTACCGTAAGCAGTCGGTTTTTATATAATTTATCATTGACATATGTGCCGCTGCAAACCGGGACAATCTGGTGCTTCTCAATGATCCGATCCCACTCTGCCAGTGTTTCTGCCGAGGGACACGGGGAACCCGGCAGCATCTGATCCGGGATAATTTCGATTCCCGTACCACCCATACTATTTTTTACAAAATCTACGATTTCGTCCAGTGTCATTTTCTTTCTGGCATATTGATCCTGCAGACTATACAATGACACTCCTCTTTTTATATTAGACATCTGTTGCATTCTCCTTTCCAACCGAATTGTATGATTTCACTGCTTCCCACGATCTTCCTTCTTACGCATCCCCATGCTTTTCTGCAAGGATTCCGGAATTTTCCTCTATCTTTTCCTGGGTCAAATCAAAGAAAAGAAACGGGATGATCGCCAACGCGATAAAGATCCCCGGAAGAAGATTGGTTGCAATGTTGATTCCCGTCATGGCCTGTTCCGTCTGCTGTGCATTGGCCACGTAGCCCATGGTCCCCATCACTACCAAACCAATGGAAGCTCCGAAGGCGCTGGCAATTTTCAAAAACAGATTCAGAAACGCATAAACGGTCCCGTCCAGGCGGATTCCGGTCCGAACCTCCGCATCGTCAATCGACGGCGCCGTCAGTCCCCAAAGCAGGCCCATGTCATAACAGAAAATACCGTTTATCACTAACAGGACAATGATCATCGTAACATTTTCATAACTGGTAAAGAAAAGCCCTACCAAAGTAATGGCCCGTACTGCAAATGCAATAATCACCAGCAGCCTTCTGGAAACCTTCAGCTTCGGAACCAAATACTGGGGAATAATCCCGGCAGCAGGCGGAACCATCATCAGGACGCCTACCAGCATGGGCTTATTCATACAATAAATATAGTAATAAACGGCAACTCCCAAACGTCCGAACATACATAAGTAGCTAAGCAGCAGTGCAATCATAAGAATGACAAGTAATTTACTGCTGAAAATATATTTAAATATTGTTTTTACATCTGTTTTTACTGCCGACATTGGAGGATAGTATACCTCTTTTGTGGACGCAAACGTAATAAAGTATAAAACCAGCCCAAACATGGTAAATAGGATTGTAGCCAGGAAAAATCCCCTTGCATTGGCCTGTTCACTCTGGCTGAAGTGCAGGATCACCGGCATTGCGATCAAATTCAAAACCAGCGTTCCAATACAGGTGAAAACACTTTTCATACTGGACAAGTCAATTCTGGACTGAATATTCGTGGTCAGTGTAGACTGCATCCCCATATACGGGATATTCGTTGCCGTAAATGCCATTCCTGCAAGAATGTATGTAATCGACACATAGGCAATTTTCAAGTTCTCACTGTCCAGGTCCGGCACATGGAACATCAAGATACTAAGTACCGCCAGCACCGGAGCTCCGAACAAAATCCACGGCCGGTAACGTCCCCATTTTTTGCTCATATGGCGATCCGCAATATTCCCCATCACCGGATCATTGACTGCATCCCAAACCCTCGCAATCATAAAAATAAAACTAACCACGGCCGGAGCGATTCCTACCACGTCGGTATAGTAAACGGATAAATAGGAACTCCAGTACGAATAGAAAAATTGGCCTGCAAATTCGCCAAGGCCATACCCCACCTGTCTGCCAAAACCAAGTTTTATGTTTGTGGCAGTTTTAGCGACATTGTTCATCTTCATTTCTCCTCTCATTTGTTTTTTTGAGTATAATAAAAATCAGAATCTTTTTCCTTGACATATATGTTTTCTGAATCGGATAAATACGTGCATCTAAAAATGAGATAAAAATTTGCTTCAAGCAGCAAAAAACCCCTTGCCAAAAATATGCAAGGGGTTTTTTAGATTTTGCCAAGTCCTATAAGCGCCGCTTTTTCCTAGGGTAACGAACAAAACCGCGCTCCCTGATCCGTTTCCCGGGCCAAAGGAACAGGTAATTTCAAAAATTTTAATGATGGAACAAACGAATTCCCGTAAAGCACATGGCCATTCCATACTTATTACAGGTTTCAATCACATGATCATCCCGGATGGAACCGCCGGGCTGGGCCACATATTTCACACCGCTCCTGCGGGCCCGTTCGATATTGTCCCCAAAGGGGAAGAATGCATCCGAGCCCAACGCTACATCCTGCATCTGATCCAGCCAGGCCCGTTTCTCTTCCCTGGTAAATACCTCTGGCTTCACCTTAAAGATCTTCTCCCAGGCGCCGTCTGCCAATACATCCATATAATCCTCGCCGATGTAGAGATCAATGGCA
>CAJUSQ010000023.1:0-376 GCA_910588885.1 uncultured Lachnospiraceae bacterium
ATGCTATTTTTCAACCTTCAATGAATAAAGTTTATAAAGATGCGGATGAGTTTTTTGGGCGTACGGTAGAGGAATATAAAGAATGGCTGATTGATAATACAAGAGAACAATTGGATTTTGTACTGTTGGATTTAATTCGTCTTTCACAAAATGAAATTGTATTGTGTGACTGCCATTTGACAGTGGATGAAGCTGAAAAATTTACGGAAGCATGTCGGATTGTGTTTTTGATAAAAGAACCATCAAATTTAATTGAGGATTACTGTGACCGTTCCGATCATCGAGGATTTTGTGAATTTATTAACAGTGCGTCTGATATTGAAATAGCAAAGGCAACATGTAATGCAACCTTAAAAACGCTCAATGAGAAAAGATA
>CAJUSQ010000023.1:386-27215 GCA_910588885.1 uncultured Lachnospiraceae bacterium
AAGATATCATGATATCAGGAACAGTAACTATTTATGGATTGAAAGAACTGAAAATAGTACAATCCAGGATACTGCAAGAAAAGTAGAGCAATACTTTGGTTTTGTAAAAAAGATTTGAATATGAATACATTAGAGTTAAGGAAATATGGGTATCATTACCTCAAAGATATAAAACGATCTTGGAAAGGAAGAAACAGGTGACCTGGAATGTTTAGAATAGAAGAATATATTGAGGAATTAATAGATACATTAAAAAATGCATTTGGTGAAAGATTGGTATACATAGGATTGCAGGGCAGTTATCTTCGTCATGAAGAAACGGAAAACAGTGATATTGATATTATGGCTGTGATTGACAATCTTTCCGTTGAGGATTTGAAAACTTATCAAAAAGCACTTATTTCAGTGGGAAATTTCAATAAATCCTGCGGGTTTATTTGCGGTAAAGCCGATTTGGAACATTGGAACCCGCTGGAGATATGTCATTTATTGAATACGACGAAAGACTATTATGGAGAATTGAAAAATCTCGTTCCCGCATATACCATGGAAGATGAAAGAAATTATGTAAAAATTAGCTTAAATAATCTCTATCATGAAATTTGTCACCGCTATATACATGCTGACAGGGAATCCAATGTTTCAAAATTACCGATGACCTGTAAATCGGTATTCTTTATTATGCAGCATTTGTATTATTTAGGCAGCGGAAAATTTATTTCAACAAAACGGGAATTGCTTGAATGCGTACAAGACGAGGATCGAATTGTTTTGGAATTAAGTATATCATTGCAAAATAAGATTTGCTTTGATTTTGACGAAGTTTTTTCTATATTATTTGATTGGTGTCAGCGTTCACTGTTAAAAATATGACTAAGAGCAAAAGTAGCATATTAATATATTGATAGATTGGAAAATTATTAAAATCGTTATTTGATCCGTTATAAAGTAAAGGGTGGGGACAGAAGAATATGGGAACTAAAATATTAACATCCACAGACCGCCAGCTGCTGATGTATGATATTTTTAAAAGCTGCGAGCAGGTGTCATATGAGGAAATCACATCCCGGCTTCCGGTTGGAAAGAAGATGATACAGCGGGACATTAGGATCTTGACGGATGCCGGGCTGATCTGTGTCCAGTATTCCAGAAAAGACAGGGCGTATATCCATTCTGTGCAAAAGCCGGCGTTTCTCGAAAGTGCAACGGGAAAATACCGTACCCATTTGCTTAAATTAAGACGAATGGCAACCTTGATGAAAGAGCTTTGGACGGATCAAACTTCCTATTATTACGAAGACGGGGATGATTATGATTCCTGTAAAAAGTGTTATTATGAGTTGTTTCCCGAGGCCAATGAAAGGATGCGGCAGAGGGATTTCGAGCAGTTGAACAAGATTGGATACCATATAAACTATGACAATACGAATCGGCGTTACAGAATGTGGGAAGACAATGGGCTGCGGGAGAATTTCGGGGTGTACCGGGAAAACGGAAAGCTGATGCGCTTCGTGGATTCAATTTATGATTTATTGTAAAGGCTTCATAAATGGTTTGGAGAAGAAATGCGATGAATAAAAATGAAGTACTGAAACGGATGAAAGATTTTTATAAGAATCAAAGCTTAAGATTACCGAAACAAATGGATATTCATGTTGAGGGAAACACCTGTAACATAATGCTTGATGCGGAAAAAGTGAACAAGGAGAACATGCAGGAGGATTGTAATGCCTTTGAAGGGTGGAGCATAGCCGTTTACACAACCCTGCGGGAAAGCAATAGAAATCTTATTGTCAAGCTGGGAATTGAGCCTGATGCAGCGCCGGAAAAACCAAGCGGGCATTGGAACCGGTTCTTGTATCGGGCAGGACGCTTTTGTGGACAGTATCAGTGGTTTATCCTGAGTAAGGAATTGACGGGGAAGATAAGGGAAGCGGCGGAAGCATTTAAAAAGGAGAACATCCGGTATTACAATAATGTGCCGAAGAAAGCTGCAGGAATAAAGACGAACCATAATAAGGAAAATGGAATCGAAGCATATTTGTCGGAGAAGAAAAATTTAAAAGAAGTCATTAACGATGCCGGGATTTTTGATGGGGAAGAAGTATACCGGCAATTTCCGGTAGGGCTGTTTAAGGATAGTGTAAAAAAGTCAAATAGAGTGTTTACAGGCGGAAAATCGGCAATTGACCTTTGGTCCTATAAAGACGATACCGTTTATGTTATTGAGTTAAAGGCATCAAATAAGATGGTGGGAATTATAACGGAAATATTTTTTTACGCAAATTATATGTATGATTTGCTGGTCAACGAAATATTTACGCTGAATTCGGACATATCCCAAAAGGGTGAGGAAGAAGACCGGGGGTATGGGAATCTTTTGAAGCAGAGGGCTGCAATAAAAAAGATTAAAGGCATTTTGTTGTCGGATCAATATCATCCGATATTGGAAAACAGGAAGGATGCCATATTAGAGATTATGAATGATAATGGAAATATTGACATTTCTTATGATAAAACAGATTATAAATTAAGTAATATGAAAAATATAAAAAATTAGTAAAATAAAGGCTTTTAATTGGGAGTTGTAAATGATGGATCCTCATTGACGGGCCTGTTTTTTGTATCCGGCCGGAAGATATTTTTTTTGTGTAGAAAAGAATTGCATGGTGGGTGACATAATTATGTCCTTATAAGGTGTGGCCTTATGTTATACTGTGTTCATAAGATAGGATGAACCTTGATAATCAAATACAAAACAAGCAGCGGCATACCTGCAAAAGATGTTACAGGATGTATCAGAAGCAAACGATATTGAAAAGCCAATTTGGAAAAGCTTGTTTTCGGGCGATAAACTTATGATAGAAGGAGAGATGTTATGGGAAAGAAAGCAGCCATAAACAGATACGGCGTACAGGTCGGCAATATTTTTACACAGGATTACACCACTGAGGATCATACGGCCTATATTTTTTATCAGGTGATTGCCCTGCGGGGAGAAACGCAGGTGGCAGTGAGAAAGATTCTAAAATCAAGGGTCGCATTCGACGGGTGTCATGAGCAGGTAATTCCGATTCCGGATGCATGGGCATCCGATGAAATACTGATTCGAAAGGTATTCAGCGGTACGGAGGGGATCAGTCGGGCAAAAATAAATATTGAGAAAGGATGGCTGCACGGATCTGCAAGTTTATATCATTCGGACAGGGAAATGTGTCTGGAATGGTCGAATGGCCACTGCATGCCGAATTGGCTTCGTGAACATAATCCTGAAATTGCCGAACAGCTTCATCTGGAGGAAGGTTCAGGTGTTTATGTTGCTGACAGATCGCAGATAGGGATGAAAGATGGCTGTTTGGTTGTAATCCGTTATCCGGACGGGCGGGAAGAGGAAGTTATATTGAATGAACTGCTGCACAGGGAGACCATAAGAAGAATATGGGGCACATGATGAGATGAAAGAAGGCGAAATAATGGTTGGAGCAATTTTAGGAGATATTATCGGAAGCCCTTTTGAATTTGACAGAGGGGATAAGACAAAGGATTTTGTGTTATTTTCGGAAGGATGTGGATTTACGGACGATACCGTCATGACAGCGGCAGTTGCGGCAGCTTTGCTTGCAGCGGGGGACGACGCGGATGTGGAAACAATAAAAAAGGAAGTCTGCCTGAAAATGCGGGAGTGGGGGAGAAAGTATCCGAAAGCAGGGTATGGCGAGCGTTTTCGGGATTGGCTTTATGAAGAGAATCCAAAGCCATACGGAAGCTACGGCAACGGTTCCGCAATGCGTGTTTCTGCGGCAGGATGGCTGTATTCTTCACTGGAACGGACAAGAGAGGCAGCAGCGGCAACGGCGGCCGTAACACATAACCATCCGGAGGGGATTAAGGGGGCAGAAGCGGCAGCGGCCTGTATTTATCTTGCGAGAAACGGGGTGAAAAAGGAAGGCATAAAGGAATTTGCGGCCCGGGAATTTTCTTATGATTTGAGTCGGACATTGGAACAGATCAGACCGGCATATGAACATGTGGAAAGCTGTCAGGAGACAGTGCCGGAAGCCATTATCGCCTTTCTGGAAGCAGAGAATTTTGAAGAAGCGATCCGAAATGCGGTATCTCTTGGCGGTGATACCGATACGCTGGCGGCGATTACGGGAAGCATTGCAGAAGCCTTTTTTGGCATACCGGAGCATTTGAAACGGGAATGCGGGGAGAGAATTGACAACAACATACGAGAGGTCCTGGAAGAATTTGAAGTTGCTAAGAAGAGTGGAGCGGAAATGGGGAATTCAACGTTTGAATCTTGTTAAACCATTAAGCCCTTTTTTACCATAAAAAAACCTCCAAACCGATTCATTTCAGATCAATTTGGAGGTTTATATTAATTATGGGATGCGCGCCCTTCCGGTCAGGGCATTCCGGCACTGTCAGGCATTTTCATTTTTCAAAATATCCATGATATTTTCCTTCCCGATTTTGTGCATAGAATAAATCATCGTGCTGCCCACCACCAGGAAAATACTTCCGATGGCAATGACCAGGCTGTACCAGGGGATGTAGAACCCGGTTTCCAGGCCGGCTGAAATCTTAAGGAAGATCCAGTAGGTCACCAGGATGGAAACAGGAAGCCCGTATAGCAATCCCTTAACGCCATAGAGCAGGCATTCGTAGCACATCATAATCCGGAATCCCTTTGGGGAAAGGCCGGTGGATTTCAGCATGGCGAATTCCCGCTTACGCAGCTGAATATTAGTGGAAATCGTATTAAATACATTTGCTACGGAAATGAGGGATATTAATATAATAAATCCATAAGAAAATATTGTAACAATCATAATCACGGTTCGATGCTGTGCTGCCTCCTCCGCTTTGTCAATGACGGATTCCCCCGAAAGCCCCATGGTTCTTAAGGTCTGTGAAATGTCGGCAGTTGCCTTTTTGTGATCCGGGGCCATGAAATAAAAATCGGTGTTGCGGATTAGGATTTGCTCTACAGATTTGCCCAGTACCGATTCCATGGCGCTGATCGGGTAAAACAGTGTAAGTCCCTGGGTATAATCTTCTCCAAGGTAGTAGGGCGCCTGTTCCTGATCCAGTAACGCACCGATGGTCAGGGGCAGCGCTTTGGTACATTCTTCGGAGGGGATTTCCAAAAGGTTCTCGTCCGGGTGTTCTATATTTTCAAAATAGTAAATGATTTTTCCGTATTCGTCGTTATAGTAGCTGTAGTAGCGGTATCCTTCCGGTTCCTGGGGCTGCATCAGTTCGAAACCTGCAGTTGCGGTGCCCTCGGGAAATAGATGCATGGTCAGGAATTTTCCGGTGCTGCTGATATAGACCCGGAAAAAATCCGTGGCGAGGGCAGCAGGGGTTCCCGAAGAAGAAAGGGAATCGGCAGCCTGCCCCAGGGAGGCAAGAGAGTCTTCATATACCTGATCGTTTACAAAGGTGATATTGGTCTCTAATTTTACAAAATCGCCCTGCAATGCATTGGGGTTATAGGCGGAAATATAATCCATATATTCCTGGCTTAAGGATTCTTTCGGAATCATTATTTCCGAAAAAACTTTTTTGTTGTAGGCAGCTTCTTCAATGCTGTCCAGGGCAGAAAGACGGGTTAAGATCTGATCATTCGTGATCGTTTCGTTGTCTCTGTCATAGCGGTAATACATGATATCATAACCGGAATCCGACATGACCTGGCTAACGCCTTTTGTCAGGTAAGAACAGAAACTGCTGGCGGAAATAAACAGCACGATACTGACAAACAGTGAGAGCACCGTAGCCCGGTATTTTTTACGGTTCCGCTTAAAGTTTTTTGCAGCCAGCATTCCGGACAGGCCGAACATACGGTAGGTCAGTTGGAAGGTGCGGACTTTGCCGGGCCGGATGTTGATATCGGCGGTCAGCCGGATCGCTTCCATAGGGGAAAGCTTTGTACAACGTCTCGCAGGCAGATAGGCGGATACCAATATCGTAAACAAGCCGATCAAGGCTGCGGCCAGGATTGCCCAGGGGGTGACATGCAGCGACAGCGGAATGGACCATTCTCCGTACAGAATATCGGCCATAGAGCCGCCTACAAAGGAAAACGTAATTCCGATTCCGATGATTCCCGCCAGGATTCCCAGCGGGATTCCGATGACGCACAAGAAAAATGCTTCAAATAAAACGCTGTGTACCAGCTGCTTTTTGGTTGCTCCCAGAGAGGCCAAAAGCCCGAACTGCTTTGTTCGCTCCGTAACGGAGATGGAAAAAGCATTATGAATCAGGGAGATGGAGCCAAATAATATAATTACAATTAAAATGGTTCCCAAACCATACAGAACTTCGTTATAGGAGCGTTCATAAGAGGCCGCATAAGTACGCAGCAAATCGGTATTCAGGCTTACGGAGCCGTCTTCCGGGTAGTGCGCGTTCATCCAGGGCATGGCGTCCTTAGGCTTATGGAAGCGCAGATAGGCAAGATAGCGATGGCTGTCATTTCGTTCCGTGCTTTTTGTAAGGGCCGTGTAGCCGGGGGCTGAATAACCTTCAATGGCCGGGCGTTTGTAAAATCCTACGACCGTATAGGTGCGGGTTTCCCGGACGCTCCAGGATTCTGTTTCTTTTGATGCCAATTCTTCGGCAGGAATCCCCATTTTTTTCCATTCCTCTACCGAATAAAGATAGCCGGTTTCCTGCCCCAGCAGATCGTGGGTATCGTCGGAAATCCGGTCGCCGATTTCCAGCGACAGGGTATCGTCCAGCTGATAGGTGATGCCGCCGTTAGAGGAAAGATGATCCGGCAGCAGCAGTTCCCCGTCATTTTCCGGCAGCCGTCCTTCGCTGAGCAGGATGGGAATCATCCCGTCGGCGTTTTCGTCCAGGCCGCAGAGGTATAAGTAGGGCTTATCCGGATTATAGCAGCCCTCCAGCCGGGAGTAGCCGATTTCTTCCAGAAAGGTGGCCTGTTCAATGGAATCTGCGGCTTGTAGTTCTTCCAGACCCGAGGAAGGAATCCGGACGCTCCCATGCCAGTCCCCCTCCCGGAGCTTGGTGATTTCCAGCATAAAATTGCGAAAGGATGAAATGCTGGTGGTAACGGCCGTAAACATGGAAAGGGACAGGATAATACCGATAATCGTAACAATGGTTCGGGTTTTATTTTCCTTTAATGTCTTTAAGGTGACCTTCTGAAAAATATTCATGCGCGGATCACCTCATCCCTTGTAATTTTCCCGTCTTCAATAGCAATGATCCGGTCTGCCTGAAGGGCAATATTTTCATCGTGTGTAATGATAATTAAAGTCTGATTGTATTTTTGGTTACTATATTTCAGCAAAGAAATGATCTCCTGGCTGTTCTTGGAATCCAGATTTCCGGTGGGCTCATCTGCCAGCATAACTGCAGGGGCGTTCATCAGGGCCCGGCCGATGGACACCCGCTGCTGCTGGCCGCCGGAAAGCTGATTGGGCAGATGACGTTTCCGCTTTTTTAAATCCAGAAGCGTAATCAGCTCCTGGAACCGTTCCTGATTGATGGGACGGCCGTCCATCAGAACCGGCAGGGTCATATTTTCTTCCACATTCAGAACGGGAATCAGGTTATAAAACTGATAAATCAGCCCCACCTGCCGCCGCCGGAAAATAGCCAGCTGAGTTTCGTTTTGGGCATATACGTCGGCCCCGTTTAAATAGACCTTTCCGCTGGTGGGACGGTCTACGCCGCCCAGAATATGGAGCAGTGTGGATTTTCCGGAGCCGGATGGCCCGATAATTGACAGGAACTCCCCTTTTCGTACGGAAAAGGAAATATCATTTAAAGCATAGACCCGGTTTTCCCCTTTTCCATACACCTTTGTTAAATTTTCTACTTTTAATAATTCCATGATAAACCTCCAAAAGTGTGTTTTCATTCATTGATATCAGGATAAGGGAAGAACGTGACAGCGCCATGACTTTTATGTGACAAAATTGTCATTTATAAAAATGGATAATAAACCGGGCGCCGCCCGAAGGACGGTTTTCCGCCTTGATGGTTGCATTCTGCCTGGATAAGATGGTACGGGAAAGGGACAGCCCGATGCCGATACTCTCCTCTCCGGAATTTTTTCCCTTATAAAACCGTTCGAAGAGCCGGGGCAGGTCCTCCACGGCAAAGCCGGGGCCGTTGTCTTCGACAATTAACTCCGTAAAAATCGCATTTTCCGAGGAAGAAACCAGGATTTCCCCGCCCGGGGGCGTATGCTCCATACAGTTTTTAAGAAGGTTTCCCAGGGCTTCGGCGGTCCAGGCAAAATCCCCCCGAAAAGCTTCGCTTCCGTTTGCGCCGGTGAAAGAAAATTGTTGTTCCCGCAGCTCCATGGATATTTCCAGAGGGGTTACAGCCGCCGCAACCAAATCCCGTACAAATACATATTCCTGATTTAAGGAAACGGTTCCTGCATCCAGACGGGAAAGCTTCAGCAGGGCTTCGATCAGCCAGTCAATGCGAGAAATCAGGATAGACAGCTGCTGCGTTAAGGAACGGCGCTCCTCCTTCGGCAGGCCGGGTTCGGACAACAGGGACAGTACCAGATGGATGGAAGTCAAAGGGGTACGGATCTGGTGGGAAATGTCCGCCAGGGAAGAGGAAAGGTATTGGGAATCTGCTTTTAAGTCCTCTGCCTGTTCCCGCAGCCGCACCAGCATCTTGTCAATTTCTATTTTTAATATGGACAGCTCCCCTTCCCGGTAATCTGAAAAGGTCAGCGTATCGTCCCCATGGAGCACCTGGTCAATGTTCAGGCTAAGCTGACGGATTCTGCGGTATCTTTTCCGGGTGGAAAACAAATGGAGCACCGTAAAAACCATACACAGGCCGAAGGATAAAAAGGCCAGTAAAAGGACGCTGGAAGGAGGGGAAAACGCCCAAAGGGAGGAAACGGAGAGAAAGGAACTTCTGGCTTCTGGCAGAAGATACAAGCCAAGGAAAAAGGCGGCCAGGGTAAAAAAGGCCGTTAAGGCCAGATGTAGAAGTAAGGTTTTTTTGATTTCAGGGTTGCGGAAAAAAGTCATAACATACCTCCCGGAATGGTGCTATCCCAGCTTATAGCCGATTCCTCTTACGGTTTTAATAATAGTGGGATGGGACGGATCCTCTTCAATTTTTTCCCGGATACGCTTGATGTATACCGTTAAAGTGTTGTCGTTTACGAATTCCCCGGCAATGTCCCAGATTTCCGACAGCAGCTTTTCCCGGGTGAGGACAACGCCTTTGTTTGTAAAAAAATACAGCAAAAGCCGGTATTCCAGGGCCGACAGGAACAATTCGTTCCCTTGCTTTGTGACAAAGGCTTTGGACGTATCAATGGAAATATCGTGGTATTCCAGCAGGGGCTGGGGAGTGCCGGAGCAGCGCCGAAGGACGCTTTTCATCCGGGAAACCAGCTCCCGGGGACGGAAGGGCTTGGCGATGTAGTCGTCGGCCCCCAAATCCAGTCCGGTGACAACGCTGTATTCGTCTCCGGAAGCGGTCAGGAAAATGACCGGGGTGGGCCAGGAGCTTTTGATGGCCGTACAGATGCCGAAGCCGTTCCCGTCCCGTAAGGATACGTCCAGAAGCACCAGGTCATAAGCCTGAGCTTCCATTTTGGCCAGGGCGCCTTTCTGCCCATCGGCATTTTCTACCAGGAATCCTTCCCTCCGCAGGAATTCCGTCAGGTTTGCAACGATGCTTTTATCGTCTTCCACAAGTAAAATCCGGTACATTACACATTCACCTCCGGCAGCATTTTCAGGTAGCGCATGAGCTTGTAGGAAAGTCCCAGGGACATAATTTCGTCGCCGTCCTCCAGGGTACATCCGGTCAGGCTCTTAATTTTATTCATCCGGTACAAAAGGGTATTTTTGTGAATATGGAGCTGTTCCGCGATTTTGGCCGGGTTTCCCGGTGTCTGCAGGAAACAGTGCATGGTCTTTAACAGCTCGGAATTCCGCTCCTGGTCATGATACAGCAGCTTCATCATGGCAGGATGGATGAAATACTGAAGATCCTCTTCCTGTTCACAGATTTCCATAATATGGTAGAAATAAGTGTCGGAATAATAGTGGATGGGCCCTTCATCCTGAAGCCGTAAGCCTACCTCCGCAGCCTTTTTCGCCTGCAGGTAGAATCTCCGGGCGGATTTCAGGTCCGTAAAAAAGTTGCTCATCCCGGCAGTCAGGGAATTGCTTTTCAGATAGTTTTCCAGGGCGGTCAGCTCATAGGCGGAAAGGCCGTTTTCCCGGGAGCGGGAAAACAGCATGACCAGGGTATTTTCATAAATGGCATAGAGGGAGCCGACCAAGATATTGTTCAGCTCCCGGACGATGACCTCCAGCTTGGCGTTGGCATCCCGGTAACTGGAAGCGGAAATCGTCATCATGTACAGATCCTCTTTCAGGTCAAAGCCCAGGATATGAAGCCGTTCCCGTACGCTGGGATAATTGATTTCCGGGCTGTCCAGCAGGTCCGCCAGGAAATAGGAAAACATTACGCCCTTGTTTTGGCTGAAAAAGCTGTTTTTCTGCAGTTCCATGGAAACGAACCGGGACAGCCGGGAGAGCAGGATGGAATCAATGTCCGTAAAGGTCCGCAGAGATTCGTACAGCATGACCTTAGCCACTTCAATCCCGTGGATCTTCACGGAGGCGATCAGCATCCCTGTTCCGTGAAGGGGATTTTTAAAATAATAGGGGGCGGAGGCATTCCGGATTTTTTCATCCAGATTGGCTTCCCGGATGGAACGGATGCCTGCCTCCAATATATAGCCGGAGGAATTTTCCGCTTCAAAAATCGTGTTGTTGGGAGAAAAGGCCGAAGAGATTGCCAGGTATTTAAAACTGGTATCAATGACAAAAATCGGGTTGCCGAACACTTCATAGGCGATATCCACCATATACTGAAGCCCCTGGTCGGAAAAAAAGGCGTTGGCAAACAGATGCAGCCCTGCATTGGCCCGCTGTAGATGGGTCACCAGCTGCTGAATTCGATTGAACAAATGTTCGATAGAATTCCCGCTATTGTACCAAAGGATGTTCAGGCAGCTGTTTTCATAATCTTCTGCGGGAAAGTCAGGGCCGTAGCAGAGCAGCTGCAGGGTATGGGGGAAATCTGCCGGGGGCATATGGGAAACCGGGCAGAAATACAGGATATTGGATTCGAATGCCTGGATTTCAGGAGTATAAAAATGCAGAGAATAAATGTCCGCGGAAGTATCTTTTTTGCCGTGCAGCGTCAGGAACTGGCAGTCGAGATGTGCCATAAGTTCATGTATTTCCATAAATGCGGCTCCTTTCCGGGTGTTGTGCAGCATCACAAAAGCCATGGAAAAATCAGAAAGACTTTTGTTTTTCCGGCCAATGATTCAACTGCATTTATTATATACAATTAAGACAAAGCTGACAACTGCCAAATAATTTTTTTGTACGAAAACACAAAATCAGAAAGGAGCAGAACTGATATGAAGATTTTTGCAATTAATCCGGGCTCTACCTCCACCAAGATTGCATTGATTGAGGACGACAAGACATTATTTTCCAAAAATGTAGCCCATGACGCCAATAAGCTGGCAGAATTCGACGGGATTTCGGCGCAGCTGCCCTACCGGAAGGAAACGATTCTGAATTTGCTGAAGGAAGACAATGTTTCCCTGGAAGGCGTGGATGCATTCGTAGGCCGCGGCGGCGGACTGATCGCTATGGAGGGCGGCGTTTATGAGGTGGATGGACTGCTGCTGGACCATGCGACCAGAGGAGCCAATGGGGTGCAGCATCCGGCACAGTTAGGACCTCAGCTGGCGAAGGAATTTGCTTCCGAATATCAGAAACCGGCCTTTGTAGTAAACCCGCCGGATGTTGACGAGCTGCAGGAACTTGCCAGAATGACCGGTTTAGAGGGCGTATACCGCAACGTGCATTTACATGCCCTGAACTTAAAGGAAACGGCCATCCGCCATGCGGAGAGTATCGGAAAGAAATATGAAGATTGTAATTTTGTAGTATGCCATATCGGCGGCGGTATTTCCGTTTCTGCCCATAAGAAAGGGAAAATGGTGGACGGAAATGATATCGTAGGCGGAGAAGGCCCCATGGCGCCCACCCGCTGCGGCGATATCCCCGCTTCTGCTTTGATAAAATACTGTGCAGGAAAAGACCCCAAGGAAGCAAAATCCATCTGTACCAGGACCGGCGGGCTGGTAAGCTGGCTTGGGACTTCCGATGCCCTGGAGGTAAGCAACCGTGCGGCAGCAGGCGATCGGAAAGCGGCAATGGTATGGAATACCATGATTTATCAGATCACCAAATACATAGGCGCAATGGCAGCGGTACTTCACGGCCAGGTAGACGGCATCCTCTTAGGGGGCGGCATGGTCTACAACAAAGAGCTGGTAGCCAATATTACGGAAGCCTGCGGCTTTATCGCACCCGTCAGCGCATATCCGGGGGAATTCGAGATGGAGGCTATGGCTTCCGGGGCCATCCGCGCGTTAAAGGGTGAGGAAACCGTAAAGAAGTACACCGGCGAACCGGTATGGAGCGGCTTTGATTTTTAATCGGCTTTCCGAATTTGGCAGGGAATCAGAGGAATGGTATAAGGTATAAGGTCAGAATCAGGTATAAGAATCAGAATTACAATAGAGGGAGTTTATGATAGAGGGAGTTTGTATGGCAAAAGGTTCTTTGGAAGTGCGGAATATGCCGTGACGGGAGGCGTTTTTGCAGTTCGAAAAAGCAGCGGCCATACAAAACGAAGAGGCAGCAGGAAGATTTACGTTCCTGCTGCCTCTTTTTTCTTTTATTAAAAAACCATAAAGTCTTGTTAAAATATTGACATTGTGCCCGGAAGAATTTACTATGGAAGTATCATGGATTTTCATTGATTTATGTATGTAAAAAAGATAGTTCGGAGGGGCCGGATACATGCAGACAGAAAAAGAATCTTTTCAGAATATGACCGTCGGGAAAAAGCTGGAGCACATTTGGGAATATTACAAGCTTCCGCTTCTGGGAATTGCACTGGTTCTTTTTATTATCATTTATACGATTGTGAGGCTGGCAACCCCGGAACCGGAGGTTCTGATGCGGGCCGTACTGGTAAACGCCAGCCCCATGCTGGCAGAAGAAGAGGACACCTTCGCACGGTACCTTACGGAGCGGGGCTATAACCGGGAAGAGGCAGCGATTTCCGTCAATGCGTCCCTCTATTTTGACCGGGAGCATATGAGTGAAAGCAATGCCGTCAGCTATCAGGCTTTGGCGGCCATGGTGATGCTGGGAGAGATTGACTTGCTGACCGGGGATGCGGACACCTTCGATCTTTTAGGCGTAGAGAACGGCCTTATGGCAATGGAGGACGTGCTTCCGGAGGAGCTTTTGGAGAAGTATCAGGACAGGCTGTATACGGTGACGGAGGGAGAGACCGGGAGACAGCTGGTCTGCGGCATCTGGCTGCCGGATGTGAACGGGCTTACCCGGGACGGTTATTATGTGACCAAGGTGCTGGCCGGGATTCCGATCACCGCCGTGAATACGGATATGGCCAAAGAAGTGCTGATGTATCTTTTGGAAGGATAGTAACATACATTTGAAGAATAGAACAACAGTTCTGCGACGGCCCGAAGGCATTGGGCCGGGGCCGTTTGCGTGGAACAGAAAAGGAGAAAAGCAATGAATGAGAAACCAATGGAGTGGATGACGGACTGCGGGGAAGGAATGGGGCATAAGCTTGGCAGGTTTGCAAGCCTTGCGGGGGCGATTTTGATGTTTTTTTATTATGCGTTCAGTTCTATGATCCTTGTCCTGATTGTGGCGGCACTTTTGGGCGGCTTGTGTGCCTGGATGTGGATGCATGCATTTATTGAGTATGAGTTCTGTTATTTTGACGGGGAAATGGATGTTGCGGCCATTTTCAACCGGGCCAGGCGAAAGAAGAAAATGACGATCCGCCTGGATGATGTGGAATATATGGTGAAGAAGATAGAGCCGGGCCAGAATACCGTATATTTTTGCCGGAAAGAGGAGAACGGGAATATTTATACCCTTTCTGTCAATGCCGGCGGCAAACGGACGGCAGTCGTTATGGAAGCGATTCCGGAGTTTGTGAAGGTGATAGAGATGAAACATAAGCTGCGTTAGGAGGAAGCCATGTCAAGACAAGACCGCCTGGTTACAGATCAGGAAGCATTAATCGAAATCATTGACCGATGCCAGGTTCTGCATTTGGGAATGCATGACGGGGACGACATTTATGTGATTCCCATGAATTACGGATATACCTGGGAGGATGGAGAATTGACGTTCTATCTCCACGGGGCTCTGGAGGGAAAGAAAATCCGGCTGCTGAAGGAGAATCCCCGGGTGGGGTTTTCCGTTGACTGCGATCATCAATTGGTGGAGGGAAAGCTCCCCTGCCAGTTTGCATTTCAATTTGCCAGTGTAGCAGGAACCGGAGCGGCCGAATTGATTGAAGATCCCCAAGAGAAAATCAAGGCAATGGAGCATCTGATGCGTCAGTATTCCGATCGGGAATTTGAATTTAACGAACGGCTGGTTTCCATTGTCAGCGTGATCCGTATCCGGGTGGAAGCATTTACCGGAAGGGTGCGGAAGTAGAAAGGGCCAGTTTCTGAATTTGAAACTAATTTGGCAATCGGAAAGAACATCGGGGCGGCGCTATGGTATTATAATCCATAGACCGGAAACCGAAGAAGGGTGTATCCATCCTTGCGAGAGGACGGTTTTTGCCTGCGGATGCTTTTGTATACATAGAAATGGAAAGGACAGGGGATAAGAGATGAAGAAATATGGATTTGGTGTAGATGTGGGGGGTACTACCTGCAAAATCGGTTTGTTTGAAACAACCGGAACCCTTTTGGAAAAATGGGAAATTCCTACGGATACCAGTGAGAACGGCGTACGGATTCTGGACAACGTAGCGGCGGCCCTGAAGGGAAAAATGGCGGAAAAGGCCATCGGGGCAGAGGCGATCCAGGGCATCGGCATCGGTATTCCGGGGCCCGTGGATGCCAGGGGAGAGGTAGCGGTCTGCGTGAATCTGGGCTGGAAGCAGGTTTCCGTAGAAAAGGAGCTGTCCGAAAAGATGGATCAGATTCCCGTAAAGGCCGGAAATGACGCCAATGTGGCAGCTCTGGGTGAAATGTGGCAGGGCGGCGGCAAAGGCTACGAAGACGTGGTAATGGTTACCCTGGGAACCGGTGTGGGCGGCGGCATCATCATCGGCGGCAAGGTAGTGGCAGGGGCCCATGGGGCAGGCGGAGAGATCGGCCATATGACCATGAATCCTCATGAAACGGAATGCTGCGGCTGCGGCCGGAAGGGATGCCTGGAACAGTACAGCTCTGCAACGGGATTGGTACGGCTGGCGAAGCAGGCCCTTGGAGCAGAACATGAGGCTTCCGTACTGGACGATGTTGAGAACGTGACCGCAAAAGATATTTTTGACGCTTATAAGGACGGAGACCAGACGGCCGCTAAGATCGTAGGGAAATTTGCCACGGTATTGGGCCGCGGCCTTGGAAAAATTGCCTGTGTGGCAGACCCGGAGATTTTTGTAATCGGCGGCGGCGTATCCAAAGCCGGACAGCCCCTTTTGGATGCCATTCAGACGGCGTTCCGGAAAGAAGCGTTCAGCTCCTGCCAGGATACCAAGTTTGCATTGGCAACCCTGGGAAATGATGCGGGGATTTATGGCTGTGTGCAACTGATTTTGAATTAGGAACATATGTTTTGTTATGGAAGAACTTTTTCGTTGGAAATAAGTTTTGAATAAGAGAGTTACATAATATTACAGCCTGGCGGCTTGTGAACTGCCGAACCCCCGTTCCGGATGACCGGAACGGGGGTTCAGTAGTTTTTTACTCTCAAAACAGGCAGACAGATCCTTTACGGCCCCAATATGCTTTATCCGAAAATTAAATCCCGGCACCGATTAAAGCAGGCGAAAATCTCCTGCCGCCGGGGCCTGGCCAGATTCGAAGGGAGGTAGGAACCGGAGGCCAGAGAAGCCAGTCCCTTCCGGGTCAGCTGCTGTTCCAGTAAATCTACGATTTCCGTAAGTGTCCGCCCCGGACGGACATAATGCTTGACCGCATAAGTCAGAAGATAGGACAGGGCAGAAAGCTGCTCCGTATCTGCCAGCTGTTCTAAGTAGCGCAAATCAATGGTTGTCCGGTTGATCTGGATGCTGTCTTTTCCCATTACCTTCATTTTTAGTCGATCATTCCCCGTAAGATTCCCGGCTGCCTTGGGGCATCGGGAGAAATCGGGCATTTGATAGCAGAGCCCTTCCGTATGGAGGGCAGGAAAGCCCGAAGCCGCTTCCTTTGCCCGCCCGGTAATGTCATAGGGCACGTAATCCTTCATCTGCAGAATCGTATCCGCCACATGGAAGTAAGCCCCGGAGCTTCCGGCGACGATAATAGAAGAAATTCCGCTTCTGTCATACAGGGAACGGACACGGCTGATAAAAGGGGTAATGGGCTCCTCTTTGTCGGAGATGACGCTCTGCATCAGCTGGTCCCGGATCATGAAGTTGGTGGCAGAGGTATCCTCGTCAATAAGGAACAGCTCTGAGCCGGATTCAATGCTTTCGATGACATTGGCGGCCTGGGAGGTGCTGCCGCTGGCATCCTGAGTGGAAAAGGAGCCGGTGTCCCGTTTTCCGGGCAGGTCGTTGATAAACAGGGAAATATCCGTGTTGCTGATATACCGGGAATCCTCGGCTCTCAGCTTAAAGGCGCTGCTGTCGGTAATCACGTATTCTCTGCCGTCTTTGGCAATATGGTCATAGACGCCCATTTCCAGAGCATTCAGCAGGGTGGATTTCCCATGAAAGCCTCCGCCTACGATTAAAGTAATCCCGCAGGGGATGCCCATTCCCGTAAGGGGGCCGTGGTTTGGCAGCATCAGGGTCACTTCCATGGATTTCGGGCTTTGGAAGGGAACGGCCTGCTTTAAGGGCAGATGGGAGATGCCGGACATTCTGGGCAGGATTGAGCCGTTTGCTACAAAGGCCGACAAGTGCAGGCGCTGCAGCTCCGCCCGGATAAACTGCTGGTCTTCGCAGAGGGAGGCCACGTCTGCCAGCTCCTGTTTGGGCAGGGCCTGGTAAAACAAGCTCTTGTCGATACAGGCCGGAAGAAAATCGAATAATATTTTAATCAGCTCCGGAGAATTGATGGAGCGCCCATTGGCCGGAAACCCGATTTCCAGGCGGAAGTACAGGCTGCCGCTTTTGGGGTCAATTTCACAGCAGGAACGTTCCAGGATTTCCTGACCGCACTGGCTGATAAAGATCAGGCCGCTTTTCCCGGAGCCGCCGGCTTTTTTGCTGACGGCCCGAAGCTCCCGGCCCAACCGCCGGGTCAGATGATCCTGAAGGGCAATCCGCTTCGGGACCGTATCGTAGAGATGGGCCGGAAACCCGGCGGTTTTTCCATCGATTTCCAAATGCACCTTGGAAGGGGAGGCGAAAGGGTCTCCCTGCACGTGGTCGATGCCCAGGATATAATTGTTAAATTTATAACAACCTGCCAGGGATTTATAGGCCGGATAGCTTTTGTGGTTGATATTGTATAGTTCGTTTTTTAATTGCTGTGCCGTATTCATAGTACCTCCTGTCTGAATCAACATATTTACATGAAGCGAAAATTAAGTTACAATAAAAGCGCAATCAAATGCCAGGATTTATTTCCTTACGATAAAAGCGGAATCCGATGCCGGGATTTATTTCCTTAAAATAATAACGGAAAACCGATTTTTTGTAAATAGAAAAAGAAACGGAACAGTCTGAAATAAAAAAAGAAATCAAAAAGAAACGGAGTAGCCTGAAATGACAAAAAAAGAAATTAGCGAATTGAAAAAGCTGTTTAAAAAAGACGGAGGTTGCATTACCAGGATCTGCGGCTGCTATGTGGGCAACGAAAAGGACAAGATTACCACCTTCCGGGAGGCTTTCTACTCCCTTCAGGAGGAAGATACCTTTAAGTATTACGAGATTTTTAAGAAAACCCTGTCCGGGACGCCGGGCCGGAACCTGATTCAGCTGGAATTCCCACTGGGAGCGGAAGCGGAGGGAGGAACCCAGGAATTTCTGCTGCGGCTTCGCAACAGTGAACTGAAGGACGAAGAATTGCTGGAGGAATTTTACAATAAAGTAATCCAGTATTACTATTGTGAAGGAAACTATTTGATTTTGCTGATACATACGGCCTATGACGTGCCGGGGATGACCAGCGACGGGTTTGGCATGGAGGATGCGTCGGAAGAGGTGTATTCCTTTTTGCTCTGCTCCATTTGCCCGGTCAACCTGTCGAAGCCGGGACTGTCCTATCATCCGGACAGCAATCTCTTCCGGAACTGCAGCCGGGACTGGCTGGTGGATCTCCCCCAGATCGGATTTTTATTTCCGGCCTTTACGGACCGGAGTACGGATCTTCACAGCACCCTGTATTATACCAAGAATCCGGATGAGCCCCATGAAGAATTTGTGGATTCCGTTTTGGGAGCGGCGCCGCCGATTCCGGTCAGCAGCCAGAAGGAAATGTTCCAGTCCCTGATTGAAGAAACTCTGGGGGAAAAGCGGGAATACGAAACGATTATGAGCATCCAGGAGAATGTCCAGGAGAAAATCGAGGAAAGCAAGGAAGAGCCGGAGCCTCTGACATTGGATAAACAGGATGTGGCACGGATTTTTGCGGAATGCGGTGTGGAGGAAGAGAGGCTGCAGCAGTTTGAAAGCGCCTATGAACGGATTGTGCCGGAAGGAATTCCGTTAGTTGCGGCTAACCTCTTGAATACCCGGAAATTTGAGGTGAAAACCCCAAACATTACGGTGCAGGTGAAGCCGGAATTTACCCATCTTCTGGAAACAAAAGTCATCGACGGACGCAACTGCCTGGTCATTGCCATTGAGGATAAGGTGGCGGTAAACGGGATTCCCCTCTATGACGACTATATGGAGACGGAAGAGCCTTAAGAAACCCGACGTGGAAATTCAGGAAATATTAATAAATATCTACAAAAAACAATCATTTCTCCCCATATGAATGTGATATAATAGGAAAATATGACAGGGTGCTGCGTGAAAATCCATCAAATGCAGGAGGTACGTGGCCTAGGAAGTATGTGGGCCCAGGAAGTGCGCACTCCAGGAAGATACCTGTCCCTTTGGGGACATGGCAGTGAAACACAAAACCAGCAACACACAGCAAGAGGTGAGACAGATGCAGAGAACGAGAAAAAGCAGAAGGAGACAGCGAAGGGCAAGGCTGATTTTAGGGCTGATTTTGATACTGATCCTTTTATTGGGAATGACGTATTTATTTATTTCCCTTTATTTCCGAAAGCATTTTTTTCCTCATACGGAGATTAACGGGCTGAAAGTAGGCGGAATGACGGCCAAGGAAGCAGAGGAGAAGATCGCGGCCGATGTAGGAGATTATCTGCTGACTATTTTTGACCGGGATGGAGAGAAATATCATATTATGGGACGGGAGATTGACAACAGCTATGTACCGGACGGCTCCCTGGAGAAAGCGCTGCAGGCTCAGAACGGATATGCCTGGATCCCGGCGTTGTTTCGGGAAAATCTGATCGATGTGGATACGCCGATGATCTACAGCGCCCAGAAGCTGGCAGAAGCGGTGGCGGCCCTGCCCTGTTTTGCCCCCGAAAATATTACGGTTCCGGTTAATGCCGCCCTGGAGCGGAAGGAGGAAGGCTATGCCATCGTACCGGAGGTTCCCGGCAATCAAATGATTTTGGAAAAAGTAGTTGCAGCCGTGGAAGCGGCCGTGACGGCAGGGGAAGGAAACCTTACATTGACGGATGAAGTGTATACGGTACCGGAGCGGCTTAGCAGCAGCCCGGAGTTGATCGATGCCCTGAACCGGGTGAACGCCTGTATTGGAGCGGAGGTGACCTATAAAATTTCCGATTATGACGAGAAGCTGACGTCGGATCAGATCCTGGATATGATTGAAGTACAGGAGGATTTCTCCATTATTTTGGATGAGAAAAAATTGGCGGATTATGTGCAGAAGCTTGCCAGCAAGTATAATACTTATGCGGATGTCCGGGAGTTTGCCACATCCTCAGGGGATAAGATAAAAATCGGCGGCGGCGACTATGGCTGGGTGATTCAGAAGGAGAAAGAAGCGGAACAGCTTAAGGAAAATATTTTAAGCGGCGCGCCGACGGTGCGGGAGCCGGTTTATTCCCAACGGGCTCAGGTAGAAGGCTTTGAGGACATCGGGACGACATATGTGGAAATTGATTATACGAAACAGCATATGTGGTATTACGAAGAAGGGCAGTTGGTTTTGGAGTCGGATATTGTTTCCGGGAACATTGCTACCGGGAACGGTTCGCCGGATGGCGTTTTTAAGATTGTATACAAACAGAGCCCAGCGGTGCTGAAGGGAGAAGATTATGAGTCCAATGTAGACTATTTTATGCCCTTTGCTTACAATGTAGGAATTCATGACGCTTCCTGGCGGACACAGTTCGGCGGCGAATTTTATAAGACCACAGGCTCCCACGGCTGTATCAATGCGCCGGGCGAAATTGCCTCGGAGCTGTACGGACGGATCAAAGTAGACACTCCGGTTATCGCCTATTATCGGGAGAAGGTTGAGCTGACAGCGGAAAACTGCAGGATTTCCAATGCTTATTCCTATGTGAAGCCGCCGGAGGATGAGAAAAATAAAAACGGGCAGAGCGGCGCGGGAGAAACGGAAGGTGGAGAAGGCGCAGAATCTCCGGAAGAACCGCAGAATCAGGAAATCCCGGAAGAATAGCAGAAAGCAGCCCCCTGTTTTACAAATTTTTTGCAAAACAGGGGGCTGTTATTGCGGTATTCCAGTGAATCCTTACGGATGCGCCGGTTTGTTAAAATTGATACAATTGAATAACGCGTCCGAACTCTTCGTTCTGTTTTTTCTGCATATGCAGACGATATTCTTCCAAAATCTGGTTCTTCTTCAGATCCGAAACCGCTTTTCCATAATCCAGATCTTCAATCCGGCTGCGGGAAGCAGTGGTATTGTAGGAAGCATACTGGTTGAAATTCATGACATGATCCAATGCGTTGGACTGGGCTCCCAGGCTGCTGCGGGAACCGGATACCATGTCAAGGGCTTTGTCAATGGCCGATAAGTCGAAATTGCCGGAACGTACGTCAAAATCCGCAATCCCCAATTGCTCCAGGGTGGAGTTGGGCATCTGAAGGGTACTGCCGGAACCGTCGGGGCCGGATGCTACGTGAAGCCCGCCTGCGGAACCGTCTAATAAATTCTTCCCGTTAAACTGGGTATTGGAAGCAACGCTGGAGATCTGATCCTTCAGTTGGTCGATCTCCTGCTGAATGGAATCTAATTCATCCGGGCCGTAAATAGCGGTATTTCCGGCCTGTAAGCCCAATTCCCGAATCCTCTGCAGCGAATCTGTAATAGAAGAGAGTGCACCGTCGGATACTTTCAGCATATCGCTGGCCGTAGCCGCATTCCGGGTACCGACGTCATAGCCGTTGCTCTGTCTGAGAAGCTTCTCGGCAATCGCAAGCCCAGCCGCATCATCCGCGGCAGAATTGATTTTCTTTCCGGTAGATAATTGCTGGTAATAAGGCGAAGTAAGTCTGCCAATGCCGGTAATACTCATAAGGAATCCCCCTTTCTGATTATCTGGAATAATTGTGAATATTTTCCTATTTATATTATACTACGGCTCCTGATAATAGTACAGAGGTTTTAAAATTAATTTCCGGACACTATCTGAGAGCAGAGCCGGTTGATTCCCATCGCCCGCTGGCGCCGCAGGGCAGCACCAGGCCGTTGGAAGAAACGGGCAGGCCGATTTCCTGGGCGTCTATGACACCGGAAAAGGCTTTCAGCTCTGTTCCAAGCAGGTAGGCCAAAACGGCAGGCTGCAGACCGGTAGTATAGGAGTTGATCAGGAAAAACAACGGTTCCCTGGATAAGAGCCGGGTGCAGAGCTTTACCAGAGGGTGTATGGCGTCTTCGATTTTCCAGATTTCCCCTTTCGGGCCGCGGCCATAGGAAGGAGGATCCATAATCACCGCGTCATAGTGATTTTCCCTCCGGATTTCCCGCTCAACGAACTTGACGCAGTCGTCGACAATCCAGCGGATGGGAGCATCCCCCAGGCCCGAGGCTATGGCATTTTCCTTTGCCCAGGTGACCATGCCCTTAGAAGCGTCCACATGGGTAACGGAAGCTCCGGCTGCGGCCGCCGCCAAGGTAGCCCCGCCCGTATAGGCGAATAAATTCAGCACCTTGACGGGCCGTCCGGCCCTTTGTATTTTCTGCCGAAACCAGTCCCAATTTACGGCCTGTTCCGGAAACAGCCCGGTGTGCTTAAAGCTGAAGGGCTTTAAATGGAACCGCAGGGATTGATATTCAATCTGCCACTGCTGGGGCAGGTCGAAAAACTCCCATTCCCCGCCGCCCTTCTGGCTGCGGTGATAATGGCCGTTGGGTTTCTTCCAGCCCGGCGCCTTCTTCGGGGTATCCCAAAGGATCTGAGGGTCCGGCCGTACCAAAATATAGTTTCCCCAGCGTTCCAGCTTTTCTCCTTTGGAGCAGTCAATTACCTCATAGTCCTTCCAATGATCCGCAATCCACATAATCCTTACCTTATTATAGTTGTAACAGGAGGCATACGCCCCTTGCTGCAATTTGTCCTTTCCTGATTTTTCTAAATTATAACGCCGCGGTACTTAAAACACAAGAAGCGATTTTGAATCGGGGAGGAAAAATCGGCGGGGACGGAAGGATTTTCCATAGGATATGGGCAGGGATAAGAGGAGGATCCCTTTGAAAATCTTCGCTCACATATTGACAATCGTTGACACAAACCCGTATAATAGGTTCAAATCGGCAAAAAAAGGAATACATAGGTGGAGGCGGAAAATGACAGAAAACAGCGCCAAAGAGTTAAAAAGGAAGATAAAAGTGTATATCGGTATTTTGCTGCTTGGCGCAGTATTCGGACTTGGAATCTATTACGGCGTGACCGTTAGTACGGCCGCTCCGGTTACGGTAGGGACCATCAATACAGGGGGAAGCAGCCTTCGGGTACGAAGCGGCCCTGGAACGAATTACAGCGCCATCGGAGCGTTGAATGACGGCGGCCAGGTGACGATTTTGGGAGAAGAAAACGACTGGTACAAGATTCAGTACGGTACCCAGGTGGGATATGTGTTAAAACGGTTGATTTCCAATGTACATACCACGGACGGTACTCAGAGTCCGCCTCCGGCAGACGGCGGGGCACAGGTTCCGCCGGGAGATGCGGCGTATCGGGACAGCCTTGTGGCAGCAGGCTTTCCGGCCAGCTACGCCAACCTTTTAAGCGGGCTCCACAGCCAGTATCCCAACTGGGTATTTGAACCGGTTCTGACCGGGCTGGATTGGAATACGGTTCTGACGGAGGAAGGGAAGCTTGGACGGAATCTGGTACAATCCGTCAATAACGATGCCCAGAAGTCTACGGCAGCCGGAGCTTATGACTGGCTGACCAACAGCTGGATCGGATTTGATACCGCCAGCTGGGTTTGCGCATCTCCGGAAATGATTGCCTATTGTATGGATCCCCGGAATTTTCTGGATGCAGACAGCATTTTTCAGTTTGCAACCAGTGAATTTCAGGAATACCAGAATGCGGCGGGTGTGCTGGCCCTGGTCAGCGGATCTTTTTTGACCGGAAATTATTCGGATACCGACGGTGCGACCAGGAGCTACCCGGAAACCTTCGTGGAGGTGGGACGCCAGGTGGCGGTAAGCCCTTATCATCTGGCGGCACGATGCCGTCAGGAGCAGGGGAAGAACGGGACCAGCGGTTCGATTTCGGGAACGGAAAAAGGCTACGAGGGATATTTTAATTACTTTAATGTGGGAGCTTATGCGACCAATGGGCTGACCCCGGTGCAGAAAGGCCTGCAGTATGCCAAGGGACAAGGCTGGAACAGCCGCTATAAGGCCATTCTGGGCGGCGCCTCCGTTGTGGGGAATAATTATGTAAAAAAAGGGCAGAATACCGTATATTTTGAAAAATTCAACGTGGTAAACAAGGCATCGGGACTTTATGCCCATCAATATATGACCAATGTGCAGGCAGCGATCAGTGAAGGACGGAATACAAAGAAAGCCTATACGGATACCAACGCATCCATTGTGTTCCGGATTCCGGTGTACAATAATATGCCGGAAACGTCAAGTCCCCTGCCTCAAAGCGGGAATCCCAATAACTGGCTGAAATCCCTTTCCGTGAACGGCTATAACCTGACTCCGGGCTTTTCTCCGGCTACAACCGAGTATACCTTGATTGTGGGCCAGGAGGTATCGGCTGTGGAGATTAGCGCATCGGCGGTTGCAGGGACCTCAAGCGTCAGCGGTACCGGAACGGTTTCCCTGAATTACGGAAACAATGGGGTCGCCATCACCTGCACGGCTCAAAACGGTTCCCCGCGCACCTATACCATTAATATCGTGCGGCAGCAGCCGCCCTCCGGAGGTGGCAGCCGCGGAGATGTGAATGGGGACGGAACCATTAATCTGGCGGACTGGGTAACGATCAAGCGCCATATTCTGGGGATAGAAAGCCTAAGCGGCGAACGGTTCCAGGCAGCGGACGTGAATGGGGACGGAGCGGTTAATCTGGCAGACTGGGTAGCGGTAAAACGTCATATTCTCGGATATGAATCATTGAATTAGTGGAGGTTTCTATATGAAAAAAGCAAGGAAACGTATGGCAGGCAGCGCCGGGAACGGGCTGTGGGCTTCCTGGCCATTAAGGGGCAGAGAGAATCCGTGCCGTAACGCAGGGGCAATACTGGCGGCGGTTCTGCTTCTGGGGCTTTTGTTTGGCGGGTCAAAGGGAGCGGCAGCAGGCGGCAGTTCCTCCCTGGGGGTATCCGCATCTTCCGTAAATATCGGAGATTCGGTTACGGTTACGCTGAATGTCAGTACGGATGTATATGCGGCATTTCAGATGAGCGTTTCTTACACCGGAGGTATATTGGAATACACCGGAGCCAGCAAAAACGACTGCAATGGCGGCGGCGGCGCATTGTCCATAGTGGCGGAATGTGACGGCGGTTATTCCATAAACCTGAATTTCCGGGCAATTGCACCGGGTTCCGCGTCCGTTTCGGCATCCCTGACGGAAGCATATGCCATTGAAACGGCAGAGGCTGTCAGCATCAGCGGCTCCAGCGCTTCGGTTACGGTGAACAATGCAGCAAGCGGCGGAGGAACAGGAGACGGTGCAGGGGGAGCCGGGAATACAGGCAGCAGCGGCAATGGCGGCGGGGAAGCAGGCGGAGCCGGAAATGAAGGCGGCGGAGAATCGGGCGGTGGAAGCAGTGCGAACCTTTCTGCCGACAATTCCCTGAAATCCTTAACGATATCCCCGGGAACCCTGTCCCCGTCCTTTAAATACAACACCACAAAGTATACGGCCAATGTGGCTGAGGATGTAACCAGCATTGCCGTGGATGCACAGCCCTCCAATGCCGGAGCCACTGTGGAATCCGTAACCGGGAATACGGATCTGAAGCCGGGAAATAATACCGTTTCGATTGTAGTGAAGGCGGAAAACGGCACCCTTGCTACCTATACCATTACGGTGAACCGGGGCGGGGCCGCGAAAGATCCGGAAGAAGAGGACCCCGAAGAGGATCCGGAAGAAAAACCGGAGGAAGACCCGGATACGGAGCTTCCGGCTACGGACATTGTGATCAATGGAGTTTTTTATGAAGTTAGTAAAACATTACCGGATACGGAGCTTCCGGAGGAATTTTCCAAAGGGACGGCAACCTACGGCGGGGAAGAGGTGGAAGCATATACCTTTCCTTATCAAAGTCTGCAGCTGTTCTACTTAAACCCCATAACGGCAGAAGGAGAAGAGGAACAGGAAGGCGGCTTTTACTTTTACAATGCCGGGGCAAATGAGTTCTTTCCTTATATAAACATTACAGTGGGTACAAAGTACGTAATCGTACTTCCCTCCGTATATTCCGAGAGCATCCCGGATCGATGCCAGGATGCGTCAATCACCCTTGGAACCGCCACGATCAGCGGCTGCCAGCTTATGGAAACGGAAAGTACCGGGGAGTTTTTCCTGGTATACTGCGTAGACCAGCACGGAACCGCAGGCTGGTACCAGTACGATACCCTGGATATGAGCCTGCAGCGCTACCATCAGGTACAATATATTCCGGAAGAGAAGGAAGAGGTTCCGGAAATTGATACCTCCGTATACACGAAAGCCTATGATGAACTGGAGGAAAAATACGAAAAGGAAAAGGCTTCCTCCCGGATCATCCTGATTGTATTATCCGTGCTGCTGGCGGCAGCTCTGGTGGCCATTGTGCTGATCCTGATTTTTGTAAAAGGGAAAAACGGCAAAGGCGGCGGCAATCGGTTCAAAGACATGGATTACATTGATTTCGACGATCTGTAAGCCGGGTGGAACCAAGGCGGGCAGGAAATGGGATACCGTATTCCTGCCCGCCGTCCATGGGATCCTGCCCGGTGTTTTATATTCAAAACTAAAATTTTATTATGGTTTGCCCGTTTCCGGCGCAGACGGATCGAAAAAATCCCGCCGCGCTTTTTTTTTCAAAAGATATTTTGAAAGAAAAATAAAAAACCCCCTTGCATTTTTAAAAAATCTCGTGTATACTAATATCTGCTGTGACATGATAGCAATGAAGCGTGAGGTTGCTGCCGAAGGGCAGGTTTTCCGTGGAGCGAATGTCAAGTTAGGAAACTGGCGACAAGTCACT
>CAJUSQ010000024.1 GCA_910588885.1 uncultured Lachnospiraceae bacterium
TAAAATCTGCTTCATATCCTCACTTCCTTTGCTTTTTGCAGATAGTATAACAGGTAAATGTCCGCGAAATGTTACAGTGGACAGATTTTTTCAAAAAGTGCTTCTCCTTTATTATAGGATAGCCCATTTTCCAGTACAAGGCGGGAAATAAGAATTATAAAGTTTGACAGTTGTACTTCCGGGCAATGGTGATTCATTTTTCTGCTCCCGCCTGAAAAAGTACTTGCAATATACCCCATATGGGTATATAATAAAGCAGAAGAACAGAAAGGGGCGCAACGTGGAAATGGCAAACGAAGAAATAGAAGTGAATGGAACGAAAGTAGAAGCAAAAATAAAAACAGAAGAAGCAGACTTGGAAATAGAAACAGAAGAAGCAGTTCTGGAAGCAGAAAGCAGAACCTGCTGTCACAAGAAGAAAGAGCGTTCTGAACAGGAATTTAAGAATTTAATTCACAGGCTGAACCGGATTGAAGGACAAATACGGGGAATCAAGGGCATGGTGGAGCGGGATGTTTATTGTACGGACATTTTGGTTCAGGTGGCAGCGGTCAATGCGGCCCTGAACAGCTTTAATAAAGCACTGTTGTCGAATCACATCAAGACCTGTGTGATTCAGGATATCCGGGAGGGCAAGGAAGAAACCGTAGAGGAACTGGTGAATGTCCTGCAGAAGCTGATGAAATAGGGAAACGGATAGGGATGAAATCAGAAGATAGAAGCAAACTATTAATTAGGAAGAAACAGAGGTGATTTCAATGGAGCAATATACGGTTACGGGGATGAGCTGTGCAGCCTGCAGCGCCCGGGTGGAAAAGGCGGTATCCAAGGTGCCGGGGGTGACGGCTTGTTCCGTCAGCCTGCTGACCAATTCCATGGGAGTGGAAGGGACGGCCAGTGAACAGGAGATTGTGAAAGCGGTAACAAGCGCCGGATATGGGGCTGCCAGGAAAGGGGCCCAAGAGCCGGGAGCCGGGGCCGGAGAGAGCGGAAGCATGGGGGCAGACAGCCTGAAGGATACGGAGACGCCTCATCTGAAAAAGCGGCTGTGGGCTTCTCTGGGATTTTTACTGGTACTGATGTACATTTCCATGGGACATATGATGTGGAACTGGCCATTGCCGGACTTTCTCGGGACGAACCATGTGGGCCTGGGCCTTCTGCAGCTGCTTTTGACGATTGCGATTATGGTGATTAACCAGAAATTTTTTATAAGCGGGTTCCAAAGCCTGCTGCATGGGGCTCCGAATATGGATACGCTGGTTGCCCTCGGATCGGGAGCGGCGTTTGTTTACAGTGTTTATGCCCTGTTTGCCATGGCGGATGCGGTGGGGAACGGAAATCATGAACTGGCCATGGGGTATATGCATGAATTTTATTTTGAATCTGCAGCCATGATCCTTACGCTGATTACCGTAGGAAAAATGCTGGAGGCCCGTTCCAAGGGACGGACGACGGATGCCTTAAAAAGCCTGATGAAGCTGGCTCCGAAGACGGCTGTGGTTCTGCGCAGCGGCCAGGAAACGGAGGTGTCAATCGAACAGGTTAAGCGGGGGGACCTCTTCCTGGTCCGGCCGGGGGAAAGCATACCGGTAGACGGAATTGTGTTGGAAGGCAGCAGTGCGGTCAATGAAGCGGCGCTGACCGGAGAAAGCCTTCCGGTGGATAAAGCCCCGGGAGACGAGGTTTCCGCCGCTACAGTGAATCAGTCCGGCTTCCTGAAGTGTGAAGCTTCCCGGGTAGGAGAGGACACCACCCTGTCCCAGATTATTAAAATGGTCAGCGATGCGGCGGCGACAAAGGCGCCCATTGCAAAAGTTGCGGACCGGGTGTCCGGGGTGTTTGTCCCCGCAGTGATCCTGATTGCGGCAGTAACTACGGTTGTCTGGCTCCTTTGCGGCCGGGAAATCGGCTTTGCCCTGGCAAGGGGAATTTCGGTGCTGGTAATCAGCTGTCCCTGTGCGTTGGGGCTTGCGACGCCGGTGGCGATTATGGTAGGCAATGGGATGGGGGCGAAGCATGGGATCATGTTTAAGACCGCAGTATCTTTAGAGGAAACCGGAAAAATGGCAGTGGTGGCCTTGGACAAAACCGGAACCATTACCAGCGGAGAACCTCGGGTCACAGATATCATACCGGCGGTTGGTATCAAGAAAGAGGAACTTCTTTCCATGGCCTGTACCCTGGAAGCCAAAAGCGAACATCCGCTGGCTCGGGCGGTGCTGGCTTATGCCAGGGAATCCCGGATTTCTCCGGCGGAGGTAACGGGGTTTCGGGCATTGCCGGGCAATGGGCTGACGGCGGTATGGGAGGGAACAACCCTTTGCGGCGGGAATCTGGATTTCATAAAAGAAAAGACGGAAATTTTGCCGGAAATGCAGCAAAAAGCTGCGGAACTTTCGGAAGAAGGCAAAACACCGCTGTTTTTTTCCGAAGATAACCGTCTGATCGGACTGCTGGCCGTTGCGGATGCCATAAAAGAAGACAGCCCAAAGGCCATCCGGGAGCTGAAAGCCATGGGCCTTCATGTGGTAATGCTGACCGGGGACAATGAACGGACGGCCCGGGCCATCGGCAGGCAGGCCGGGGTAGATGAAGTAATTGCCGGGGTTTTGCCGGAGGGCAAGGAACAGGTGATCCGCAGCCTCCAGAAAAGGGGCAAGGTGGCCATGGTAGGGGATGGCATTAACGATGCCCCGGCCCTTACCCGGGCCGATATGGGAATCGCCATAGGCGCCGGGACTGACATTGCCATTGACGCAGCGGATGTGGTTTTAATGAAAAGCAGGCTATCCGACGTACCGGCAGCGATCCGCCTTAGCCGCGCCACCTTGAGGAATATCCATGAAAACCTGTTTTGGGCATTTTTCTATAATGTAATCGGAATTCCTTTGGCCGCCGGGGTGTGGATCCCGATGTTCGGCTGGCAGATGAATCCCATGTTCGGAGCCGCCGCCATGAGCCTCTCCAGCTTCTGTGTCGTGACCAATGCGTTAAGGCTCAACCTGTTCCGGATGCATGATGGCAGCAAGGACAGGCCGGTCAGACAAAGAAAACAAAAAACAAAGAAAGGTAAGGAAACAGCTATGAAAAAAACGATGAAAATTGAAGGAATGATGTGCGGACACTGTGAAGCGGCCGTAAAGAAGGCGCTGGAAGCGTTAGAAGGCGTGGAGCTGGCGGAAGTCAGCCATGAAGCCGGTACGGCGGAGGTTACGCTGAATGCTCCGGTAGCGGATGAGATTTTGAAAAAAGCCGTGGAAGAGAAGGACTATCAGGTGCTTTCGGTTACGGAAGGATAGAAGGTCTTTGAGATGGCAGGCAGCCGGGGATTGCGGAAATGCATTCCCGGCTGAAATTTTATTCCCGGCCGAAATTGTATAATTCCTATAGAAAAATAACAAAGAATATGATACACTTAATTTCGAAAACATTTTATAGAGAAGGATAAGGAGGAAGCACCATTGAGATTAGTTACACGTTCTGATTTTGACGGACTTGCTTGCGGAGCACTGCTTTTGGAGGCCGGGATTATTGACAGCTGGAAGTTTGCACACCCGAAGGATTTGCAGGATGGCCTTGTGGAGGTGGACGAGAACGATTGTCTGGCAAATGTGCCTTTTGTGGAAGGCTGCGGACTGTGGTTTGACCATCATTCCAGCGAACATGAGCGGCTTGCCCTGGAGGGCAGATATAAGGGAGAAAGCCGTACCGCTTTGTCCTGCGCCCGGATTATCTATGAATACTATGGCGGAAAAGAACGTTTTCCGCAATTTGACGATATGATGGAGGCTGTGGATAAAGTAGATTCCGGCAGTTTGTCCGTGGAAGAAGTAATGAATCCCCAGGGGTGGATTCTGGTGGGATTTTTAATGGATCCCAGGACAGGGCTTGGAAGATGGCGCCAGTTTTCCATTTCCAATTATCAGTTAATGGAAAAATTAATGGAAGCCTGCCGCACCATGACCACCGCAGAGATTTTGGAACTGCCGGATGTAAAAGAGCGGATTGTGGTTTACGAGGAGCAGACGGCAAAATTTAAAGAAATGGTACAGGCACATACCCGTGTGGAGGGAAATGTGATCCTGACGGATTTGCGGGGCGTAGATCCCATCTATACTGGGAACCGTTTCTTAATTTACAGTATGTACCCGGATCAGAACCTTTCGGCCTGGATTGTCAGCGGGAAAGGCGGGGAAGGCTGCTCTGTGGCAGTAGGCTACAGCATTCTGAACCGTACCTGTACGATTGACGTGGGAAGCCTGATGCTGAAATACCAGGGCGGCGGCCATAAGAGAGTGGGAACCTGCCAGTTTTCACAGGAAACCATGGATGCAGAGCTGCCGAAGCTGTTAGAGGAGCTGTGCGGTTTGGCCAATGCATAGGAAAAACAAAGGTTACCGTTCACCCCTGGGCCGTGCACTGTGCTGCACGGCTACAGGCCAATACAGGAATGGGGCCGGAATCCGGCCTCTTGCCGTAGGGCAGCTTTAAATAGGACGGATGAAAATTTTAAAAATTCCTTGACTCTGACGTTACGTCATAGTTTAATAGGGAACCCGGGCAGCAATAAATGAAAACTGCCGTAAACAGGGGATTCCGGCGCATATCGCGCGGCCGGGATCCCTTGTTTTGCCCTGCCGGGATGGGGAGCAGCGGCCCCCGGATGAAGCCAAATAAAGTCAGGGGCAGCTTTCCGGATCCCGCATCATAGATGCCTGCCCCGCTGTTTCCGTTCCTGGATTTCCTGCACGATTTGGTGATAGGCTTTCCGGTTCAGACGGTAGAAAAATAAGACGACCGCAGTTACAATCCACAGTACCCCCGGAATGGTAGTAAAGGAATGCTTGATTACGGCCAGTACGGCCGGGTTTTGCTGTTGATTTGCCGCATATCCAAAGCTGCCTAACACGCCTGCCAGAACAGATGTTCCGATTGCCATTCCGATCTTATTTCCCAATGAAATAAATGCATACTGGAAGCCGTCATTGCGAAGCCCGGTTTTCCATTCCCCATATTCCACACAATCCGGGACAATGGCATAAATGTCCGTATTAAATCCGGAGAAGAAAAACTGTGCCAGGCAGGAGAACAGATAAAAAGGTACGGGTGTTTCGCGAACGGTAAAAAAGAACATGGTAAACATACTGATTCCCGTAAGCAGTGCAAATATGGATGCGGAACGGCCCTTATTATTGGTCAGCCGGAATACGGCAGGGAAGCAGGCTGCGCCGATTATGGAAGGGATAATAATGAAAAGGGAATAGGTACTGAACAATGCCTGGTTTCCTTCCACATAGGTAAAATAATAAAGGGCATCTGCATTTCTGCCGTATAATGTTACCCCGAACAGGAACTGCCCTGCTACGGCAATCATATAGGGCCTGTTTTTTGTCACGGAAGCCAGCTGCACCTTCTGGGAGGTTTTTTCCTTTTCCGGTATTTTCACGACTTCTTTTGTTTTTGCAAAGCAGAAGATATGGCAGAATGCAAAAATACATCCATAGATGACGGCAACCAAGAGATAGCCCCTTCTGTCATTTCCTCCGCCAAGTGCGGCAATCAGGGGAACCGTTATAATGTTGATGATGCCGATTGCGACCATGGCGCTGACAGAACGGAAGGTATTGATTTTGGCCCGTTCTTCAATATTCTGCGTCATTGCGCCGCACAAAGTCCCATAGGGAATATTGACGCAGGTGTAGCCCAGCACCAAGATACAGTAGGTGACTGCCATATATATGGTCTTTCCGGTGGAAGACCAATCCGGATGCGCCCAGAATGTCAGCATCAATACAAGGGCTGTCAACGGTGCTGCAATCAGAAGCCAGGGACGGTACCTGCCCCATCTGGTATGGGTCTTATCACTCAGTCCTCCGATTACCGGATCATTGATGGCATCCCAGAATCTTGAAAACAGCATCAGTCCTGCAACTGCGCTCATTCCGATTCCGAAAACATCCGTATAAAAAATCATAAGAAAATTTCCCACAAACATCCAGCTGAAATTGCATCCGACATCACCCATGCCATAAGCAATCTTGCTGATAAACGGCACTTTTACATCCGTATTTTTTGATTCCATGGATATCCTCCTTATAAAATGCAGGCGTCTCCAAAAAATAATAATACAGCCTGCGGGTTTCGGAGACGCCGCAAAAATATGGGCCTATTCCGCAATCCGGATTACGGCTTTTACAATGTCGGCTTTATTGCTTACGCTGTAGTCCATGGCCTTCTGCACTTCGTCAAGGCGGAATACATCCGTTACAATCCCCTTCAGGTTTACCTTGCCCAGGGCCACCGCATCAATTGCCATCGGATAAATATGGCGGTAGCGGAATACGGTCTTAAAGGTCAGCTCCTTATCCAGCACAAGGCTCATGGGAAGCGTCATTTCCCCGCTTTTGCTGTAACCTACCAGTACGATGGATGAGCCTTTTTTCACCATATGTATGGTCTGGACGGTTGTGAACTCCGTACCGGCTGTTTCCACTGCAAGGTCGCAGCCTTTTTGACCGGTCAGCTTCATGATCTCTTCCACCGCGTCGGTGCGGCTTCCGTTGATCACTCCGTCCGCACCCAGTTCCAATGCTTTCTGAAGACGTTTTTCCATAATATCCACCACATATACCCGGGATACCCCCATGGCCTTTAAGGCCATCATGGTCACAAGGCCGATACAGCCGGCCCCCATAACGACCGCTGTCTGTCCGGCTTTTGCGCCGCCTTGTATGGCTGCATGGAATCCTACTGCCAGAGGTTCAATCAAAGCGCCCTCCATTGTGCTTACATTGTCCGGCAGCTTAAAGCAGAGATCGGCTTCATGGGCCACATATTCCTGGAATACGCCGTCTACCGGAGGGGTTGCAAAAAATACCACGTCCGGGCAGAGGTTGTAATTTCCGGTTTTGCAGAACTCGCAATGTCCGCAGGTTTTTCCCGGTTCCAGCGCTACCCGGTCACCGACGCTCAGGTGGGTTACGTTCTTTCCGATTTCCACCACCGTTCCGCCCGGCTCATGCCCAAGCACGAAAGGCGGTTTCACCACATAATCCCCAATGGCTCCGGTTTCGTAATAATGAAGGTCACTGCCGCAGATCCCAACGTATTCTAATTTGACAAGTACCTCATTGTCTTTCGGCGCCGGGATCGGCCGCTCCTCAAATCCCATCTTGCCGATGCCCAGCATAACGGCTGTCTTCATTGTTCCTTCCATAAATTTGTACCTCCGCTTTTTTATTTTATACTTTATTAAATAGTTTTATTATGTAGATTATTATATTTGGGGAAGTAAAAATTGTCAATATAAAACCCGGAATCTCTTTATTTTCGTCATTTCAGCTAAAAAGGAAAATTTTTTTGTGATGAATTGCACAAAAAAAGAGATCCCATTTCTGAAATCTCTTAATCTGTGAAAGCCGGGCGTTATACTTGCTCCAGAAACTGTTCCAGGACTTTCAGGGAAGCGCCCAATGCCGCCGCCTCCATTTTATGATGGCAGGGGCGCACAAAAGAACTGTCTCCGGCAAAGGTATTCCGGGCTGCCACCTTTTCCTGTACATCCTTAATATGGTCTCCCATGCAGCTTCCCACGTATCCCCCCAGGATCACGTCGCAGTCCAGAACCATATGGATGTTATTCACCGCAATTGCCAGAAGGGAGGTATATTGTTCCCAACGCTTTGCCATGTCCGGATTTCCCTGATCCAGCTGTGAAAAAAAATCCTCCGGCTTCTGGTCTGTCAGGCACTTTGCGGAGCAGTAGGCATCCAGGCATCCATGCTTCCCGCAGTAACAGGCGTTTCCCTCCGGGATAATGGTCATGTGCCCTACTTCCCCGCAGCGGAAATGTTTCCCCTGTTCCAGCCTGCCGCTGCTGTACATGGCCCCGCCCACCGTATTGCTTAAGGACAGATAAAAAAAGCGCTCCATGTGTTCCGATTGCATGCCTTCCGCATAGGCACCGGCATTTGCGTCATTATAGAAATAACAGGGATTTGAAAAAAAGCGGCTGATGTGGGAAAAGGGCAGATTCTGCACCCCAAGGATATGGGAATCGGCTATCAGCTCCCGGTCCGGATCTATGATGCCGGGAAAAGATATCCCTACCCCCAGGAGTTCTTGTTGGCTGCATCCGTTTTCGGCCAGGAAAGCGGTCAGCTCCTGAGTTACCTTCCGGTAATATGCGTCCTTGGGAGCGTATGGCAGGAAAATACGCTGCTCATTTTGAATCTCTCCGGTCAGCCGGGTAAGAATTAGGTTAATGTGGTTTTTGGTAATATCCAGCCCGGCGGCCTTCTTGGCATTTTCGGGTATGGCCAGGGCTTTCGCCCTTCTTCCTCCGGTAGATTCCAGGGCTCCTTTTTCTTCTACCAGCCCCTGCCCGATCAATTCTTTGGTAATCTGCGTCACGGTCGGAAGGCTTAATTTCAGGGCATAGGAGATATCCGGGTTTGATATCATCCCGTTTTTGCAGATATAGCGGAAAACATCATTCCGGTTCTTTTTTTTCACTTCCATATTTGTAATTTTCTTTTGATCCATAAGAACCTCCGTAAAAAACATTGTACTTAGAAAGAATGCCGTACTTAATAAAAGTACTTTCTTAAGTATACCATATCATAAATCTCCCGGATGTTCCATGATTTTTTCCGTCAGATTTCTACTTGCAACAAAAGGTGATTTAGAGTAATATGTATATAATAGCCGGGACAGGGCTTTTCGTTCCGGCGGATATTGAGCATCAGACTTGGAGGGCCGAAGCCCCCGGGGATTGGAAAAGGAGAAATGATATGCGGATTACGGCAGAACATACCAAATGTTTGGTAATTGATTATCAGGAGAAAATCGTGCCGGCTATGGCAAAGAAGGAATTGCTGATTGAAAATTCCGTAAAGCTGCTGACCGGACTGAAGATTCTGGGGATACCCATGGTGATTACGGGCCAGTATACCAAGGGCCTGGGACTGAACCTGCCGGAGATTTTTGAGGCGGCAGGTTCGGAGGAATATATAGATAAGCTGACCTTCAGCTCTTATGAATCGCCCCAGGTGCAAGAACAGCTGGGGGAAGGGGTCAAATATGTGATTCTCTGCGGAATCGAGTCCCATGTGTGCGTCCTTCAGACCGCCATTGACCTGAAGGAAGCAGGCTATATTCCGGTGCTGGTAACGGACTGTATTTCTTCCCGCCGGGAAGAGGATAAGGCGGTGGCGCTGATTCGGGCACAGCAGGAAGGGATTCTGCTTACGACCAGCGAGGCCGTTTTATTCGAGCTGACCAGACAGGCGGGGACGGAAGAATTTAAGCAGATTTCAAAGCTGGTTAAATAGGAGAGCAGTCATGTTAGAATCATTTTATCCGGGGGAGTATCTGGATTCTGCCTATGAGGTTCCCTATGAAAAGCTGTATCAGGAAGGATACAGGGGAATTATTTTTGATATCGACAATACGCTGGTCCCCCATGGGGCCAGGGCAGACGGGCGGGCAAAGAAGCTGTTCCTAAGCTTGAAAGCATTGGGGTTTTCCTGCTGCCTGCTGTCTAATAATAAAGAAGCAAGGGTAAAGCAGTTTAACGAGGATGTCAAGGTACTTTATATTCATAATGCCCATAAGCCTTCCGTGAAAAATTACCGGCAGGCCATGGCGCGGATGGGAACGGATACAGGCAATACGATTTTTGTGGGAGATCAGATTTTTACGGATATCTGCGGCGGAAACCGGGCGGGGATCCGCACGATCCTGGTAAAGCCCATACATCCCAAAGAGGAGATCCAGATTGTACTGAAGCGGTATCTGGAGCGGATTGTGTTATTTTTTTATCAAAGACGGCAGCGGATGGCAGAGAAAGGGAAAAGAATATGAAGGTAGCGTTCGGCAATGACCATGCGGCCACTGCATTGAAGCGGGAGGTTATGGAGTATGTCAAATCTTTGGGCCATGAGGTTTTGAATTTCGGGACGGATACGGAGGAACGGTGTGATTATCCCGTATTTGGGGAAAGAGTAGGCCGGGCAGTGGCTTCGGGGGAAGCGGACTGCGGCATTTTGATCTGCGGCACCGGTGTGGGAATTTCCATTGCGGCCAATAAAGTAAAGGGCGTCCGGGCCGGCGTCTGTTCGGAAGCTACTACGGCCCGTTTTATCAAAGAGCACAACAATGCGAATATCCTGGCTTTCGGGGCCCGGATTGTGGGGCCTGACCTGGCGAAGGATATGGTGAAGGCGTATCTGGAGGCGGAATTTTTAGGAGGCAGGCATCAGGAACGGATTGATATGCTTTCGGATATTGAGGCCGGAAGCGAAAAAAAGGTTGAAAAATATGGCATTCTATTATAGAATAGAAAAAGCAGCAGGGGCTGTCCCTGCAAAGTTAAGGAGGAAAAGCGAATGATTTCAGCAGGTGATTTCAGGAATGGTATAACAATTGAATTAGATAATAATATATACCAGATTATTGAGTTTCAGCATGTAAAGCCCGGAAAGGGCGCGGCTTTTGTCCGGACAAAGCTGAAGAATATTAAGAACGGCGGCGTGGTGGAGAAGACCTTCCGTCCTACGGAGAAATGTCCACAGGCCCGTATCGACCGGGCGGATATGCAGTATCTGTATTCCGACGGGGATCTGTTCCACTTTATGGATGTTGAGACCTATGAGCAGATCGCATTGGATTCGGATTCGATCGGGGATGCCCTGAAGTTTGTGAAGGAAAACGAGATGGTGAAGATGCTTTCCCATAACGGAAGCGTATTTGCCGTAGAGCCGCCTTTGTTTGTAGAGCTTAAGATTACCGATACGGAGCCGGGCTTTAAGGGTGATACCGCAACCGGAGCGACGAAGCCCGCCGTTGTGGAGACCGGAGCCACCGTATATGTTCCGCTGTTTGTAGAACAGGAGGATGTGATTAAGATCGACACCCGGACCGGAGAATATTTGTCAAGAGTTTAACGGGAACAAACCGTCGGTTCCGGTGGGATGCCCTTGTCAGGCAGACAGGTGAAATAGCAGAATTCCGTACGGATTATGCCTACATTTCCCTTTGGAGTGTAGGCTTTTTTCTATGCACATGGGAGGGGCCAAACAATGTCAAAAATTTAGACCCATGATGTCGGAAATGAATGGTTGAAAGGATCTTTTCTTTGTGCTAAAATAGAAGATAGATAATTTTTTCACAAACAGGAGGTGCTTTATGGCTATTTTAGTAACAGGCGGCGCCGGATATATCGGGAGCCATACATGTATTGAACTTTTAAACGCGGGTTATGATGTGGTGGTTTTGGACAACCTGTCGAATTCCAGTGAGAAGTCCTTGGACCGGGTGGCACAGATTACCGGGAAGCAGGTTCCTTTTTACAAAGTGGATATTTTGGACAAGGAGGGAATGAATGAGATTTTCGAGAAGGAAAGCATTGATTCCGTTATTCACTTTGCAGGGCTGAAGGCCGTAGGGGAATCGGTGGCGAAGCCCTTGGAATACTACCATAATAATATTACAGGAACGCTGATGCTCTGTGACGTTATGCGCAGCCATGGGGTGAAGAATATTATTTTCAGCTCCTCCGCTACCGTATATGGGGATCCGGCGTTTATCCCCATAACCGAAGAATGTCCCAAGGGCAAGATTACCAATCCTTACGGCCAGACCAAGTCTATGCTGGAACAGGTGCTGATGGATCTGCATGTGGCGGACCCGGAGTGGAACGTGGTGCTGCTGAGGTATTTTAATCCCATCGGCGCCCATGAAAGCGGATTGATCGGCGAGGATCCCAAGGGAATCCCCAACAACCTGCTGCCCTATATTGCACAGGTGGCCGTGGGCAAGCTGGAATGCCTGGGCGTGTTCGGGGACGACTACGATACGCCGGACGGTACCGGGGTTCGTGATTACATCCATGTGGTAGATTTGGCGAAGGGCCATGTGAAGGCATTGAAGAAGATTGAGGATAAATCCGGCGTCAGCATTTACAACCTGGGAACCGGGAACGGCTATAGCGTCCTTCAGGTGGTGCAGGCGTTTGAGAAAGCCTGCGGCAAGAAGATCCCTTATGCCATTAAGCCCAGAAGGGCCGGGGACATTGCTACCTGCTATGCGGATGCAGCCAAAGCTAAGGCAGAGCTGGGCTGGGAAGCGGAATTTGGAATCGAACGTATGTGCGAAGATTCTTGGCGCTGGCAGAGTAAAAATCCCAACGGATACGAGGCGTAAGATGTATGATTTTGATCGGATCACAGAGCGGAAGGGTTCCGGCTGTGTGAAAGTAGATTTGGCAGAAAAGCTGGGACTGCCAAAGGACACGATTCCCCTTTGGGTGGCCGATATGGATTTTGAGACGGCGCCGGAGGTAAAGGAAGCGGTGCTCCGGGCCGCCGCCCATGGCATCTACGGATATCCCATGCAGCAGGACAGCTATTTCGCGGCGGTGCAGGGCTGGTTTTTACGGCGTTTTGGCTGGGAGGTTCAAAAGAGCTGGCTTAAGCAGACGCCGGGGGTGGTATTTGCCCTGGCCGCGGCGGTGCGGGCTTTTTCAAAGGACGGGGACGGGGTGCTGATACAGCGTCCGGTGTACTATCCTTTTAGCAAAGTCATTGAAGAAAACGGCAGGGTTGTGGTGAACAATCCGCTGAAATATGAAGAAGGCCGTTATACTATTGATTTTGAGGATTTTGAAGAGAAGATTGTGAAGAACCGGGTGAAGCTCTTTTTGTTCTGCAATCCCCATAATCCGGTGGGACGGGTGTGGACCCGGGAAGAGTTGACAAGGCTGGGGCAGATCTGCAACCGTCACCAGGTCTTTGTGGTTTCGGATGAGATTCACTGTGATTTTATCCGGAAGGGCTTCTGTCATCAGAATTATGCGGCGCTGGGCCCGGAATATGCCGAAAACGTCATGGTCTGTACGGCTCCCAGCAAGACCTTCAATCTGGCGGGACTGCAGATTTCCAATATTTTTATTCCCAATGAGGAAAAACGGAAATTATTTGCGGAAGAGCTGAATCGGGTGTCCTACCGGGAAGCCGGGATTTTCGGAAGCGTTGCCTGTGAAGCGGCCTATCGGTACGGGGAAGGCTGGCTGACGGAGCTTTTGGAATACCTGGAGGGGAATCTTGGCTGCGTCCGGGATTTCATCGAAGAGAAGCTGCCGAAGATCCGGTTGGTGGAGCCGGAGGGCACATATCTTTTGTGGCTGGATGTATCTGCCTATGGCTATTCGAAGGAAGAACTGTCCCGGCGGCTGCGGGAGGATGCAAGGCTGTGGCTGGACGAAGGGGCCATGTTCGGACCGGAGGGAGAGCCCTTTGTCCGGGTCAATATTGCCAGTCCCAGAAGGGTAATTACAGAAGCAATGGAGCGTTTTTTACGATTATAGGAAATTTTATTTGATTTTCGAAGCAAAAAGAAGTATAATACAGAAGTTAGTAATAGTGTGAATTATTTGGAGGAAGAGAAATGCCGAAAGCAAGCGAAGAAAAAAATGTAAAAGTGGCACCTACGGCGGAGACAGAAGAAGATAAGAGTGTAACGACAGAGAAGGGGACTGCAGGGGAAGTAAAAGCAGCAGCGGAAGAAACCAAGGCTGCAGCAGAGCCGGTGAAGGCGGAAGAGCCCAAGAAGGCAGAAGTGAAAGCGGCCGACACCAAGAAAGCTCCGGCGAAAACCGGTGCAAAGCGGGGCAGAAAGCCTGCCGCTGCAAAAGAGACCGAGCCGAAAGAAAAACCGGCAGCTGCCGAGAAGGCAAAGCCGAAGGAAAACGTATACATTCAGTATGGCAATAAAGAAGTGGATATTTCCGATGTGTTGGAACGGGCAAAAGGCGTATATACCGGAAAGCCTAAGTCCATGAAGGAGATCAAGGTATACGTGAAGCCGGAAGAAGATACGGCTTATGTCGTTGTGAACGGCGAAGCAGTCGGAAGTATTGAATTATAGAATTGCAATGAAATAGCCCCCGGATCCGAGATGTCCGGGGGATTTTTTTAATCCTTCATTTTTCCGATCATCCGCCACAGCAGTGCCGCAGCAGCGCCGGAAACGGCCAGATGGCTTACCAGCATCCCCCATAGATAAGCCTTGATGCCCAAAAGGGGGACCAGGATTATAACAAAGAAGATGCGGATGCCTGAGCCTGCCAGGTTCAGCAGGAAGGTGGTGGTGGTTTTCCCCAGGCCGTTTAAAATGCTGCTTAGGGTGGTGGTCAGGTAGAGGAAGGGGCAGATCCATCCCAATACAATGAGAAAGGTTCCGGCCAGCTCATTGGCGAAGACCACACGGCCGAACTGCCGTCCGAACAGCAGAAAGGCCAGGGTGCAGGCCAGCCCCAGGGTGATGCAGTAGACGCAGCTTTTTTTCACGGAGTTTTTTATGTAACCAAGATCGTTTTTGGCCTGGGCTTCGGAAATGGCAGGCAGGAGCATCACCGAAACGGAATTGGTAATGACGGACGGAAACAGGATCATGGGCATTGCCATTCCGGTCAGGACGCCGTATACCCGGAGGGCTTCCGGATTGGTATAGCCGAAATCCCGCAGCTTTCCCGGAATCAGGATGGCTTCCATGCTTTGAAACAGGTTGATGAAGACCCGGTTGAAAGTAAGGGGCAGGGCCATGGTAAAAATCTGCCGGGAGGCCAGAAGGAAGCTGCCCGGACTCTTATGGAACCGGGTGAAGCTGACACTGTACAGTACGGATACGACTTCGCCGATAATCAGCCCCCAGACGGCCATGGCAATGGCGGGCTCTCTTCCCTGTTCCAGGGCAATCCGGTACATGAGATAGACGCCGCCCACCCGGGCCAGCTGTTCCAACAGCTGGGAAATGGCCGGAACGGCAGTTTTCTGCAGGCCGTAATAATAACCGTTGATGCAGGCGTGGACGGCTCCAAAGGGCACCGTAAGAGACAGGATCTGAAGAAGCGGGGCGCAGCGTTCCTCTTCCAGCACCTTTAAGGCAATGACCCCGGCATAGCGGTAGAGAAGCCAGGTGCAGAGAGCGGACAGCAGCAGGGACAGGAAAAGCCCCGCATACAGATAAGTACAGACAGCCGGAGAACGGGAAAGGCGGCCCGGGCCGTCTGTTTTTTTTGTGCATCCCAAGCTGCTTCTGGCGGCGGCCTCCGCTACGAATTTGGAAATGGCAGTCTGGACCCCGGCGGCAGTCAGGGAAAAGGTCAGGGCATAAATGGGGAAAATCAGCTGGTAGATGCCAAGTCCCTCCGCGCCAATGGTATGGGACAGGAAGATGCGGTAAAAAAAGCCGATCAGGCGGGAAAGCAGACCTGCCAGAGTCAGCAGAAGGGTTCCGGCAATCAGCGGATGTCGTAAGAAAGAATTTTTATTCAAAATATCAGGCTCCGGAATCGGTTTCTTTTCAATATATGTGCAGCAGGCTCTTGACAGAACAAAAATCCCGTGCTATGATGCAAGAGGATGAAATCCCGACTAAAATACTCGGGATTTGGACATCCGGAAAAGAAGGGTGACAGAAGTGAAATTATCTACAAAAGGAAGATACGGTCTTCGGGCCTTTATTGACCTGGCGGTTTACGGGGAAGAAGGACCGATTCCCCTTAACAGCATTGCCGCCCGGCAGGAGATTTCCCTCCACTATCTGGAACAGCTGATGGCGAAGCTGAAAAAGGCCGGATTGGTGGAAAGCGTCCGGGGCGTGAACGGCGGCTACCGGTTGTCGAAGCCCGCGGAGGAGATTTCTGTGGGAGATGTGCTAAGGGCGCTGGAAGGGGATTTGATTCCGGTGGAATGTGCAGGGATTGACGAAACCGGTGAAAACCATTGCAACGGTTCGGGCACCTGTGTCAGCAAGATTGTCTGGAAGCGCATTAACGACAGCATCAACGAAACCGTGGACAGTATTTTGATCGGTGAGCTGGTGAAAGAAAGTAAAAAAGCATAGAGGTGAAAAGGATGGAGAAATTTATTTATTTGGATAACGCGGCGACTACAAAGACGGCGCCGGAGGTTGTAGAAGCGATGCTCCCCTATTTTACGGAATATTATGGAAATGCATCTGCCGTATACAGCCTGGGGAGCAAGAGTAAGGAAGCAATTGCAAAAGCCCGGAAGATCATCGCAGACTCCCTGGGGGCGAAAGACAATGAGATTTATTTTACCGCAGGCGGAAGCGAGGCGGACAACTGGGCGTTAAAAGCTACGGCAGAAGCGTACCGGGAAAAGGGAAACCATATCATTACCTCCAAGATTGAGCACCACGCCATTCTCCATACCTGTGAATATTTGGAGAAACAGGGATTTGAAGTGACATACCTGGACGTGGACGAAAACGGGGTGATTAAGCTGGATCAGCTGAAAGCGGCAATCCGGCCCACGACGATTTTGATTTCCATTATGTTTGCCAACAATGAAATCGGTACCGTTGAGCCGGTGGCGGAAATCGGAAAGATTGCAAAGGAGCGCGGGATCTTGTTCCATACCGATGCGGTACAGGCATTTGGACAGATCCCGATCCAGGTGGATGAATTGAATATAGATATGTTAAGCGCCAGCGGGCACAAGCTCAACGGACCCAAAGGGATTGGGTTTTTATACATCCGCAAGGGTGTGAAGATCCGTTCCTATATCCATGGCGGGGCCCAGGAGCGGAAGCGCCGGGCCGGCACCGAAAATGTCCCGGGGATTGTGGGCCTTGGGAAAGCAGTAGAACTGGCGTTCGATACTATGGAAGAGCGGACGGCAAAGGAGCGGGAACTAAGGGATTATCTGTTGAAAACCGTGTTAAAGGAAGTACCCTTTACCAGGGTAAACGGTTCCCGGACCCACCGCCTGCCCAACAATGCCAATTTCTGCTTCCAGTTTATCGAAGGGGAATCCCTTTTGATTATGCTGGATATGGAAGGGATCTGCGGTTCCTCAGGCTCTGCCTGTACTTCCGGCTCTTTGGACCCCTCCCATGTGCTTCTGGCCATCGGGCTGCCCCATGAGATTGCTCATGGTTCCCTTCGGCTGACACTGGGAGCGGATACCACGAAGGAAGAGATTGACACCGCAATTACAGCCATCAAGAAGATTGTGGCCCAGCTTCGGGAGATGTCCCCGCTGTATGAGGATTATATGAAGAAGAACGGATCACAGCAGTAATTGACGGCAGCGCAGACGGTAAGCGGATCACAGCCGGATCGGCTGCGGAGGGAACGGGAATGAAGGATTGGTCTGCCAACTGCGGATCGGGAAAAAACGAATTTCAGGAGGAAGCATGATGTATAGTGAGAAAGTAATGGATCATTTTAAAAATCCGAGAAATATGGGAGAGATTGAAGGCGCCAGCGGCGTAGGCACAGTGGGAAATGCCAAATGCGGCGATATTATGCGGATTTTTCTGGATATTGACGAAGCGGGCATAATCAGGGATGTAAAATTCAAGACCTTCGGCTGCGGCGCTGCAGTGGCTACCAGCAGCATGGCCACAGAGCTGGTAAAGGGAAAAACGATTCAGGAAGCATTAGAGGTTACCAATCAGGCGGTGATGGAAGCGTTAGACGGGCTTCCCCCGGTAAAGGTACATTGCTCCCTGCTGGCTGAGGAGGCGATCCATGCGGCCCTTTGGGATTATGCCGAGAAGAACCGGATTCACATTGAAGGGCTGGAAAAGCCCAAGACCGATATCAGTGAGGAAGAAGAGGAAGAGGACTATTGAAAAAAGTAGTGGTAGGCATGTCCGGGGGCGTGGATTCCTCCGTGGCAGCGTATCTTCTGAAGCAGGAAGGCTATGAGGTCATCGGTGTGACCATGCAGATCTGGCAGGACGGGGCGGAGGATGCGGAGGAAAGCGGATGCTGCGGGTTAAGCGCCGTAGAGGATGCAAGGCGGGTGGCGGAGCGGCTGAAGATTCCGCACTATGTTATGAATTTTAAAAAGGAATTCCGGGCCCATGTTATGGATTACTTCGTATCGGAGTATGTAAAGGGCCGGACGCCCAACCCCTGCATTGCCTGCAACCGTTATGTAAAGTGGGAATCTTTACTGCAGCGGAGCCGAAAGATCGGGGCAGACTATATCGCCACGGGACATTATGCCAGGCTGGATCGGCTTTCAAACGGCAGATATGCCCTGCAAAAGTCCGTAACTGCGGCCAAGGACCAGACCTATGCCCTCTATAGCCTGACCCAGCGGCAGCTGGCCCATACCCTGATGCCGGTGGGTGCGTATACCAAGGAGGAGATCCGGGGAATTGCAGCGGAGCTGGGATTACAGACCGCCGGAAAGCCTGACAGCCAGGAAATCTGCTTTATTCCGGATCGGGATTATGGAGGATTTATTGAAAGAGAAGTGGGAACAGGTGTTCTGGAGGAAGGAAACTTTGTTACCTCAAACGGCACTGTGTTAGGCAGGCATAAAGGGATTATCCACTACACCATCGGCCAGCGGAAGGGGCTGAACCTGGCGATGGGCCGTCCGGTATTTGTAACGGAGCTTCGGCCGGATACCAACGAAGTGGTAATCGGGGAAGCCGAAGACGTCTACGGCGATACCCTAAGGGCCAACCGGTTGAATTTTATGGCGCTGGAAATCACCGGGGAAATGGAGCTACTGGCCAAAATCCGCTATAACCACAAAGGCGCCCCCTGTATGGTACGCAGGCTGGAAGAAGATCTGGTGGAATGCCGTTTCTTAGAGCCTGTACGGGCCATTACGCCGGGACAGGCTGTGGTTTTCTATCAGGGAGATTATGTGGCAGGCGGAGGAACCATCCTTCCATCTGCAAAGGATCGCCGTCCGGCGGAGTAGCGGAGCGTTCGGAAAGAAACGTCCGGCCGTGGCGGAGCAGCGGAGCGTTCGGAAGAAGCCGCAGGGCGGCCGGGGCAGAAAAATCGGCTTTTGAAAGGGGCCGTGTAATAGGAAGATTTGTATGAGAGAAAGAATCAGGGAAGCCGGAGAAATTCCGGTTTTCTTTTTTTATATACCGTAAAATACCGAAAGCCCGCATCCCTTAAAAGCCCGGCTGCCCGGTCAAAGTCGTAGGCCACATGCTCCGGCTTGTGGGCGTCGGAGCCGACGGTAATCAGCTCCCCGCCCAATTCCCGGTAACGCTTTAACACCGCTTCCGTGGGATTGGGGTGGCCTAAACCGTATTTAAAGCCGCCGGTGTTCAGTTCGATTCCCTTCCCCCTTGCAATCAGTTCCTTTAGGATTTCATCCAGAATGTCCCGGAATTTTTCATAGGAATAAAATTTGTTCCGATTGGGGCCGTACCGCACCACATAATCCAGGTGGCCATATACGTCAAACCCGTCGAAGGCCAGGATATTTTCCAAAATAGAAGAAAAATATTGGGCATAGGCTTCGTCCTCACTTCTGCCCTCATAGAATTCCGGGTAGTAAGGGTCTATGCCCTTCACCACATGGGAGGAACCCAGAACAAAATCGAACATATGTTCCGAAAGAAGCGCTTGGTGACGGTTGGCCAGATGAGGCTGTAAACCCAGCTCAATCCCGGCGCAGATGGAAAAACCGTCGGGGCAGTCCCGGGCCAATTCCTCCATACAGGTCAGGTAGCCGGGAAGATCCAGCAAAAAAAGCTCCGGGTCTTTTTTATAATCCCAGTCCAGATGTTCCGTAAAACAGATACCGGAAAGGCCGGCATCCCTTGCGGCTTTTGCCATGGCCCCGGGATCGGCCTGGCTGTCCCCGGAAAAATGCGAGTGGGTATGTGTATCCCAAAACATAAGCGCGTCACTCCTTTTTTTTGAGCGGGTTTGTCTTCTTTTAAACCCCTTTGATTATCACTATAACGGAAACGCCGGGGTTTGTCAAAAGCAGAAAGGAAAAACGGGGAAAAAGGAATAAATTTACAAAAAAGGAATAAACTTTATGTATGACAATGAGAATTTGTCCAAAGATTTTCGTAAGGAGGAACAAGATGGACAAGAACAATTCGGCGGATGTTCCGGTCAGACGTATAGGAAACTCCGAATCAAGGTTCATACAAAAGAATGAATGTTCCATTGAAAATTTCAAAAGATATTTCAAACAGAATTTCAAAAGAAATAGATGCTCAAAGGCAGCGGCTTTGATCCTGTTATTACTGGCGGTAGGGTTTTGTATCGGAATATCGGCAAAGGCTTCCGGTCCGGGCTATGAATATATTGAGCAGACGGAAAACCGGAGAGTGATTGAGCTGACGGAACAGATGGCCCAGATGTATCCGATCTGCCCGGAGCTTTTACAGGCTATGATTTTCTATGAATCCAGCAACCAGCCGGGGGCAAGGAACGGTTCCTGCATCGGCTATATGCAGGTAAACCCCAGGTGGCACAGGGAACGGATGGACAGGCTTGGAGTGTCGGATCTGTATGACGGCTACAGCAATATCCTGACAGGGACCGACTATCTGATGGAGCTGATAAAAGAATACGGCGACGTTGCCACGGCCCTGATGGTTTATCATGGGGAACGAAATGCGGAACGGTCAGCCAGCGAGGGCGTGATCAGTGATTATGCGGGCCGGATCCTGAACTTAAGCAGTAAGCTGGAGCGGCTCCATGGAAAATAACCTATTGGCAAAGGATAAAAAATGGTGTACATTATAAGGGACAGAAAGGAACATAAGGAGGAAACAGGTGGAAAAAAAACAAGGGATTTTAGTAGACGGTTTTTTATTCCGGGAAAAAGCACTGGCAGAGAAGGCGGAACGGGAGCTGGATGGAATTAAATATATCCGGAATAATACGGATATGAACAAACCCCAGACGGTACTGCAGCTGTATGACCGGATTTTGGAGCAGGAGCTTTTTGAAACCCCCGTGGGAATCGGGTACCTGCGGGAGCTGCAGGATTATCTGTATACAATCCCCTCCATTCCCAAACAGGAGATCCGGCCAATTCCGGTGGAATCCATAATCCGTAAGGAATTTGTGCCGGCGAAAGCGTCCGGTTCGGGCCAGGATAGAAACGGCTTGCCAAACCGGGCGAAGGAACCGGCGCAAAAGAGCGGAGGGCTGCGTTTGAGCATTGCCGGGAACGTGGTGCTGATTTTGGCGGTGATTGCAATGTTCGTGATTGCAAATACCGGCAGCCATCCCAACGTCCTGAATTATAAGGAAAAGCTGCTGAATCAATATTCTTCCTGGGAACAGAATTTGAAGGAGCGGGAACGGGAAGTGCGGATCAAAGAGCAGGAACTTGGGATCGTGCCTTGACGGAAGGAATCCGGATTGGAGGAATTTGAGATATGGATAAACAAAAGATTTTAGTGGTTGATGATGAGAGCAGAATGCGGAAGCTGGTGCGGGATTTTCTGGTACGCCAGGATTATGACGTGCTGGAGGCCGGAAACGGCGAAGAAGCCCTGGATCTTTTTTATGGGGATAAAGGGATTTCACTGATTATCCTGGATGTGATGATGCCCCGCATGACGGGGTGGGAGGTATGCCGGGAGATTCGGGAGAATTCCAAGGTGCCGATTATTATGCTGACAGCCAAGGGGGACGAAAGCGACGAACTGCTGGGCTTTGAACTGGGCGTGGACGAGTATATTTCCAAGCCCTTCAGCCCCAAGATCCTGGTGGCCCGGGTTGGAGCAATTTTGAGAAGATCGAACAAGAGTTCTGGTGGTAAATATGTCGATGTAGGAGGCATTGTCATTGACCAGCAGGCCCATATGGTGACGGTAGACGGGGAGCGGGTGGAATTGAGCTTTAAAGAATTCGAACTGCTTTCCTATTTTGTGGAAAACCGGGGGATTGCCCTGTCCCGGGAGAAAATCCTGAACCATGTGTGGGATTATGATTATTACGGAGATGCCAGAACCATTGACACCCATGTGAAAAAGCTCAGGAGCAAGCTGGGAGCAAAGGGAGAGTATATAAAGACGATCTGGGGGATGGGATACAAATTTGAGGTAACGTCATGAAGCATTCCATTACCCGGAAAATCACCTGGATCATAACGTGCCTGGTAGCAGGGACGGTCCTTTTGTGCTGGATTTTAAATACGACGCTGCTGGAGTCCTATTATACCAGGATGAAGCAGGAGAGCCTGGAAAGTACCCTGGCGGTCATTCAGCAGTTTTTGGAGGAGGGCACCATGTATAGTGAGGAATCGGCTTTAGAGCTGGAGCGGCTTTGTACCGGGCGGAATATTACCATGATGATTATGAATGCACAAAGCCGTCCCTTGTTTTTTATCGGAAGCGATGAGGATTTGTACCGGCAGCAGTTCTGGTACATTTTATTCGGGCAGATGCTGGAAACGGACGAGCCTTATACCGTCGGGAAATACAAGGACAGCCGCCTGGAAACCGAGTATCTGATCCTGTGCGGGAATCTTCGGGACGGGAATCTGATTCTGATGCGCACGGCATTGGAGAGCATCCGGGAAAGCGTGGGGGTTTCCAACCAGTTCCTGGCCTATGTGGGCATTGCAGGCGTTTTGATCAGCGGGATAATCAGCTATTTTGTGACGAAAAAAATCACCAATCCGATTCTGCAGCTGGCAGAGCTTTCCAGGCGGATGACGAATCTGGATTTTGACGCCAAGTTCCAAAGCCGGGGGAGGAATGAAATTGATTTTTTGGGCGAGCATATGAACGAGCTGTCCGAAACCCTGGAGAAGACCATTTCGGAGCTGAAAAGCGCCAACAATGAATTGATGATTGATATTGAAAAAAAGATTCAGATCGACGAAATGCGGAAGGAATTTCTTTCCAATGTTTCCCATGAGCTGAAGACGCCTCTGGCTTTGATCCAGGGCTATGCGGAAGGGCTTCGGGAATGTATCCATGAGGATGCCGGAAGCCGGGAATTTTACTGCGAGGTGATTATGGACGAGGCAGATAAAATGAACCGCATGGTAAGGCAGCTTTTGGAACTGAACCAGCTGGAATCCGGCAATGAGGCCGTGGTCATGGAACGGTTTGACTTAACGGAGCTGATTCAGGGGGTGATCCATGCCACGGCGATCCTGCGGGAACAAAATCAGATTCAATTGACGTTTTTGGAACAGGCACCCGTATATGTATGGGCGGACGAGTTTAAAACGGAAGAGGTACTGACCAATTTTATGAGCAATGCCATCCATTATGCGGACGGGGAGAAGCGCATCGTGATTTCTTTGGTGAAAAAGAAAGAAACGGTCCGGGTTTGTGTGTTCAATACGGGTCCGCAGATTCCGGAGGAGGATTTGGACCGGATCTGGACGAAATTTTACAAGGTGGATAAGGCCAGGACCCGGGAATACGGAGGAAGCGGGATCGGGTTATCCATTGTGAAAGCCATTATGGATTCGTTTCACAGGCAGTGCGGAGTCAGGAATTGCATGGACGGAGTGGAATTTTGGTTCGAGCTTGACACTAGTTGTCAATAATCGTCTGAAATTAGTGTTGCCACTCTGAAAAAATAATGATAAAATAGAAGACAAGGAATGCTGACAGAGGGAGAATGAAGGAATGAAAGGATTGATAAGAGCAAGTGGAATTGCAGCGGCGATACTGTGTCTGCTGCTGGTCGGCTGCGGTACTCCCATGGCGAAGCTTACGCCGGAGGAGGAAAACCTGATTGTGGCATATGCAGCCGGCAGCGTGGCCAAGGCCAATAAATATATGACCAAGGGCCTGACTTATCCGAAGCAGGAAGAAGAAGAGAAGCTGGAGGTGACCGAGTCTTACGAAGAGGAAACAGCCGAGGAGCCGGAGGAGGACCAGGATCCGGAGCAGAACCAGACAGTCAATGGGGACGGCAGTATCCCGGCAGAGGAGGTTCCTCCGCCCGTACAGCCTGCAACCTTGACGGAAGCGCTGAACCAGGAGTCTGTGCAAGCGGAGTATCGGGGGTACGAGCTGTGTGCAAGCTATCGGGAAGGCAATTATTTTGCATTGAATGCAGCGGCCGGTAATACGCTTCTGGTATTGCATATCGGATTGTTAAATACTTCACAGCAGCCGGTGGAATGTAATCTATTTGCCAGGAATCTGGTGTGCGGCATCTATATCAATGATGTTTATGCGGTAGATGCTATGGGTACCGTGCTGGCCAACGATTTTACAACATATATCGGTACCCTGGAGGCGGCGGCAGAGACGGATACAGTTGCGATTTTTGAAGTTCCGGCGGAAACAGTGCAGGCGATACAGCTCCTTTCCCTGGATATGGAAGTGGACGGGACCGTTTACCATGTAACACTGGATCAGAATTAATTTATGGCTATTCAAAGCAGGAGAGGAGAGCGTTTGTATGGATACAAATATTTTATTGGAAAATGGAACAAATGAGCTTGAGGTACTGGAGTTCAAATTGGGGGACAGTCATTACGGCATTAATGTGGCAAAAATCCGTGAGATTTTGTCCTTTCAGCCGATTACACCGATACCAAATGCCCATCCATGCGTAGAAGGGATTTTTATGCCCCGGGATACGATGATTACGGTTATCAATCTGCGGGAAAGCCTTCGTATGCCGCCGATGGAAGTGGACGGGCTGTTTATTATAACGAATTTTAACAAGCTGAACATCGCATTCCATGTGGATGCGGTCTGCGGGATACACCGGGTATCCTGGGCGGATATTATTAAGCCGGATTCCACGATCAATGTGGAAGAGTACGGGGTTTCTACCGGGGTCATCAAGCTGGAAGGCCGCCTGGTGGTCATTCTTGATTTCGAGAAGATCGTAACGGACATCAGCCCGGAAACCGGACTGAAGATTTCCGATGTACAGGAACTGGAGGGCAATGTGAACCGGGAGAAGACACCGATCCTGATTGCAGAGGATTCCCCGCTTCTAAGCAAGCTGATTACCAACTGCCTGAAGGAGGCCGGCTATACGAAGCAGATTGTGACCAACAACGGCCAGGAGGCATGGGACCAGATCCGCCGTTTCCATAAGGAAGGGAATCTGGACGAGAAAATCCATTGTGTAATTACGGATATTGAGATGCCTGAGATGGACGGCCATCGTCTGACCAAGCTGATCAAGGGCGAAGACGAGCTCCGCCATATCCCGGTGGTTATTTTCTCCTCCTTGGTGAATGACGAGATGCGTCGGAAGGGAGAAGCCCTGGGGGCAGATGCGCAGCTGACCAAGCCGGAGATTGGCTCCCTGGTTCAGGCCATTGACGGTTTGATTGAAAAAAGAAGGGCATTCATGGATCAGGCATAAGCAGAAGAGACTTTTTACAGCAGGAATTTTAGGCTGTAAAAAGTCTTTTGTATGCAATTTTTATATTTTGCAGGTACCAAGAAAACCAGGGGCCGGATGCGGCGTGTCCGGTTCCCAAAACATGTCGCATTGGGGCAAAATCACACAGGAGGGAATTATGGAATTATTATCAATGGAACGGGAACTGTCGGGAAATGCATATCCGGGCCGGGGCATTGTGATCGGTAAATCTTCGGACGAAAGGTTTGCCGTAACAGCCTATTTTATTATGGGGCGCAGTGAGAACAGCCGTAACCGGGTGTTTGTGACGGAAGGGGAGGGGATTCGGACCCAGGCCTTTGATCCGTCCAAATTAAGCGACCCGAGCCTGATTATCTATGCACCGGTACGGGTGCTGGGGAATAAGACCATTGTTACGAACGGGGACCAGACGGATACCATTTATGAAGGGATGGATAAACAGCAGACCTTCGAACAATCCCTGCGGGGTCGGGAATTTGAGCCGGATGCTCCCAATTATACGCCCAGGATCTCCGGGATCCTCCATGTAGGGGACGGAAAATTTAATTATGCCATGTCCATTTTAAAAAGCAGCGACGGCAATCCTAAGAGCTGCTGCCGCTTTACCTATGCTTACGAAAACCCGGTGGCCGGGGAAGGGCATTTCATCCATACCTATCGCTGTGACGGCAATCCGCTGCCCAGCTTTGAAGGGGAACCCAAGCGTGTGGCTGTTTGGGATGATATGGAGGCGTTTACGGAGCTTTTGTGGAATAACCTGAATGAGGAGAATAAGGTCTCCTTATTTGTACGGTATATTGAGATTGCAACCGGAAAGTATGAAACACGGATTGTCAATAAGAACCGGTAAGGCTAAATTGATAAAAAATTCACAAGACGGAATCATAGCATGCTCATTTACGACTTTAGGAGGAAAGAAATGCAGGAATTAGAACTGAAATACGGATGCAACCCCAACCAGAAGCCTTCCCGGATTTATATGGAGCAGGGAGAACTGCCCATCCGGGTTTTGAATGGGAAACCGGGCTACATTAATTTTCTGGATGCTTTCAATGGATGGCAGCTGGTGCGTGAGCTGAAGGCGGCAACGGGATTGCCGGCAGCCACGTCTTTCAAGCACGTGTCCCCGGCCGGGGCGGCAGTGGGCCTACCGCTGACAGAGGTGGAAGCGAAGATTTACTGGGTGGAGGATTTAGAGGAGCTTTCTCCCCTGGCCTGCGCGTATGCCAGAGCCAGGGGCGCGGACCGGATGTCCTCCTTCGGAGATTTTATTTCCCTTTCGGATGTATGTGACGCGGCTACTGCGAAAATGATTAAGCGGGAGGTTTCGGACGGGATCATTGCTCCGGGCTATGAGCCGGAAGCCCTGGAGATTTTAAAAGCCAAGAAAAAGGGCGGCTACAATGTAATCGAAATCGACCCGGATTATGTGCCCGCTTCGGTGGAGCGCAAAGAAGTCTTTGGCATTACTTTTGAACAGGGACGGAATGAACTGGTCATCGACCGGGAGTTTCTGTCCAATGTAGTCACGGAGAATCGGGAGATTCCGGATTCGGCCAAGATTGATTTGATCATTTCCCTGATTACCTTGAAGTATACCCAGTCCAATTCCGTCTGCTATGCCAAGGGCGGCCAGGCCATCGGCATCGGCGCAGGGCAGCAGTCCCGCATCCACTGCACCCGGCTGGCAGGCACCAAGGCGGACAACTGGTTCCTGCGGCAGAGCCCGAAGGTACTCGAACTCCAGTTCGTAGAAAAGCTGGGACGGGCAGACCGGGACAATGCCATTGATCTCTACATCGGCGAGGATTATATGGATGTATTGGCAGACGGCGCC
>CAJUSQ010000025.1 GCA_910588885.1 uncultured Lachnospiraceae bacterium
CCTTTTCTTTCATTATATCATACAGCCGCTGGTTTCCCATGATGACCGTATCCAGGACCGGGAATTCGTCGTATTTAAAATGATCCTGCTGCAGGAAGGAAAGCCGCTGGCCCGGAGTGATGATCACGTCCCCTTTCGTTGGTTCCAGCTGTCCGTTTAAAATTTTTAAAAAAGTGGATTTTCCGGCTCCGTTGGCGCCGATCAGACCGTAACAGTTCCCCTCCGTGAATTTGATGTTGACATCTTCAAACAATGCCTTTTTTCCGATTCGTAATGTAATATTGCTTGCCTGTATCATGTTTTGATCCTCATATCCTCTGTTTTACTTGATTTTTAGTCGCTTCTTTATATTATACATAAAATGTATATTTTTTCAAGAAAAACGTTTTATAGCAGTTCCCGGAAAAATTTTTGTGATTATGTTGGAAAAAACGGCAGTATCTGGTATAATAGCTTCATAGTACGATGAAGAAGGTCACACGTAGTGTGGGAAAAGGGGAATTCATGAAAGAGATGTTAAATAATTTGCCTGCAGGAATCGTGATTTTTCAAGGAATAGAGCCTTATGAGATCATTTTTGCGAATCAGGCATTCAGCAATATGGTTCAGTATGGGGAGAAGGAACCGGAGGATTGGGATCAGGAACTGTGGCAGCTGCTTCATGAAGACGACCGTGCTCTGATTGAAACGGCTTTGTTGGAGTCCCGTAAGCGGGGATGTTCCAGTGAATTTGAGCTGCGTATGCAGTGTAAGGATGGGGAATACCGCTGGTATGTCATGCGGATGGGGATGGAACCAAGGGACGGCGAGGATACATTGTTTGCCATGGTAATCGTGGATATCCATGAACGGAAGCTGATGGAGGAGGAGCTTTATATACAGACGGAGCGCTACAAGCTGCTGGAGCTGATTACCGGGGAGCTGCCCTTTGATTTGGATGTGGAGAGCGGGGAAATGCTGGTTTCCCGGAAATATTTGGAGCTTTGCGGCCGGTTTATGGAGCTGGAGCATTTTGCAAAAAAAGAAGAAGTAGAGAATATGGTCTACAAGCAGGATTTGTCCAGGTTCCGCAAGGCCATGGAAGAAGCCGTGTCCCAGGTGCAGAAGGGGGCCATAGAATTGAGGCTTCGAATGGGAGGGACTGCGGAAGCAGAGGAATTTGCCTGGTACCGCCTGACCTATAAGAGTATTTCCAATGTAGAAGGAAAGATCATCCGGATTGTAGGCAGGATGGTGAATATTAATGAAGAGAAGCTGGAGAATGAGCAGATGACCCAGCAGATGCGGAAGGATTCTCTGACCGGGCTTTTGACGAAGAATGCGGTCCGGGAAGAGATTGAAGAATATCTGGCTTCCGTGTCCGGCGGTGAACATGCCATGCTGGTGCTTGCCATTAACCGGTTTAAGGATATGAACGATACCTTCGGACATATGTTTGGAGATACCGTATTAATCAGTATTGCAGAGAAAATCAGCAGTATTTTTTTCAAGGAAGAACTGATTGGCCGTGTGGGCGGGGATAAATTCGTGATCCTGATGAAGGATACGAAGGTAACCGAGGTAATGGCGAAAGCGGAGCTTTTATGCTCCGGCCTGCGGAAGCGGTATCAGGGCCTGCAGCAGGAGGTAGAGATCAGCTGCAGCGTGGGAATCGCATTTTTCCGTATTAACGGCACCAGCTATGAGGAATTGTTTGTAGATGCGAATTATGCCATGTATCAGGCCAGGGAAGAGGGAGAGAATCTCTATAAGGTAGCAGAAGTAAACAGCCAGATGGCAGGGCTTCGTCGGGATATTGCGGCAGAGGAGGACGGAGAATATACGGCGATGCGTCTGCAGGATGACGGCTTTTTGTCTTCCTCTTTTTCTTTGCTGGCTTATGCAAAGGACGTCAACAGTTCCCTGGATCTGCTGCTGGAGCGGATTGGCACCCGTTATGAACTGGATGTGGTTTCCGTATTGGAGAATTCCGGGGACGAACAGGAGTTTGTTCAGACAAATTGCTGGCAGAGCATCAATCCGAAGGCCAGTATGCCCATGATGGCCGGAAGATACGGAAGCTGGAAGTTCCGCAAGGAATCCTTTGACGAGCGGGGGCTTATGCGCTTAACCAGCCGGGAATATGCAAAGCGGAAACAGGAGACTTTCTGGACCATGGTAGGCTGCCGGTTCAAATGCCAGGATGGGCGGCTTGGGATTATTATCTTTTTCAGCATGGAGCCGGAGCGGAAGTGGAGCAAATTTGAGCAGGAGACATTTCTTGAGATTTCCAGGATTATTTCCACCTTTGTGTCTTTGGGCCGAAGCCAGAGGGAAAGTGAATATACAATCCAGGCGTTGCGGAGCCGCGACGCTCTGACCGGGCTTTATAATGAGAAAGCGTTCCGGGAGATTGCCCAGAATAAGATTTCTTATCCGGAGCCTGGGATGCAGTACGCGGTGGTATTTACGGATATCCGGGAGTTTTCTTATGTAAATGAGAACTACGGTTTGGAGGCAGGCAACCAGATCCTGCGGGAGTTGGGAGAGCAGGCCGCGTTTGTGCAGAATATGATTTCCGGAAGGATGCATTCGGATTTGTTTATCAGCCTGATCTGGGACGAGAGCCGGGACAGGATCCAGAATACCATCAGCGGACTGATGCGGGACTTTACGCAGATGCAGCAGAAGAAATTTCCGGATGGCAAGCTTAGGCTGGTAGCAGGTATTTATTTTGTGGAAGAGGTTCAGGAAGATATTGACACGGCCATTGAAAACGCCAACCTGACCCGGAAGAAGTTAAAGCAGAGTACCAATGAATCTGCCTGCCAGGTATATTCCGATGAGCTGCGGGCACAGCGGGAATCCGAGAAACGGATTACCAGCGAGTTCGAGAGCGCCATGAAGGAACGGCGTTTTGCTGTTTACATTCAGCCCAAATTTATGCTGCAGACTATGGAGTTAAGCGGCGGGGAGGCGCTGGTGCGCTGGATGAAGCGGGACGGAGGCATGGAATTTCCGGACGAGTTTATCCCGGTGCTGGAGCGTTCCGGGCAGATTGTAGAGATGGATTTCTATGTGTTTGAAGAGGTTTTGAAATATTTGAAAAAATGGGAGGATGCAGGTAAAGAAATGCATCGGATTTCCGTGAATTTTTCCCGGAAGCATTTTGAAGGAAAGGGCATTTATCAGCGGATTTATGATCTGGTAGAGGCGTATCAGGTGAGTCATCGCTACATCGAGATCGAGATTACCGAAAGCCTGCTGGTGTCAGGGCTGGATGTGGTAAAGACGGAGATGGGCCTTTTGCGGGAGGCAGGATTTGCCGTGGCAATTGACGATTTCGGAACGGGCTATTCCTCTCTTAGTATGTTAAGGGATATGCCGGCAGACGTGGTAAAGCTGGATAAGAGCTTTTTGAATGAAGGAGACATGGAAGCGGAACGGGATTTCATTGAGGGAATCGGCGCATTGATCCGCAGCGTAAAGGAAGAAAGTATTTTCGAGGGCGTGGAAACGGCCCGGCAGGTGGACTTCCTGGTGGGATGCGGGTACCGGTACGGCCAGGGTTATTTGTATGACCGCCCGCTGCCGATTGATGTGTTTGAGGAAAAATACATGAATTAGCCGGAAAACTATTGATTTTTTTCGGATATCTGCTTATTATTATAGAAGAATGTTAAATGATTCACAAATTAGGAGGAATGGAAATGAAACGATCAATGAAAACCATGGATGGAAATCATGCTGCGGCTCATGCGTCCTATGCGTATACGGATGTTGCGGCTATCTATCCGATTACTCCTTCATCCGTAATGGCAGAAGCAACGGATGAGTGGGCAACCCAGGGCAGGAAGAACATTTTCGGCCAGACCGTACAGGTGACCGAGATGCAGTCCGAAGCAGGTGCGGCAGGTACCGTACACGGCTCCCTGGCAGCAGGCGCTTTAACGACCACTTATACGGCGTCCCAGGGTCTGCTTTTGATGATTCCGAATCTCTACAAAGTTGCCGGCGAGCGTCTTCCGGGCGTATTCAACGTATCTGCCCGTGCGATTGCAAGCCATGCTCTGTCTATCTTCGGCGACCACTCCGACGTGTATGCATGTCGTCAGACCGGTGCAGCCATGCTTTGCGAATCTTCCGTTCAGGAAGTAATGGATCTTACCCCGGTTGCTCATTGTGCAGCAATTAAGGGCAGAATGCCGTTCATTAATTTCTTCGACGGATTCCGTACCTCCCATGAGATTCAGAAGATTGAGACTTGGGATTATGAAGATCTGAAGGATATGGTGGATCTGGATGCCATTGATGCATTCCGCAGAGATGCTTTGAACCCCAATCATCCTTGTCACAGAGGTTCTGCCCAGAATGCAGATATCTTTTTCCAGACCAGAGAAGCCTGTAATGAGAATTATGATGTACTTCCGGCGATTGTTCAGGAGTATATGGACAAAGTCAATGAAAAGATCGGCACGGATTATAAATTATTCAACTATCATGGAGCCGCAGACGCAGAGCATGTAATCGTTGCGATGGGTTCTGTCTGCGATACCATTGATGAAACCCTGGACTATCTCCTGGCAAGAGGCGAGAAGGTAGGTCTTGTTAAGGTACGTTTGTATCGTCCTTTCTCCAAGGAAGCGTTAATTGCTGCAATTCCGGATTCCGTAAAGAGAATCAGCGTATTGGACAGGACCAAAGAGCCGGGCGCTATGGGCGAGCCTCTGTATCTGGACGTAGTAGCCGCATTGAAGGGCAGCAAATTCGACAGCGTATCCATCTGCAGCGGCCGTTACGGATTAGGCTCTAAGGATACCACACCGGGCCAGATTATTGCCGTTTATAACAATTACGAAAAAGAACTGTTCACAATCGGTATTTTTGATGATGTAACCAACCTTTCCCTGGAGGTAAAGGAAGATCCGGTTACCACTCCGGAAGGCACCACCAACTGCAAGTTCTGGGGCCTGGGTGCAGACGGTACCGTTGGCGCCAATAAGAACTCCATTAAGATTATCGGTGACAATACGGATATGTATGCTCAGGCATATTTTGACTATGACTCCAAGAAGTCCGGCGGCGTTACCATGTCCCACCTGCGTTTCGGCAAGAAGCCCATTAAGTCTACGTACCTGATTAAGCAGGCGAACTTTGTGGCATGCCACAATCCGGCTTATATCCGCAAATACAACATGGTTCAGGAATTAGTTCCCGGCGGAACCTTCCTGCTGAATTGCCCCTGGAGTGTGGAAGAGTTAGACAAGCATTTACCGGGACAGGTAAAGAAATATATTGCAGAGAACGATATCCAGTTCTACATCATTGACGGTGTGAAGATCGGTATCGAAACGGGCATGGGCCCCACCAGGATCAATACGATTCTTCAGTCCGCATTCTTCCAGCTGACCGGAATCATCCCGGCTGATAAGGCAAACGAGCTGATGAAGGCCGCTGCAAAGGCAACCTACGGCAAGAAGGGTGACGATGTGGTTCAGAAGAACTGGGCCGCTATTGACGCCGGTGCAAAGCAGATCGTAAAGGTAGAAGTGCCTGCTTCCTGGAAGGACTGCGCAGAAGAAGATATTACGGGTGCGAAAGCAACCGGTGACCGGAAGGATGTTGTAGATTTCGTAAATGATATCCAGAAGGCCGTGACTGCTCAGGAAGGCAATAATCTTCCGGTATCCGTGGTAAAGACTTATGTAGACGGCACCACTCCCTCCGGAACTTCCGCATATGAGAAACGCGGCATTGCCGTAAACGTGCCGGTATGGAAGCCGGAGAATTGTATTCAGTGTAACTTCTGTTCTTATGTATGTCCTCATGCAGTAATCCGTCCGGTTGTAATGGATGAAGCAGAGGCTGCAAAGGCTCCGGAAGGTATGGACATGCTGGATATGACCGGTATGCCGGGCAAGAAGTTTACCGTAAGCGTTTCTACCTGGGATTGTACCGGATGCGGTTCCTGTGCAAATGTCTGCCCGGGTAAGAAGGGCGAGAAGGCTCTGGTTATGGAGAACTTCGAAGCCAATGCAGACAATCAGAAATACTTCGATTACGGCTTAACCGTAGCCAAGAAGCCGGAAGTATTGGAGAAATTCAAAGAGACTACCGTAAAGGGAAGCCAGTTCAAGCAGCCGTTGTTAGAGTTCTCCGGAGCTTGTGCAGGCTGCGGCGAGACTCCTTATGCGAAGCTGATTACACAGCTGTTCGGTGACAGAATGTATATTGCAAATGCAACCGGATGTTCTTCCATCTGGGGCAACTCCTCACCTTCCACACCGTATACGGTGAATGAAAAAGGACAGGGTCCGGCATGGTCCAACTCCTTATTTGAGGATGCGGCAGAGTTCGGTTATGGTATGCTTCTGGCCCAGAAGGCACTGCGGAACAGCCTGAAAGCTAAGATTGAGAATATTGTAGAAAACGGTGACAACGAGGACGTAAAGGAAGCTGCAAAGGTTTGGCTGGAAACTTATGACTGCGGCATTACCAACGGCCCGGCAACCGATAAATTAATTGCGGCATTTGAAGCCTGCGGCTGTGACCATGCCAAGGAAATTCTGAAGGATAAGGACTTCCTGGCTAAGAAATCCCAGTGGATTTTCGGTGGTGACGGATGGGCATACGACATCGGCTTCGGTGGTGTAGACCATGTTCTGGCCAGCGGACAGGATATCAATATCATGGTATTCGATACCGAGGTATATTCCAATACCGGCGGACAGTCCTCTAAGGCAACCCCGACAGGTGCAATCGCACAGTTTGCAGCCGGCGGTAAAGAAGTGAAGAAGAAAGACTTGGCCAGCATTGCCATGAGTTATGGTTATGTTTATGTGGCACAGATTGCCATGGGCGCAGACTACAACCAGACTGTGAAAGCCATTGCGGAAGCAGAAGCATATCCGGGACCGTCTCTGATCATTGCATATGCTCCCTGTATTAACCACGGTATTAAGCTTGGTATGTCCAAGGCTCAGACCGAGGAAAAGAACGCAGTGGAAGCAGGTTACTGGCATATGTTCCGTTTCAATCCTGCCCTGAAGGCAGAAGGCAAGCCTGCATTTACCTTGGACAGCAAGGCTCCTACCGGAGATTACAAGGCATTCCTGAACGGGGAAGTACGTTACAATGCCCTGGCAAGATTCAATCCGGAACGTGCCGAGAAGCTGTTTGATCATGCAGAGCAGAGTGCGAAGGAACGGTATGAATATCTGAATAAGCTGGTGAAGCTGTACGGCGTTGAAGAATAAGACGTTGAAGAAATCAGAACATCAGTTCGATGATTAAAAATAAGGACCCGGTGTTTCGGAAGAAATTTTGAGAAGCCCGGGTGATGGGGAGGAGCCTGCAAAGGGAATGTTTTGCAGGCTCTTTTTTTTCTTTTTGTAAACGGGTGAGGAGGGATGGCTTGAATACGATTGATTATCAGGAACCCGTGAAAAAACTTGCATTTGACAGATTCTTGTGATATACTTCTGACATCAGGCAAGGTCTAAGTTTCTGGTGAGTTCTCACCGCTTATTCCGAACAAAATTTTATCTGGAATGAAAATCGAATAATGAAAATCGAACATGGAGGTGCTGCATATTGCGCATGGAGGAAAAAAAGAAAGATACCTGGGAGGCATCCGAGGATATGGTGGTACAGTATTTGAAGCAAAACCCCCGTTGGTATCATGAATATTGTCGTTTGGAAGGAGAGTGGAAGGAACGTTTTCTGGATGTTTGTACCGGAAAGAGGACTATGCCGCTGCTGTATGATCCGTTTTTTAAGCGGTTGTTTCACCCGGATCTTCATGATGGACGTCTGTCCGGCTTTTTGAGCAGCCTGCTGGGCCGGAAGGTGAAGGTACTGCGGATTCTTCCGACAGAAGAGACACTTTTGGATGGCGGGGCATTGCTGATTATGGATCTTTTGGTGGAACTGTCCGACGGTATACTGGCCAATGTGGAAGTTCAGAAAATCCCTTATTTGTTTCCGGCGGAACGGATGTCCTGCTATTCCGCGGATCTGCTGCTGCGGCAGTACAGCCGTGTAAAAGGGGAAAAGGGGAAGAAATTTAAGTATGAAGACGTGAAAAAAGTGTATACGATTGTCCTTTTTGAAAAAAGCATCCGGCCCTTCCATGAGACCGGAAACAGCTGTGTGCATTACGGAAAGACCCGGTTTGAGACCGGTTTGAAACTGGAGCTGCTGCAGGAATATTATCTGATAGCCCTTGACGTTTTTCGGGAAATCCCGTATCCTAAAGATAGAACAAACCAGGGGATATGGCTGTCCGTGCTGTCAGCAGAGACCATGGAAGAGCTGGAAGGGCTGGCGGAGGAATTTCCCTGGGTCAAAGAGATCTATGAAGAAATGGCAGGATATATGCATCGGCCGGAGGAGGTATTGAATATGTTTTCGGAAGCATTGCGCATATTGGACCGGAATACCGTACAGTACATGATTGAACAGCAGCAGGAGCAGATCAAGGAGCAGGCCGCGCTGATTGAGGAGCAGAAACGCCGGCTGGAAGAACAGGAAGCAGAGCTAAAAAGGCTTCGGGAATTAACAGAAGGAGGAACGAAGTCTTGAGAGAGCATCGAATCGCCCGGGTTTTGCCGGGCAGTATCGCAGAAGAGCTGGAAATAGAACCCGGGGATGTGCTTCTTAGCATCAACGGGAAAGAGATCGGGGACGTATTGGATTATCATTTTCTAACCAATGAAGAGTATTTAACGGCGCTGATCCAAAAAAGCAGCGGGGAAGAATGGGAACTGGAAATCGAAAAAGAATTTGAAGATGACTTGGGGATAGAATTTGAAAACGGTCTGATGGATGAATATAAGTCCTGTCAGAACCGCTGTATTTTCTGCTTTATTGACCAGATGCCGAAGGGGATGCGGGATACGCTGTATTTTAAAGATGACGATTCCCGTCTTTCTTTTTTGCAGGGAAATTATATGACGCTTACGAACCTGAAGGAACAGGATCTGGAACGGGTGATTTCCTATAAGCTGGGGCCCATTAATATTTCGGTGCATACAACTAATCCCGAACTCCGCTGCCGGATGCTGAATAACCGGTTTGCCGGGAAAGCTTTAAAGATGATCGACCGGTTGTTTGAAGGGGAAATCCCCATGAACGGACAGATCGTATTATGCAAAGGGGTGAACGACGGGGCGGAGCTGGAGCGTACGATTCGGGATTTGATGAGGTACCTTCCGGTAATGGAAAGTGTTTCGGTGGTTCCGGTGGGATTGAGCAAATACCGGGAAGGGCTGTATCCCTTGGAGCCTTTTACCGGGGAGGATGCGGCAGAGGTGCTTTCCGTGATTCATAAGTATCAGAACGTATGTTTAGAAGAATATGGGCAGCATTTTGTTCATGCCAGCGACGAATGGTATCTGCTGGCCGGGCAGGAGCTTCCGGAGGAAGGGCGCTATGACGGGTATCCCCAGCTGGAGAACGGGGTCGGAATGCTGCGGCTGTTGGAAACGGAGTTCCGGGAGGCGCTGGAAGAAGCGGCAGAAGGCTGCTGCCGGGAAAAGGAAGCCCCGGTGACGGAGATTTCCATTGCCACAGGGTTCTTAGCGGCTCCGGAGATTCAGAAGCTGACGCATTCATTTACCCAGGTGTTTCCGAACCGGAAAATTCGAATTTATCCCATTGAGAACCGCTTTTTCGGAGAAAATATTACGGTGTCCGGACTTTTGACGGGACAGGATATTTTAATGCAGCTGAAAGGGAAGGATTTGGGCGAACGGCTGCTCTTGCCTTGTAACCTTTTACGTAGCGGGGAAGAGGTCTTTTTGGATGATATGACCCTAACGGAACTGAAAAAAGCTTTACAAGTTCCCATTGATATTGTAGAATCAAACGGGCATCATTTTGTGGAGTGCCTGCTGAGATAAAAGGAGAAATACCATGAGTAAACCGATTGTTGCGATAGTAGGACGGCCAAATGTGGGCAAGTCCACCTTATTTAATGCGCTGGCCGGAGAGCGGATTTCCATTGTAAAGGACACGCCGGGAGTGACCAGGGACAGGATTTATGCGGATGTCAGCTGGCTGAATATGACCTTTACGATGATTGATACCGGAGGGATTGAGCCGGAGAGTAAGGACATTATTTTGTCCCAGATGCGGGAGCAGGCTCAGATCGCCATTGATACGGCGGATGTAATCGTATTTATTACGGATGTACGCCAGGGGCTGACAGATGCGGATTCTAAAGTGGCGGATATGCTGCGGCGTTCCAAGAAGCCGGTGGTGCTGACGGTGAACAAGGTGGACAGCTTTGAAAAATTCATGCCGGATGTGTATGAATTTTATAATCTCGGCATCGGGGAGCCGGTCCCGGTTTCGGCGGCTTCCAAGCTGGGACTGGGAGATTTGCTGGATGAGGTGGCGAAGCATTTTCCGGAGGATGTAGACGGAGAGGAAGAGGATGACCGGCCGAAGGTGGCGATTATCGGGAAGCCCAATGTGGGTAAGTCCTCACTGATCAACAAACTGACCGGGGAGGAACGGGTGATTGTATCGGATATTGCAGGAACGACCCGGGACGCCATTGATACGGAGATCCGGTATCAGGAACGGGAATATGTGTTTATTGACACGGCGGGCCTGCGGCGGAAGAGCAAGGTAAAAGAGGAAATCGAACGTTTCAGCATCATCCGGGCCGTGACGGCGGTGGAACGGGCCGACGTGGTGGTGCTGGTGATTGACGCTGTGGAAGGCGTAACCGAGCAGGATGCGAAGATTGCGGGGATCGCCCATGACCGGGGCAAGGGAATCCTGATTGCCGTAAATAAATGGGATGCTATTGAAAAAGATGATAAAACAGTATATAAATATACAGAACGTATCCGAGAGATTTTAAGCTTTTTGTCCTATGCGGAAATTATGTTTGTTTCCGCCAAAACAGGACAACGTTTGAATAAAATGTTTGATATGATTGATATGATTCTGGAAAATAACTCCATGCGTGTTGCCACCGGAGTACTGAATGAAATCATGTCAGAGGCAGTTGCCATGCAGCAGCCGCCTTCGGATAAGGGAAAGCGCCTGCGGCTTTATTATATTACCCAGGTTGCCGTGAAGCCGCCCACCTTTGTTATTTTTGTTAATGACAAAGAGCTGATGCATTTTTCCTACACCCGGTATCTGGAGAACCGGATTCGGGATGCCTTTGGCTTTCGGGGCACATCCCTGAAATTTATCATTCGCGAACGAAAGGAAGGATCATAATGATGATGAGCCGAATCATTTGCCTGGTAATCGGATATGGATTGGGATTGATACAGACCGGATACCTCTACGGGAAGGCCCACAATATTGACGTGCGGGAGCATGGAAGCGGGAACGCGGGGGCCACCAATACTTTAAGGACTCTGGGATGGAAAGCAGGAGCCGTTACCTTTTTGGGAGATCTGTGCAAGGCGATGCTGGCAATCTTGATTGCCTGGCTGCTGTTTAGGGACAAGTACCCGGAATCGGTAAAGGTGCTGCAGATGTACGCGGGGCTGGGGGCCGTACTGGGCCATAATTATCCCTTTTATATGAAATTCAAGGGCGGGAAGGGGATTGCCTGTACCTCCGGCTTTATTCTGGCCTGTTTTTGGCAGATCGCGCCTTTGTGCCTTGCGCTGTTTATTTTGGTGGTGGCATTGACCCGGTACGTTTCCCTGGGGTCGATTTTAGTGGTTATTACCTTCTTTCTCCAACTTGTGATATTTGCAGAGACGGGAATCATTTCGGTTTCAAGCCAGTGTAAAACAGAGGTATACATCGTCGGGGCGGTGTTTACGCTGCTGGCTCTCTGGAAGCACAGAGAGAATATCAAGCGGCTTTTGGCCGGGAAAGAAAATAAGTTCGGCATGAGCAAAAAGGAGGCATAGAAATGGCAAAAGCAGGCGTAATCGGGGCAGGAAGCTGGGGAACGGCCCTGGCCCATGTATTGGATACCAACGGCCATGAGGTAACGGTCTGGTCCGTTCTGGAATCGGAAGTGGCCATGCTGCAGGAAAAACGGGAGCAGACGGAAAAGCTGCCGGGGGTGAAGCTTTCCGAGGCAATCGGGTTTACAACGGATTTGGAAACGGCGGTCCGGGGAATGGATCTGCTGGTTTTGGCGGTGCCTTCGGTTTATACCAGAGCCACGGCCAAAAAAATGGCGCCCTTTGTGGAACCGGGACAGAAAATCGTCAATGTGGCGAAGGGGATTGAAGAAAGCACCCTAAAGACCTTGGTGGAAATTATAGAAGAGGAGGTTCCCCAGGCGGAGACAGCGGTGCTGTCCGGCCCCAGCCATGCAGAAGAAGTAGGACGGGGGCTTCCCACCACCTGTGTGGTAGGCGCCCACAGCAGGGGCTGTGCCGAATATATTCAGAATCTTTTTATGAACGAGGTATTCCGCGTGTATACCAGCCCGGATATCCTGGGGATTGAACTGGGGGGCGCTTTGAAAAATGTGATCGCCCTGGCGGCGGGCATGGCGGACGGCCTGGGCTATGGGGACAATACCAAGGCGGCCCTGATTACCCGGGGAATTACGGAAATCGGGCGGCTGGCCCTTTCTATGGGGGCAAAATACGAGACCCTAAGCGGCCTTACCGGAATCGGGGATTTGATTGTGACCTGTGCCAGCGTCCACAGCCGGAACCGGAGGGCCGGAATGCTGATTGGCCAGGGACGTACCATGCAGCAGGCCATGGACGAGGTGCGCATGGTGGTAGAAGGAGTATATTCGGCCAAAGCGGCCATCGGCCTGGCAGAAAAATACCAGGTCCCCATGCCCATTATCGAACAGGTAAACCAGGTACTTTTTCAGGATAAGCCGGTAAGAGAAGCGGTTCAGGAACTGATGCTGCGGGACCGGAAGGCAGAACACGAGGAGATGCTCTGGAACCAGGAGTAAGAGGGAAGAGCAGGAAGCTGTTCCGGAACCAGGAGTAAGAGGGAAGGACGGGAAGCTGTTCCGGGGAATGGATGCAGAAGATATTTTTTCAAAAAGTTCAGACTTGTCTGAACTTTTCTGTTCTGCTTGACGCAGTGAAAAGAAGATGATATAGTAAATATTACTTATTAATCATAGACACAATATATAGTGGTTTGTAAGTCAAATTGTTAAAAAAACCACAAGATATCATCGGAGAAGGAATGAGGAATATGGTGAAGGTAATCAAGAAAGACGGCACAAAGGAAGAGTTTAACGTACAGAAAGTCGTGGTGGCAGTCAATAAGTCCGCCTACCGGGCGCTGGTGAAGTTTACCGATGAAGAGCTGAATTTTATTTGTCATTTTGTGGAAGAGAAGGTGGCGGATATGCAGCTTAAGGAGGTACAGATTGCCCAGATGCACAACATTGTGGAAGGGGCGCTGGAGAAGGTGAATCCCGTAGTGGCCAAGAGTTACCGGGATTACCGGAATTACAAACAGGATTTTGTGCAGATGCTGGATGAGGTATATAAAAAGAGCCAGTCGATTATGTACATTGGGGATAAAGAGAATTCCAATACGGACAGCGCTTTGGTTTCCACGAAGCGCAGCCTGATTTTCAACCAGCTGAACAAGGAGCTGTATAAGAAATTTTTCATGACCACCGAGGAGATCCAGGCATGCCGGGACGGGTATATTTATGTCCATGATATGTCGGCCCGCAGGGATACCATGAACTGTTGTTTGTTTAACGTGAAAGAGGTGCTGACCGGAGGGTTCGAGATGGGGAACCTGTGGTACAACGAGCCGAAGACCCTGGAGGTGGCCTTTGACGTAATCGGGGATATTGTGCTTAGCGCAGCCAGCCAGCAGTACGGCGGGTTTACGGTGCCCAGTGTGGATCTGATTCTGGAGCCTTATGCGGAGAAATCCTATGCAAGGCTGATCCGGAAGTATCAGGAGCTGGGGATTGAGGAAAAACGGGCCAAAGAAGAAGCCCTGAAGGATGTGCAGAAGGAGTTTGAACAGGGCTTTCAGGGCTGGGAATATAAATTTAATACCGTAGCCTCCAGCCGGGGAGATTACCCCTTTATTACCGTAACGGCCGGAACCGGCCGGGGACGGTTTGCGAAGATGGCCACCATCAGCATGCTGGATGTCCGCCGGAAGGGCCAGGGGAAGAAGGAATGCAAAAAGCCGGTGCTTTTTCCCAAGATTGTTTTTTTGTATGACGAGACACTCCATGGGCCGGGAGGCGAGCTGGAAGAGGTCTTTGAGGCCGGGATTGAGTGCTCCCGGAAAACCATGTATCCGGACTGGCTAAGCCTTACCGGAAAAGGATATATTTCCGACATGTACAAACAATACGGGGAAATCATCAGCCCCATGGGCTGCCGGGCATTTTTGTCCCCCTGGTATGAGCGGGGCGGCATGCATCCGGCGGATAAAGAGGACAAGCCGGTGTTTGTGGGCCGCTTCAATATCGGGGTAGTGAGCCTTCATCTGCCCATGATCCTGGCCAAGTCCAGACAGGAGAGCAGGGACTTTTATGAGGTGCTGGACTATTATCTGGAGCTGATTCGCCGGCTGCATATCCGGACTTATGCGTATCTGGGAGAAATGCGGGCTTCCACCAATCCCTTAGCCTATTGCGAGGGCGGTTTTTACGGCGGCCATCTGGGCATCCATGACAAGATCAAGCCGCTATTGAAAACAGCCACCGCTTCCTTCGGGATTACGGCTTTTAATGAGCTGCAGCGGCTCTACAACGGCAAATCCCTGGTGGAGGACGGGCAGTTTGCCATAGAGGTACTGGAGCATATCAATGCAAAAATCAATGAATTCAAGGAAGCAGACGGGAATCTGTATGCCATCTATGCAACCCCGGCGGAGAATCTCTGCGGCCTGCAGGTGGTGCAGTTCCGGGAGAAATACGGTATTATTGAAAACGTATCCGACCGGGAATATGTCAGCAACGGCTTCCACTGCCACGTGACCGAGGATATCACGCCCATTGAAAAGCAGGATCTGGAATACCGGTTCTGGGAGCTGAGCAACGGCGGGAAGATCCAGTACGTGAAATACCCCATTGACTATAACAAAGAAGCCGTAAAGACACTGGTGCGGCGGGCCATGAAGATGGGCTTTTATGAAGGGGTGAATTTGTCTCTGGCTTACTGTGACGACTGCGGCCATCAGGAACTGGAAATGGATGTATGCCCCGAGTGCGGCAGCCGGAACCTGACGAAGATTGACCGGATGAACGGATATTTGTCCTATTCCCGGGTGAAGGGGGATACCCGGCTCAATGAAGCCAAAATGGCGGAAATTGCGGAAAGGAAATCAATGTAGCAGACTATGAGATATCACAATATAACAAGGGACGATATGCGAAACGGGGACGGGCTGCGCGTGGTACTGTGGGTGGCAGGCTGTTCCCACGGCTGCCGGGATTGCCATAACCCGATCACCTGGGATCCTGCGGGCGGCCTGCCCTTTGATCGGGCTGCGAAAGAGGAGCTTTTTTTTGAGCTGCAAAAAGATCACATTTCCGGTATTACGTTAAGCGGTGGAGATCCGCTGTTTCCAGGGAACCGAATAGATGTTCTGGAATTGCTGAAGGAAATCCGGGAAATACTTCCGGAAAAAAACGTCTGGCTGTATACGGGCTATACCTGGGAAGAGATCTGCGGGCTGGAAGCGTTGGATTACGTGGATGTACTGGTGGACGGCAGGTTCGTGGCGGAACAGAAGAACACCCAGCTTTACTGGCGGGGCAGCAGCAACCAAAGGGTCATTGATGTGAAAGCCACGAAGGCAGCCGGGGATCTGGTATTGCACTGTGAATGATCCGATCCGGCGGGACGGAAAGCGGAGGAAACAAATGAGGACGGAAAAAATTCGGATAAAATATTTTACGGAAGGGATTGAGAAGCTGGCGTACATCGACGGGAAATCCGACTGGATCGACCTGCGGGCGGCGGAGACCGTGGAGCTTAAGGCCGGGGATTTTAAGCTGATTTCCCTGGGGGTGGCCATGGAGCTGCCGGCAGGTTATGAGGCCCATGTGGTGCCGAGAAGCTCCACTTTTAAAAATTATGGTATTCTGCAGGTGAATAGTTGTGGTATAATAGACGGGAGCTACTGCGGGGACGAGGACCTGTGGTATATGCCGGTGTATGCAACCAGGGATACCATTGTGCAAAAGAACGACAGGATCTGCCAGTTCCGGATTGTGGAGAATCAGCCAAAACTGGTGTTCGAGGAAGCGGAACGGCTGGGAAATCAAAACCGGGGCGGATTCGGCAGTACGGGAAAGCAGTAGCGGCAGCCCTGCCGTAACACCGCAGGCAGGAACAGGAGAAAATGCCATAAGGCATTTGCAAGAGAAAGGTGGAGTTTTTATGGAAGACCGTATGGTAAAATTTTATGCAAAGGATTCCAGCCAGGTGGCATTGCACGCAACGCCCGGGCACTTTGCAACCAGTCACTCCCATATCAATTATTATATTGATATGACAAGCTTGAAGATCCGTGCCAAGGAGGCGAAAAATGTGGCAAATGTTATTGCCTCCAGGTTCAACAACGCCATTACCATTGATACCATTGTCTGTATGGACGGTACGGAGGTAGTGGGAGCATACCTGGCACAGATTTTTGAAGGACGCAGCTATATGACCACGACGAACCTACATGAGACGATCTATGTGGTGTCTCCGGAGTTCAATTCCAACAACCAGATGATCTTCCGGGACAATAATATGCTGGCGATTAACCACAAGCACGTGCTGCTGCTGTTGGCAACCACCACCACCGGAGTTACGATCCGGCGCAGCATTGAGTGCATTCAGTATTACGGCGGCATTATTGAAGGCGTCAGTTCCATTTTCAGTACGGTTCCGGAAGTAGAAGGGTACGCGGTGGAATCGGTGTTTACGGAAGACGACCTGCCCGGCTATGCGGCATATCCGCAGAAGGACTGCCCGTTCTGCAAAAAGGGCCATAAGCTGGAAGCAATGGTAAACGGGTTTGGCTATTCCAAGCTCTGATGGCTGTATGCGGACGAAGGCGTTTGGGATAGTCGGGGATTGCCTGTAAAACAGCCCGGAATGGGAAATTTTAGGGCAAAATTCGGCGGTACTTCGTCAAGATGTATAAAAAAACGGTTGTTTTTCGTCAGAATAACGAAAGTATGGAAAAAGGTTGGGGATCTTAGGTAAAATGACATAAAACCTGTCTTTTTTTTGTGAAAAATCGGGATGGCAAAACAGCCGGGTATTTGTTAAAATATTATCAGTGAAAAGAAAATATCTTAGGAGGTTTTATTATGGCAAGTTTATCTTTGAAGAACATCTGTAAGAAATATCCCAACGGTTTTGAAGCCGTAAAGGATTTTAACCTGGAAATTGCGGATAAAGAATTTATCATCTTTGTAGGCCCCTCAGGATGCGGAAAATCCACAACGCTCCGTATGGTAGCCGGGCTGGAAGAGATTTCCTCCGGTGAACTGTCCATCGACGGAAAAATCGTCAATGATGTTGAACCGAAGGACAGAGATATTGCGATGGTATTCCAGAACTATGCATTGTATCCCCATATGACCGTATTTGATAACATGGCATTCGGATTAAAGCTTCGTAAGGTTCCGAAGGATGAGATTAAGAAGAAAGTGGAAGACGCTGCAAGGATCCTGGATCTGGAGAAGCTGTTAGACCGTAAGCCGAAGGCTTTGTCCGGTGGTCAGAGACAGCGTGTGGCTATGGGCCGTGCAATCGTACGTGAGCCGAAGGTATTCCTGATGGACGAACCGCTGTCCAACCTGGATGCAAAGCTGAGAGTACAGATGCGTTCCGAGATCGCAGCCCTTCATCAGAGACTGGGCGCTACCATTATCTATGTAACCCATGACCAGACAGAGGCTATGACACTGGGTACCAGAATCGTTGTACTGAAGGACGGCGTAATCCAGCAGGTAGATTCTCCCCAGAAATTATACAATGAGCCGGATAACCTGTTTGTAGCCGGTTTCATCGGTTCTCCTCAGATGAACTTCCTGGATGCGGAATGCTCCGTTTCCGGCAATGACGTAAAACTGAAATTCGGTGAGTTCTCCGTTACACTGCCCGCTTCCAAAGCCGGCGCATTGAAGGCTTACAACGGCAAGACGGTAGTACTTGGAATTCGTCCGGAAGACATTGACGACAATCCTGCATTTATTGAAGCGCATGCTGACAGCGTGGTATCTACTACAGTTACCGGATACGAGCTTCTCGGTTCCGAAGTATTGCTGTACTACACCCTGAATGGTTCCAACATGACTGCAAAGGTAGATTCTAGGACACCGGCACGTCTGGGCGACAAGATTAAGCTTGCATTGGATGTAGAGAAGATCCATGTATTTGATAAAGAAACCGAACTGACAATCACTCATTAATTTTCTCTCACATATTTTTTTAGTATCTCTTTTACATGAAAAGGATGTCCGTGTATTGCGGACATCCTTTTATCATAAAACAGTGGACGAATGAATTTGCTTCTGGTAAGATTGAACATAGGACGAATGAAATCAAGTCAACGCAGAACGGAGTGATCCGGACATGAATGGAGGGGGTAATTTGCTTTCAAACCATAAGTTACAGGCAACGTTAGCAGAGATAAAGGAAATTGCCAGGATTGATTTGGCGCTGTACAACGACAAGGGCAAGGCGGTTGTGTCTACCTACGATGTGGAGCAGGATTTAAGCAGTGTCATTGTACAATTTGCACAGTCCATGGCGGAGAGCCAGACCATCAATCATTTTCATTTTTTTAAAATCATGGTAGACGATCAGCTGGAGTATATCCTTCTGGCTAAGATCATGGGAGAGGAAGCCTATGTAATCGGAAAGCTGGCTGTCTGTCAGATCCGGAATCTGATTGCGGCTTACCGGGAGCAGTTTGACCGGAATAATTTTATGCAGAATGTACTGCTGGGAAATATGCTGGTGGTGGATATGTATAACAAAGCCAAGCGGCTTCACATTGAACAGGCCCAGCGGGTGGTGTTCGTCATTGATGTGGAAGGGAAAAAGGACGGCAGCGTCATGGAGACCATTAAGAGCTTGTTTGCCATGAAGGGCCGGGACTTTATTACCGAAGTGGAGGAGAACTGCATCATCCTGGTGAAGGATGTGCGGGATATGCCGGCAGAGGAGGATTTGGATACGCTGGCCAGTATGCTGGTGGCGAATCTTCATGTGGAGGCCATGGTTCCGGCCCGGGTGGGCTACGGTAACCGGGTAGAGCTTCTGCAGGATATCAGCCGTTCCTATCAGGAGGCCAAGATGGCCCTGGAGGTAGGCCGTATTTTTTATGCACAGAAGGAGGTTTTATCCTACAGCCTGCTGGGAATCGGGCGCTTGATTTACCAGCTTCCGGTAAGCTTATGCGAAATGTTTTTAAAGGAAGTGTTCGGGAACGAGATCCCGGATATTTTTGACGAGGAAACCACGATTACGATCCAGAAATTTTTTGAAAATAACCTGAATATTTCGGAAACGGCCCGACAGCTGTATGTACATCGGAATACATTGGTATACCGGCTGGAGCGGATTGAAAAAGCAATCGGCCTGGATATCCGTGCCTTTGAGGATGCCATGCTGTTTAAAATCGCCATGATGGTCATGTCCCATATGAATTATCAGAAAAATGTTGTGAATGGACCGGAAAATGAAGTAAAATAACATAAAGGGAAAAGAAAAAAGATACGATATATATAATGAATGATATGTGGTATTTTTTTAAAAGAACATCCCCTGGCAGGGTGGCTGAAGAGGATGATGGAGGATGAGAATATGAGAATTGACAGGGCGATGCAGAGTAGTCAGACGGCGCAGGCTCAGAACGGGGAATCCGTAAAAGACGGCCGGCAGGTGAAGGAAGAACGGCAGTCAAGGGGACAAAGCACGAGGGCATCCGATACGGTTTCCATTAAAGGCTCGGACCTGAATCTGGCCCAGGACAGCATTCTGGCCCGGAAACAAAAGGCCAGGAAGGATGCAATGGATATCATTGGCAGCCAGTTTAAGATGGACAGTGAGATTGACCGGGATTTTGAGGAACGCCGGGGCAGGATTGCAGAGAATAAGGAGAAAGCGGCGGCGGCCCTTAGGGAAATGAATTCTTTAAGTGAAGAACAGGCCAAGCTGAAAGAAGCTTACGGCATTGAGGACGACAGCAAAGAGCAGCAGGATCTGGAACTGCGTATGAAGCTTGAGGAAGCGGCAGATCCTAATTCCGACGTGACACTTACAAAAGAGGAGGTGGAGCAGATCCGCCAGTTAGGGCCGATGACAGAATATCAGAAAGCGGTCATGGGTCTGGAAAGCTCCAAGGGAGTATGGAAGGAAGAGATCAAAGAGGCCAATAAGGTGATTGCAGTGGAGTCACAGGTAATCCGTGACACGAAGCAGGAGCTTTTGAAGTATCATGGAATGGATGATGCGAAGCGTCTGGCAAAAGAATCTCTGGATGCATCCCGTAAGGAGATTATAGGGATGCTGACCCAGGAGAGCATGGACAAGGTCAAAGAGGATATGGAAGACACCGTGGAGAAAGCCGAAGAGCAGCAGGAGAAGAAGGAAGAAATGGAAGCTCTGCGGGAGGAGAAGAAGGAGCAAAACCAATGGAAGGATTCCGGTATGGATGAGATCCAGAAGGTGCAGAATGAAGTGGATGCCCAGATGGAAGAGATCCGGCAGCGGCAGAAGCTGTTGGAAGAGGATCTGAAGGGAATCCAGGTGGACAGCAGTATTTAGCAGAGCCAAGGCCCGGACAGGACCGCTGTTTCCCGTATGGATTATGGGAAATTGATTCCGAAATTTTGATTGACATTTCCCGGGAAAATAGGTATACTACAAATGGAGATAAGTTTGCATTGGGTTTGCTTTTTACAGACAAGTTGGTTATTTTGATTGATTTTTTGAGGTATGAATGGAAGGGCAATAGTCTGTTTAGATTATTGCCCTTCAGTCATAGCGGCCGACGAAGCACGCCTGAACAAAATTTATAGAAACGAAAGGAGCTCTTTTATGGCAAAGGTAAAAACAATTACCCAAAAGGAAGCGGCCGGACTGTTTAAGGACGGCATGACAATTATGATTGGCGGTTTTATGGTGAACGGAACCGCAGAGCGTCTGGTAGAAGCCATTGTGGAAAGCGGGGCCAAGGATCTGACCATTATCTGCAATGACGCAGGATTCCCCAACAGAGGGACAGGCAGGCTTTTGGAAACACGTCAGGCCAAGAAGCTGATTGCCAGCCATGTAGGCTTGAATAAGACCTGCGGAGAGCAGTACAGTGCAGGGGAACTGGATCTTGTCCTGACTCCTCAGGGAACGCTGGCAGAGCAGATCCGCAGCGGCGGAGCCGGATTGGGCGGGGTTTTAACACCGACCGGGATTGGGACTACCGTTGCAGACGGCAAGCAGATCGTTGAAGTTGACGGAAAAGAGTATCTCCTGGAGAAGCCTTTAAAGGCAGATATTGCACTGATCAAGGCTTATCAGGTGGATGAAGCAGGAAACGTTCGTTATAAGGGGTCGACCAGAAACTTCAATAATATGATGGCAACCGCAGCAGACATTGTCATCGTAGAAGCAGACCAGCATGTGGAAGCCGGTGCAATCGGACCGGACTTCGTGGAAACACCGGGTATTTATGTAGATTATATTTTAGAAGGAGGCGCCAACTAATGGAAGATAAGAAGAGCTTTATTGCGGCACGTGTGGCCAAAGAATTAAAGGACGGCGATGTGGTAAACTTAGGAATCGGCTTGCCGACGCTGGTTCCCCAGTTTTTGGATCCCTCTATTTCCATTACCCTGCAGTCTGAGAACGGGTTTGTAGGGTTAAAGGCTAAGGCTGATTCCGAGGAAGACGCACCTTATATTGTGAATGCAGGCGGTGCACCGGCAGGAGTGGAAGCAACCGGGGCATTTTTCAGCAGTGCGGATTCCTTTACCATTATCCGGGGCGGCCATGTGGACGCAACGGTATTAGGCTCCCTGCAGGTAGATGAGAAGGGCAACATCGCCAACTGGATTATTCCGGGTAAGATGGTTCCCGGCATGGGCGGCGCTATGGACCTGGTCGTAGGCGCAAAGAAGGTAATTGTTGCCATGGAGCATACCAATAAGGGAAAACATAAAATTTTAAAAGAATGTACCCTTCCCCTGACCGCAAAAGGACAGGTAAACATGATTGTTACGGAAATGGGCGTTATGGACGTGACACCGGAGGGCCTTGTGCTGACGGAATACAATCCGGAATTTACCGTAGAGCAGATCCAGGAAGCAACGGAAGCGAAGCTGATCATTGCCGATGATCTGAAGGAAATGGCAGTATAATCGGTTCAGGCGATCGACAGGCATATGGGTTGATTATGAAAAAAGGCGTATTATTTGACTTGGACGGGACTCTCTGGGATTCCTCCCGGGAAGTAACGGATTCCTGGCTGCTGGCTCTTGAGAAGTTCCCGGAACTGAAAAAAGGGATTACCCGGGAAGCGATTTCTTCCGTGATGGGCAAGACCATGACGGAGATTGCCGATCTCCTCTTCCCTATGCTGCCCGCAGATAAGCGGCTGGAAATACTTCAGCATTGTATGGATGTGGAAAATAAATACATAGCGGCGCACGGTGGACGGCTGATGGAAGGGCTGGAAGAGACCTTAAGGAAATTAAAGGAACAATATCACCTTTTTATCGTCAGCAACTGCCAGACCGGATATATTGAAGCTTTTTTACGGTATCATATGCTGGGCAGCTATTTTGACGATTATGAAAGCTTTGGCGGAACCGGACGTCCAAAGGGAGAGAACATACGTTTGGTTATGGAACGAAACCGTTTGGACGCAGCCGTTTACGTGGGTGATACCCAGGGAGATCTGGACGCAGCGTCTTTTGCCGGGCTTCCCTTTATCCATACCCGTACGGGATATGGATGCGTGTCGGAACTGGTTCCTTTTATTGAATCACTACCGGAGCTGCCGAAGGTTCTTGCGGGATTTTTTGATACGCAGCTGCAATCAGGCTGACCCAGTGGGGCTCCAAAGCTTTGGGGGATCAGGGCTATTCCACCATTGAGATTCTGCGGTATTATTACGGCAGCAGTATGTACATTAATGAAGCGGAAGAGATTTCCGGTATCCCGGCCTCCTGGCCCAGAGAAAATCTGCAGGTGGGCTCCAGCGGCGATAAGGTCCGGCAGATCCAAGAGCAGCTGGCCCGGGTGGCACAGGTCTATACGGCAATTCCCCGTATTACACCGGACGGCATCTTCGGAAATGCCACTAAGCGGGCCGTAGAAGCCTTCCAGTCCATTTTCGGGCTGCCGGTGACCGGGGTGATTGATTATGCGACCTGGTATAAGATTTCGGAAATTTACGTGGCTGTGACCCGGATTGCAGAATTGTATTAAATGGCTTTGGAACACGGTTCCGGACAGCGGAAAAGCAGTCCGGACTGCAGAAAGAGAGTAAGACAGAGCCCCTGGTTCGTTAAAAATATAACGAACCGGGGGCTCTTATGCTGCGGAGTCCTAGGAATTCCGGTGAAGTACGAAGGCTTCGTAGGGCCGTAAGGTAATGTCCGGCCTGTCATAGGAACGTTCCGCATTGGAAATCAGGCAGGAGGCACCCAGAAATTCTTCCGGGATCGTAAAAGCCGTTTCCTGGCAGGAGAAGCTGCAGACCACCAGCAGTTTTTCCGATTCCAGGGTTCGGGTGTATACAAAGAGGGTTTCGCTGTCGGGCAGGAGCAGCTGGTATTTTCCATATACAATAATGGGGTTCTGCTTCCTCAGGGCAATCAGCTTTTTGTAATAGTGGAAGACGGAATCAGGATCCGCCGTTTCTGCTTTCGCATTGATTTCCGTGTAATTGGGATTCACGGGAAGCCAGGGCGTTCCTGTGGTAAATCCTGCCTGGGGGCTGTTATCCCATTGAACAGGTGTTCTGGCGTTGTCCCGGCTCTTAGCGGTAATACAGGGCCAGAACTCTTCATGGGAAGCAGGGCCTTCGGTACACCATTCCCGATAGGCGTTGATGCTTTCGATATCCTGGAAGTCGTCAGGGCTATGGAAGGGATAATTGGTCATACCCAGTTCTTCCCCCTGGTAAATGTAAGGCGTCCCCTGAAGCATATGCAAACAGGTGGCCAGCATTTTGGCGGACATTTCCCGGAATTGAGGGCGGTCGTCCCCGAAGCGGGAAACGGCCCGGGGCTGGTCATGGTTATCCCAGAACAGGCTGTTCCAGGCTTTTTCATATAATCCGGTCTGCCAGCGGGAGAGGGTCTCCTTTAAAGAGGTCAGGGGTGTCTTTTCATCGGTCCATTTTCCGTATTTTCCGGCGCTGTCCACATGGTCAAACTGGAAGACCATGTTCAGCTCCTGGGTTGTTTCTCCGGCATACTGGCAGGCCAATTCGGGTGTCACTCCCGGGGTTTCGCCTACGGTCATCAGGTCGTATTTGGACAGGACTTTGTCGTTCATCTCCTGAAGGAATTCATGAACCCTGGGACCATGGAAACAGTGGGGGCCGAAATCCCCGTACAGCCCGCGGATTTCCCCGTCCGGCATTTCCGGAGTCTTGGAAATCAGGCTGATTACGTCCATCCGGAAGCCGTCGATGCCCTTGTCGCACCACCAGGTCATCATATCGTACACTTCCTGGCGGACCTTTTGGTTTTCCCAGTTCAGATCCGGTTGTTTTTTGGAAAACAGATGGAGGTAGTACATGGAAGTGGCTTCGTCATACTGCCAGGCCGAACCGCCGAAGCAGGAGCCCCAGTTGTTGGGCGGGGTTTCCCCGTCTTTTCCTTCCTGCCAAATGTAATAATCCCGATAGGGATTTTCCCTGGATTTTTTACTTTCCACAAACCACCTGTGCTCGTCGGAGGTGTGGTTGACCACCAGATCCATAACGATCCGGATGCCCCTGGCGTGGGCCTGGGCCAGGAGCTCGTCGAAATCCTCCATAGTGCCGAATTCCGCCATAATCGCCTGATAATCGCTGATATCATAGCCGTTGTCGTCGTTGGGGGATTGGTAGACCGGGGAGAGCCAGATCACGTCAATTCCCAGATCGCGGAGGTAATCCAGACGGCTGGTAATCCCCTTTAAATCCCCGATGCCGTCCCCGTTGCTGTCCATAAAGCTGCGGGGATAGATTTGATAAACAACGGCTTCTTTCCACCAAGTTCTGTTCATATTTGATACATCCTTTCTATATTATGATGAAACGCATTCCAGTACCAATACCTGATAGCCATAAAGGGTAAGGCTGCCGTCCTGTTTCAGGAAATCCGGATAATTGTTCAGCAGTACCCGGTGCTCGCCGGAGGGAAGGGTTACGGACTGGGCATCCCTTTGATAATTTCCCAGTACCAGCAGCGTTTTTTCACCGGTCCGATAGTAAGCCATCAGATTTTTCTGTTCCCGCCGGAAAGGGGTCAGGCTTCCGTATACGATGGTTTCCCGGTAAAGGGGATTTTTCCGAAGGGCAATGAGCTTCTGATAAAAATGCCACAGGGAATCCGGATCCTTTTGCTGTGCTTCCGCATTGATGGCCGGGTAGTTGGGATTGACGGCAAGCCAGGGTGTGCCGGTGGTAAATCCGGCGTTGGGCCGGTCATTCCACTGCATGGGAGTCCTGGCGTTGTCCCGGCTGAAGCGGGCCACGGCCTTTAAAGCCTCTTCCGGGGTGAGCCCGGCATCCAGTGCAATCTGATATTCATTGAGGGTGGAGATATCGTCTACCTCTTCGATGGAAGAAAAACTGGTGTTCTCCATGCCCAATTCCTGTCCCTGATAGAGGAAGGGAAGCCCCCGCAGCAGAAAATTCAATGCCGCCAGCATTTTTTTGCTCTCCGGACAGCAGTCCCCCTCAGGGATGTAACGGGATACGCCCCGGGGCTCGTCGTGGTTTTCGATAATATTGGAAAGAAAACCGACATTGCCGATCCGTTCCTGGGCCTGGAAACAGCGCTCCTTATAGTCCTCGGGAGTGATGGGGGAGCAGTCGTACCAGCCCTTGTCGCTTTGACCGAATACGGCTTCGTTGAAATCGAACATACTGGAAAAATATCCGTGTTCCCCGATAAAGTCCGGAATTTCCTCCGGCTTTTCGTTGAATACCTCTCCCACGGTAAAAGCGTCGTACTTTTCAAACGTACGATCCCGCATTTCCCCTAAAAATTCCCCGATGCCTTCCGCGTCTTTTAACATAGCCTGGACGCTGCAGAGGCCGTCTTCCCGGTCCGGCTCATAGCTTCGGAAGGGAAGTGCCTTTTTGATATTGATGATTGCGTCAATCCGAAAGCCGCCCAGCCCTTTCTCCAGCCACCAGTTAATGTTACGATAGATCTCCTCCCGAAGCCTGGGATTTTCCCAGTTTAAATCCGGCTGTTTTTTGTGAAAAACGTGGAGATACTGTTTGTCTGTTCCCGGAATCGGCTCCCAAACG
>CAJUSQ010000026.1 GCA_910588885.1 uncultured Lachnospiraceae bacterium
TCTCAACCTTCTTTCTTGGAATTCCCTATACTTGAATTATACAGGAAGCTCCTGTAAATAAAAATTATATTCCGCAAAAATCTCCCGCCGGGCGGGCCGCACATCTGTCAGAATGCAATCTGCAAACACAAACTAAGGGATGGGGGATTCCCAAGCCCTGCTATTGCTTTGCATCGTTTTCTTCCCCATTCCCCTTTAACATGCGTGCCACGAAGCCGTAGGCCCAAATCAGCACCGGGAGGATCAGCGTGGCGCCTACGGAGGCCATCAGCCAGTTCATAAAATCCTTTCCCAATAAGGCGAACACCAGTGTGGATAAGTACAAAAGCACCAGTAAAAGAACACCGATCATTGCAAGAATCCGTTTTGTTTTTTTCATAAAAATCCCCGATTCTTTTTGTTTGATTTTAAAATACATCCGTTTTCCGAAACATCCGGAAGCGGTTTACCGAAAACAGCAAATGCAGCGGCTGTCTCCCATAAGCCTATCTTACTGCAAGCAGCGGTATTCCGCAAGCCTATTTACACTTTTCTTGCTTTATGACAAAAAAGGCGTATTTCATGACGAATTCTATAGAAATCGGAAGAATTTGACGAAACATATAGCAGAGTATTTTGGAAATGATAAGAGAACAACGAAATATGAAACCGATAGAGTAAAGTGAGATTGGCATGATTGAGATAGCGGTATGTGATGACGAACAAAGAATCCGTGAGGATTTAAAGACGCGGATTGAAGGGGAAGGGCTGCAGTGCCGGGTGCGGTGCTTTGCCTCCGGCCGGGAGCTTTTGGAGCAGGCGGCCGGATTGGATATTGTATTTCTGGATATCGGAATGCAGGAAGCAAACGGCCTGGAAATTGCGGAGCAGCTCGCCCAGTATCCGGGACTTCTGGTTATATTCGTTACGGCGCATGAAGAACATGTGTTCGAAGCGTTTGATGTAGGAGCGTTCCATTATCTGCTGAAGCCTGTGGATGGAGAAAAATTTTCCCAGGTGCTGCACAAGGCCGTCCGGCAGGCGGCGCAGGTGAAAGAACGGCAGCCCCTGCAGGTAAAAGACGGCAGCGCCTACCGGGTCATTCCGCTGGAACAAATCTATTATGCGGAAAGCAACGGCCGGAAAATCCTGCTGCACACCGAAACGGAGACCGTGGAATTTTACGGAAGGATGCAGGAGCTGGAAAAACGTCTGGGAGAAGACTTTTTCCGGTGCCACAGAGGCTTCCTGGTACACTTTCGGTATGTGGTGGGATATGATACCGCCAATGTTTATTTGAAGAACGACTTGAAAGTCTATATGGCAAAGCAAAAATACGGGGAGTTTTCCGCAGCTTACCTGGCTTATCTGCGGCGGGTAATTGCCCCGTAGCGGGAAGGCGGGCCGTAGGACTGATATTAGGAATCAACAGAGGGAAAGCATGAAATTAATGATAGATTTAATTATGGATATCGTGATATTGGGATTCCAGGGCTGGCTTTTTTTCCTGCTTCTGACAGAAGTGCTGGAGCCTAAGCTGGATCGGCAGCAGAAGTGGCGGGCGTTTGCGGCGCTGGCGTTTCCCTTTGTCTGCTTGCGGCTTTTGATTAGCTACAGTCCCTGGCTGCAGCGGCTTTTGTACGGCGGTTTATATATCTACAACAGCCGGGATACCCTGGTTTCTACGCTTTTATGCTTCGGGGTTCTTTTATTGAGCGGGCTGGCCTATCAATGGTCAGCCAGGAAGATGATCGCCTATCTGACCCTGACATATCTGGCGGTCAGTGAAATGCTGCGGTTTGGAATGTTCTGCCTTACGATCTGGATTCCGAACCTGTTTTTTGCTGTTTTGGGCAGGTGGATCGAAAATACGGGAGGGATGGAAGAAGAGAAGTTTTATTTTTTTGCGGCAGTGATTGAGAAAGGTTGGAATTTGATGTTTTTTGCCCTGTATCTGTGGGCCCTGCATCTGGTGCTGAAGCAGCTGATTCGGGAATTTACCCGGACAAGACGGCAGCCGAAAGGAGGAGAATTGTTTTATCTGGCGCTTCCGGTGTTTATGAGCCTCTGTATCGGGATTCTGCTCCGCAGCCTTTGGGTAAGCATGAAAGACGACGGACAGATGCATATGATTTTTGATGAAAACCCGATTTTATACGGGGTGATTCCGGGTATTGCCTTCAGCAGCGTACTGCTGGTGGTGTTTGTCGTGCGTACCCGCTGCAGGCTGCTGGAGGAGGAAGCGGAAAAATGCAGCCTTTTGGTGTACCAGAACCGGGTGGAAGATTTGGAGGGCTATATCCGGGATTTGGAAGGGATGCAGGAACGGATTCAGGGGATGAAGCATGATATGAAAAATTATGCGGCGGATATCCATGCCTTGCTCGCCCTGGGGGCAGGACAGGCCGGAACAAGGCCGGATGAGGAGCGTTTTGGGGACGGCAAAAAACAAATGCCGCTTGTTTTTGGAGATTCGGAGCTGAAGGAAGAGCTGTTCGGCTATTTAGCCAGTATGGAGCAGGCCATAGACAGCCTGGAAATGCACTATAAGACCGGAAATCCGGTGACCGACGTGATCTTAAACCGGTTCCGGCAGCAGGCGAAGCAGGCAGGCATTTCCCTGGAGTGTCAGTTTGTTTTTCCAAAAGAACTGGATATTGATCCCTTTGACTTAAGCATTATTTTAAATAACGGCTGGAACAATGCAATGGAAGCCTGCCGGAAGCTGGAGCCGGAGAACGTGTTTATTTCCGTGAAAGGCGTGCAGCGCAGCCGGATCTTTTTTCTGGAAATCCGAAACCCTCTGCCGGAAGGGGGCATTCCCAAAGAAGCCGGAGGTTTTCCGGTTTCCACCAAGCCGGACAGCGAAAATCACGGAATGGGTCTGAAAAACATAGCCGCCTGCGCCAAAAAATACGGCGGCTGTATGGAATACAAAGAGGAGCAGGGGGATTTCCTTTTGACCGTTTTGCTTCAGCAAAAGCCCCGGCCTTTTTGAGGTTACCGTTCACACCCGAGGTGCGCGCGGTAACGAATCCGGCCCGGGATGGAACAGTAACCTTTTTGATGACACATCCTCTCCTATTGATGACATATCCCTTTTCTTCCCGGTTTCCCTTCCGATATAATGAAAGAGGAGGAAAGTGAAAGCCCCGGCAGTTGCTGCTGGAGAAATCAAGACAGGAGGGAATATTATGCGAATATCAGGAATGACGAATATGTATAATTTTCTGAATACATCCGCTTCCAAGCGGTACGGTACCATGCAGAATCCATCCCGTACGGGACAGGTTACGAAGAACGCCCGCACCTATGGGATGAATCAGGCTAATGGTACGAACCCGCTGTATGGCCCGAGCAGGACTTACGGATACAGCCGCGGAGCAAACAGCTATGCCCAGAAAGCGGCAGCCCGGGCAGATGCAATTTATGAAGGAACCAAGAATGCAGCCCAGAGCCTGCGGGTACGGGGGCAGAACCTGATGGACAACGGGAAGGACAGCCTTTCGGCTCAGGCGGAGGCAAAAGGGGATACCAAGGAATACGTTTCCGAGGTGTCGAATTTTGTGGCGGATTATAATACCATGGTTCAGAACATGAAAAGCACCGGAGGCACTTTGAATAACCTTTATGCCAGCCAGCTTCAGGATAATTACAGCAGCTTTCAGGAGGATTTGGCAAAGGTAGGCATTACGGCGGGCAAGGACGGAAGCCTTGTGGTGGATAAGGAAGCCCTGGGCAAAGCAGATCTTGCGGATCTGAAAAAGGTATTCGGCAGTACGGAATCCTTTGCCGGAAAGACTTCGGTAAAGAGTATTTATGTGGAAGCCAATGCCGCATCGGAGCAGGCCAAGAACCAGTATGCGTCTTACGGACGTGTGAGCGGTTACGGCGGTTATGGCTCTTATGGAAGCTATGGCGGTTACGGCGGCTATGGCTCTTATGGAAGCTACGGCGGCTACGGAAGCTATGGCGGGTACAATCCCTACAGCTCTTTTAGCAGCTACGGCAATTACAGCGCCTTAGGCAGCCTTATGAAGAGCGGGATTTACGGCAGCGGTTACGGAAGCAGCAGCCTGGCCGGAGCCCTGTTTAGCTCATTTTTCTAAAGTTTTCGGTTTTCCATGAAAATCGGAAAAAATATTTTTCAAAAAATTTTAAAATGTATGGAATAAAAGTAAAAATTTCGTTCATACTATAATTACCGGATGAGGAATGAAGGCCCCCACCCAGGAATCATCCGGATACCAAAGATGAAATTAAATACTTATCCTCCCCTTTTTTAAGCCCCGGCTGTCTTTGACGGCCGGGGCTTTTTGCAACGGGACAACGGTAAGAAACGGCAAAGAAAACTTTTGAAAAGGGATTGAAGGAAAGGGAAAAGCAAGGTATACTACAGATATAGGGATTGAAATAAGGGAGGTTTTGCTATGAGAGTAAATACAATTATGATTCCGTACGGGCAGCTGGCCTGTATCCACGTAACCGATACCGTGGAGTCTGCTATTAAGATCATCAATGAGCATGGGCTTTTGTCCCTTCCGGTGGTGGACGATCAGGAGTTCGTGGGAGTATTGTCCAAGCAGTTTTTGTTTGAGTCTTACTTTGAAGAGGGCTGCAGCAAACAGGAATTTTTGGAAAAAAAGGTCCGGGAATTCATGAAGTCAAAGATCGAGACCATTCCGTCGGACCTGCGGATTGAAGAGGCGGCCGTTATGTTCATCACGTCCAAGGTGCGGTTTATCCCCATTACCGACGAGCATAACCAGCTGGTGGGGATTGTAACCCAGCAGGCGGTATTCAAACAGTACCAGAAGATGTTCGGCCATAAGCACAATTCCATGGTAATCTACAGCTATGACAGCCGGGGCGCCCTGGCCAGGGTCTGTGAGACGATTGCCAAGGCCGGAGGGGATATCCGCAATATGCTGGTGATGCAGACGGATGTAATGCACCTGGTGGAAATTTTCCTGCGGGTGGATGCGGAAGACTTTGATAAAGTGGTAAAAGCCCTGGAGAAGCAGAAATTTGACGTCCGGGATATCCGGCCTGCGCCGCAGCCATAAGATCAAGGGGCGTATGTCCCTAAGGAAAAGCATCCGAACCGGAAGGGCCATGTCCGCCGGAAAGAGGCAGGTTCAGAAAAAACGAACCAGCAAAGGGATCATGGGATTGGGATTTCGCTGATCCCAGGTAATATTCAGATTCACTTCGGAAATACTTTGATCCAGGGGGAGGGCGCATAAGTCCTCCCCGATATGTTCTAAAATCACATCATCCATAAAAGACACGCCGTTCCCGAATTTGATGTTCAATAGGACGGTTTCTATATTATTGGCGGTATGGATTTTCCAGGGCGAAACCTGGTAGTACCGGGTCAATTTTTCCATCAATTCCCAGAATACTTCAGAATCGCATTCCTCCGGACAATAGAACCGGGAAGAGGCAAAATCCTGAAAGCACAGGTTTTCCTTGCCGTAGTTGGGGTGGCGTTTGCCGTAGAGCAGAAACATGTTTGTCTGATAAAAGGATTTTGTCCGGCTGTTTGGCGTGTTCGGGCGGTTGAATTCATGGGTAATGGCAATGTCAATCTGCTTTTCCGCAAACAGGCGGTTCAGCTCGGCGTTGGAACGGCAGGAAAAATCAATCACCACATAAGGATATTCCCTGCGGAAGCGGTCCAGGTATTCCAGGCAGAGCCGGCTGATATTCAGATTGGAATGGAAGCCCAGAGTGAGTTTTCCGCTGATGCCCTGGGCCAGATAGGAAGCAACCTTGTGCTGCTTTTCATAAAGCTCCCGGATATCGCCGAAGGTCTGGGCCATAATGGCGCCGGACTGGGTGAGGGTCACATAATTGTTTCCCCGTTCAAAAAGCTTAAAGCCCAACTCCTCCTCCAGCAGGGAAATATTGCGGCTGATAGAGGGCTGGGAAGAATACAGGCGTTCCGCCGCTTCTGTAAAATTCAATGTTTCTGCCACCGTTAAAAAGGTCTGGATCTGTCTGGATGTCATAATGCCTCCCGGAATTGTTTTACTGGTCACGAGGTGAACCGTAATAATCATTTAAAATATGGGGCCAGCCATACATTTTTTCTATTTTTCAGAAAAAGCAAGGGGTGTTATGATTACATTATAACGATAAAACAGGATTCCTGCAACCGAATGGCAGGAAAATGATGCGGAGGGACAGAGATGACACAGAGAGAAAATGTTTTGGCAATGTTAAAAGGGGAACGCCCGGACGGAATCGTAAATGGCTGGCAGTGCTTTCAGCTGATTTTCGACCAGCTGCTTCTGACCGTGGCTCCGGCCCATCCGGGCGCTACCGTCACAGACCCCTGGGGCGTGACGCTGGCCTGGGACGAAGGACAGCCGGGGCCCATGCCTTCGGAAGAAAACCTGGTCTGCCCGGATGTAACCAAGTGGCGGGACTGCGTGAAAGCGCTGGATATTGCCAATATGAAGTTTGACTGGGAAGCATCCTTCGGCCAGATGGCGGGGGCCAGGGCAGAAGGGAAGTTTGCGGTGGCCTTTATGCCCATCGGAAATTTTGAGCTGCTGCACAACCTGATGGGCTTTGAAAATGCCCTGGTGGGCTTTTTGGACGAACCGGAAGCAATGCAGGAGCTGATTGATTATATCGTGGAGTTCCGTATGGCCTATATGTCCCATCTGGTGAATACCATGAAGCCGGATGCGGTATTGGTTCACGACGACTGGGGTTCCAAGGAAAGTATGCTGATCAGCCCGGATATCTGGCGGGAATTTCTGAAACCGGGCTATGCCAGGATGTATGGATATATGAAGGAGCATGATATTCTGGTGATTCATCATGGGGACAGCTTTTTGGAGCCCATTGTGAAGGATATGGAGGAAATCGGCATTGATATCTGGCAGGGAGCGCTGCCTCAGAACGACATTGCCAGGCTGCAAAAGGAGCTGCCCGGGCATATGCTGTTCATGGGCGGATTGGACGCAGGAGTCATAGATCGGAAGGAATGCGACGAAGCAGTGATCCGCAGGGAAGTGCGCCGGGCCTGTGAAGCCTATATGCCGGGCGGCAAGTTCATTCCCTGCATGACCTATGGCGGGCCGGGCGCGATTTTCCCGGGAGTGGACGATATTATCTATGATGAAGTAGAAAAGTTCGGAAACCAGTATTTTCAAAGGTGAGATTGAAAATTATATTAAAAATTAATTTTCAAAATCAACTCGGATAGTAAAAGATATTATATCTAAATATATTTTTTGTAAATTTCTTTGAATTTCTCGGGATTCTTTGTTACCCATTCTTCGTAGGTGGAACGATCCGAGGCAATGGCCCGGCCCAGTTCCACCAGGAAGGACGGGATTTCTTCTTCCAGCATAACGCCAAGATCTTCTCCGAAAGATTCTTCCCCCAAGGTATCGCAGCCTCCCGCAAAGACGGCAAAGGCAGGCTTAGGGCCTTCCGGCGTCTGGCGGACGCCGCCCCGGAAGCTTAAAGCCCCCGCCTGGTGGGCGCTGCAGGAGGAAGGGCAGCCGGAGATCCGGATCAGGGGCAGGACGCCGTCGGCAAAATTTTCCTTTTGAACCTTTTTCAAACAGGCGGACAGCAGCGCCTGTGAATCCCGGGCGCCCACCTGGCAGATTGCGGCACCAATGCAGGCAACTGACATTTCAAATCTTGTTTTAACGCTGTCATTTGTTAAATTTAAAATTAATTTTGCTTCTTCCTCTGTGCAGTTGATGATGTACATGGACTGATTCGGCGTAATACGAATGGCCGCTCCCTCCATATACTCAAAGGCGTCGGAAAGGGTTCGAAGCAGGGGGACCGGTATGTTTCCGCCGGCGGGTTTATAGAAGACAGCGTAAAGCCCCGGCTGCTTCTGGGCAATAACCCTGGGATGAGAAAAGGGATGATCCGCTTCGGGTTGGGCGCTTTGGTCTTGGGTGTTCTCGGGTTGGGCGCTTTGGTCTTGGGTGTTCTCGGCTTGGGCGTTTTGGGATTCGGAAATGGCAAGATCCAAGGATTCTGTTTCAAAAGCCTTCTGCAAATTTTCCTGATAAGCCTGCAAATATCCGTCAACCCCTAGATCCTCCTGCATAAAACGGGTTCTGGCCCGGCCACGGTTTTCATAATTGCCGTGGGCCAGGAAGGTATCAATCATGGCCTTGATATAGTATAAAGTTTTTTCCGGCGGGATGTGGGAAGCAACCTTTACGCCCATCCGGGGATTCCGTCCCAGTCCCCCGGCACTGTAGACATCAAAGGTCCGATCGCTGCAGGCGATAAAGCCCAGGTCACGGAAGGTGGCATGCACTTGATTTTCCGGGGAATTGGAAAAACAGACTTTCAGCTTCCGGGGAAGCGTTACGGTATCGATAAAGCCCAAAAGATAATCGGCAGCGGCTTTTGCATAGGGGAGCACGTCAAAAGGCTCGCCCTTTCTTACGCCGGACAGGGGAGAAGCCATGACGTTTCGGGGATAATCCCCGCCGCCGCCCCGGGTAATGCTGCCGTGGTCAAAGGCTTCCTCCACCAGCTTTGCGACCTGGTCTTCCTTTAGATCGTGAAATTGCAGGCTCTGGCAGGTAGTCAAATGGATCAAATCAATCTCGTATTTATCTATGCTTTCCGCAATAAAATTCAGCATCTCCTTCGTAATTTCCCCGCCGGTCAAACGCAGACGCAGCATACTGGCGGTACCGCCCCTTTGGGCATAGCTGCCGAAGCCTCCGGAAATGTGCTTGTATTCCGGAACGGAGAGCTCCTTTAGGTAGAATTTGCGGGTCATTTCCCGGAATCTGGCCAAATCTGCCAGGAATTTCTGAATGTTGGCTTCGCCGGGCACAGGCGTCTTTTGCTCCGGTTTGTGCGTCTTTTGCGTCCCGGCCTGCGTCTTTTGCTCTGGCTTTGGTTTGTGCGGCAGCGGCTTGTGCTGCTCTGGGGTATGGTTCCCGTCCATTTGTGTTCCTCCTAAAAACAGGTATTTTTGACTGCACAGTGCAATCCTCCTCAAAATGCGTATGGATAGTTTGTCCCTTTTCTTATTATTTATGATGTGTAAATAATGAAAACTTTGTATTCGATATTGCAAGAGAAGAATCAGCGGGCTGTTTATAATGGAATGAAAATGAGCATTTATATGAAAGGAGTTTTGCTATGAAAGCGGTAAATTATTTCGGCGTGGGTCATTTGGAGGTAATTGATCTTCCAAAGCCAATCCCTTCAGAAGGAGAGGTTCTGGTAAAGGTGCTGTATTGCGGGATTTGCGGGACGGATGTCCATGCTTATAAAATGCCGGGGATTTTTGCGGGTGAATTAATCCCGGGACATGAGGCTGTCGGGATTGTGGAAGCGGTAGGAACAGGCGTTGACTGTGTGAAGATTGGTGACCGGGTTGCAGTGGGCCCTCCCGGTGACTGCGGCCATTGCTATTCCTGTAATACAGGACATCCCAATACCTGTGAAAATGCATTTCCCAATACCCTTGGGATCGGGCCCGGAACCCAGGGAGCGTATGCGGAGTATGTGATATCCCATTTCCCGAAAAACGAATTATTTCTCATTCCGGAGGGCGTTTGTTTCGAGCAGGCGGTTTTGTTCGATGTGTTAGGGGTTGGCCTTCATGCGGTCAGACGTTCTGAACTGCGGGCCGGAGACAATGTGGTGGTGACAGGCTGCGGGTCCATTGGTTTATCCATACTGCAGTTCGCGAAAATGGCCGGGGCCAGAAATCTGATTGCTTTTGATCCGATTGCGTCCAGAAGGGAGCTGGCATTAAAGGCGGGTGCGGATTATGCTTTGGATCCGGGTAATGCGGCTGACATAGAGCTGGCAAAACAAATTTGTCATGGGGAAGGAGGCGCAGCGGTGGCTTTTGAAGCTGCCGGACACCCGTCTTCGGTACAGACCTGCATTGATCTTGTGATGTCCAACGGTCAGGTAATGCTGGTAGGAAGCGACGGCCGTCCCTTCGAGCTGATTACGGCTGCATTGGGTCCCTTTGAGTATGATTTGAAATTCTCCTTTACCTATACCAAGGATGAGATTCGCATGCTGTTTGACCTGATCCGGCTTGGAAAGCTGGATGTCGCTATTTATTCCATTCAAAAGGCAGCCCTGGAGGATGCGGTGCAAAAGGTAGAAGGGCTGGCAGCCGGTGAAATCGATGTTGCGAGAATTCTGCTGATACCCAATGAAGGGGCGGATTCGAATTGAAGGGAGGAGACTGATATGGCAAGGATTAATATACCTTATGGCATGCCCCAGGTGGGCGGGACGATGGAAATTCCGGAGCAGATTCCGGGACCGCCCGGCTTCGGTGTGATGCCGGACCCCAATGTGCCGGAGCCGGAGGGAATTCCCCATGGGAAACAAAATCCTCAAATCAGGGTTACGGATGGTGTGCTGGCGCCCCTTGGTACGGAGGCATCCACATTCGGAACAGTGACGGAACAGCAGGCGGAAGGATTGGTGATGTCCTGTGAAAAGGATTTGGTCGGCGGAATCCTGATAGACGGAAACAGCAGGTATCGGGTTGCGAACGCCAAAATTACATTGTCCGGGAACTGCGTGAATGATTTTGACGGGTACGGTGCTGCCGTCCAGGCTCTGGGCAGTGCAGCGGTGGAGATTGCAGACTCGGAAATTGTGGTGGACGGTGTGCTGCGCTCTTGCCTGAATGCCAACGAATATGCCAATTTGTATGTGCGTGGCTGTAAACTGGTCTGCAAGGGTGGACAAGTGCCGGAGGGCTGGCCCGGCCATGCGCTTGTCGGAGGGCCGGGAATGGTATCGGCGCCGCCGTCTATGGGAGTAAGCGGTCATAGCCGGCTATCGTTGACAGAAGGAAATGCCCACAGCTATTTCAAGGACTGCCAGGTGATTTCCGACGGCTGGGCCGGGCTGTCTACAGACGGCTCCTGGGGAGACTGCTATCTGCAGGCGGAGGGATGTGAAATTGAGGTAAAAAACCCTGGGTACGCTACGTTTTCGGACGAAGGCTGTCTGGTGGTGCTGGATGACTGCCGGATTAAGACGGCTTCCCATACGATTATGCTGGATCGTAAAGGAAGAGCCAGAATGAGCCGGATTCAGGCGGAATCGGGACAATATTTTGCTTATTTTTTCAGCGTACTGGGGAACACCAGTCAGATCAATGAGCTGCTTGTCAGTGGTTGTGATATACATACGAAGGAAGAAGCATTTCTGGTTTCCGGATGTAATGCTTATCTGGATGTCCGGGATTCCGGGATTCGGTCGGATAAGGGAATCATTCTTGCATCCGAGGCCAGCAGTGATCCTATGAATACCCCGGTGGAGAAGGGGGAAACGGTATATGGGATCAAGGCGGTTTTTTCGGATATGGATGTAAATGGGGATATTATCCATAAAGACCCGGATCGGACGATGGCTGTATCTTTGAGGCACACCAGGGTAAAGGGAGGCATTCAGCATGCCTGTATCCAAATGGATGCGGCCAGCAGCTGGTATGCGGAGAAAGACTCGCAGGTAGTAATTGTGGGAGATTTTTCGGTCAGTCAAATAGACGCGCCCAAAGGAGTGACCATTACGGCGGACTGTGAGCTAAAAGCGGAAGATATCCTTCTCCCTTCCGGCGGGAAATTGGTGATCAAATGAGCTCTGATTTAATGTGAGAGTCGTACTTCAAAAAAGGGAAAAATAGTTGAAAAAGGATCCGGTACTGGTGTAAAATACAGAGGAGTTGAAAAAGGAGCAGATACCGGTATGAAGGGACTGATTTGTGGAGATACCCAAAGATTAGAGCGATATCTGGGGCCGGAAGGCGCCAGGAGCCGTTTGGAGGGATATGTTTTTGAAGAGCTGCGGATCAAATATGAAGGCCAGGATACGGAAGGCCGGGATCTGATATTGTGGACGGAGGATTTTGGACAGGCAGAGGAGTTCCTGACAGAGCAGCAGCCGGAATTGATTGTCTGTTGCATGCGTTTGGAGTTCATGCGGGAGGGAAAGCTTCTGAAAACAATCCGGGAAATGCAGCTGTATGAAAATGTGGTGTTGGTGACACCGGAGGTGAACGATCGGTATATGTATTTGGCAGAGCGGGTCGGCTGTGGGTATCTGTTTCTCTACGAGGGCAGCCCGGCGGAGTATCTGCTGTTTGCCATGCGGATAATTGTTCGGCGCGCCTATGAAGCACGTTGGGAGCAGGCCATGGTTCGACGAGGGATACAGTGGTCGGATATGCTGGATTTTTTACAGCATACCTTCTATCGGAACGTGTTGTTGTCGGATCCATGGTTTGACGAAAAGGAACAGCTGCAGAAAGGGCGGGATATGGGATTGGAGCTGTCCATAGAGGATCGTTATGTGGTGGTGGTCTTAAAGCTTCATCAAAATAAGGGAGTGACGGAACAGGGAGCGGAAGCGGCAGAGGATTTTGTGGAAAATTCAAAGCTGATTATGGGCATCCGCCAGGAATACCATGTAATTGAGGTGGGAAACGGAGAGACTGCCTTGCTGATTCAGGTGTCCAATGAGAATGAGTGCGAATATATCGGGAATATCATGAGCCTGTTTATTGATTATCAGGCGATTTATTACGATTGCAGATGGTCCGCATATATGAGCGATATTTGTTCCCTGAATGGCGCCCGGGCAGAGTACCAAAAGCTTCATGATGTGCTGGAAAAAAATGTGGCGCAGCAGTGCCGTCTGTTCCTGCTGCATGAGGTAGCGGAGAACCGGGAATTAAATATTATCCAGGGGAAGGACTGGATTTGGAGCTTTGCGTCGGGAAATACGGGGCCCATCCGTGAGGAGATCCGGCAGTTCCTGGAGAAGCAGCTTGCCAACGGCATCTTTTCCCGGGAGAACCTGCAGAGTATTGTACACCGCCTTACCATGAGCTTTTATGCTTCTATGGAGATGCGGAAACTGGATGTGGACGCTATATTGGCGGATAAATGGTATCTGGAACATTATACCATGGCAAATCAGAGTATTGAGGGCCTGTATCGGTTCCTGGAATATGTTTCGGACTATAACCTGCATTTGCTGGAGCAGCATCCGCCGGGCAAGGGCATATCGAAGAACATCATCCGGTATATCCGGGAAAATATTGATAAAGAATTGACCCGGGAGAGCATTGCCGGACAATTCTATATGAGCAAAGGCTATTTGGCCAATGTATTTAAGAAAGAAACACGGAAATCCCTGGTAGATTATATTAATGAAGAAAAGATCAACAAAGCGAAAGAACTTCTGGTGATGACGCCCATGCCGGTAAGCGTTGTTGCGCAGGAGGTGGGAATTAATAATTTTTCCTATTTTTCCCGTCTGTTTAAGAAACTGGCGGGGGTGTCGCCGCAAAATTATCGGAACGGCCGGCAGAAAAAATAAAATATATATGGAAATTCACAGAGCATTCCAGGAGACGCGTTGCCGCGATTTCCGGGATGCTCTTTTTTTGTTATATAATACAAATATCCATACAGATAGTGCAAGAGAAAAAGGAAAGAAGCTTCTATAATTTAAGAAAACGGTGAAAAAGGAGAAAAAGGACATGAGGCGAATGGAAACAGAAATTGCGGTTGCAGGCGCCGGGGCAGGAGGGATGGCAGCAGCTCTGGCGGCAGCGCAAAAAGGAAAGGATGTAGTAGTATTTGATAAACGGGAACGCATTGGAGGGGTGGCCAACGGAGGCCAGGGCCCTTTTGCGGTGAATACTCTGCAGCAAAGGAGATTACAGCGGATTGTGACGGAGGATGAGGCGTTCCATGCATTTATGGACTTTAACCATTGGCAGTCCGACCCGGCGCTGGTATCGGCCTTTGTGAGGAAATCGGCAGATACGATTCGCTGGCTGACGGAAGCCGGCTGCGAGTTTGAGAACGTGATTGCCTATATCCATGGAGGGAATCATACCTGGCATTGCCGGAATGAAGAAAAAGGGTTTATTACCGACAGGCTCTATGATGCGGCATCGGCACTTGGAACAAAAGTTTACCTGAATACGGCAGTGGAACGGCTTCTGATGCAGGATGGGCAGGTAGAAGGGCTGATTGCAAGGACAGCAGAAGGGGAGGAAATTACGGTAAAGGCGAAGGCTGTAGTTATTTCCACCGGAGGCTTTGGAAGTAATCCGGAGATGGTCAGGAAATACACCCGGTTTGAGTTGAATAAGACCATGAATTTCCCGGAAAAATTCCTGGACGGGGACGGGCTTCGGATGGCATGGGAGGCCGGGGCTTCTAAAGGGAAGATGTTTTTTGACTCCTATGTAGGGCTGCTCCCGGGGCATTTGGGAGGGCCGGGAGGCAGTATAGCCGAGCTTCGGATTTTCCGCCAGCCCAATCTTCTGATTAACGCAAAGGGCCAGAGGTTTACAGATGAGGGGGCGATGAACAATGGGGCGTTTGCGTCTAATATGGTACAGCATCAACCGGGGATGTATGTGTATATGATCCTGACAGAGGAGATTGTTTCGGATTATCTGAAGAATGGGATGCCCTTTGCATTGCCCACCAGGGATCCCTTTACCGGAAGATTTGAGGATTGGCCGGAGGGCTTCTGCAGGAAGATGGAAGAGGAATCCAAAAGCTGTGAAGACCTGTTTATTGCTTCTTCCATTCAGGAGCTGGCAGGCCAGATGGGAGTGGATGGTACGGTCCTTAAGAATACCGTGGAGGATTATAACGAAGCCTGCAGGAAGGGGCTGGATGAAAAATTTTTCAAAAAGAGGGAGTATTTAAAACCGATCCGGGGAGAGCGGATTTATGCGGCAAGGCTGTATTCCGGCGGTTATGCGGCCCTGGGCGGTTTGAATATAAACGAATACGCCCAGGTGCTGGATTCCGGAAGCCAGGCAATTCCAGGGCTTTATGCAGCAGGGAACGATGCGAATACCATAAGCGGGGACACCTACATGTTTATGATGCCGGGGCTGACTTCGGGGTTTGCCTATAATACGGGAAGGATTGCCGGGGAAGAGGCGGCAGATTATTGTAACCGATCTAATGTATCAGGGCATTAACGGTGCGGACAGGGAAAGGAGGAGAATGAAAACGAAAGAGAATTCATTAAAAAAATTGACCGGATGGTCTATCGGACAACCTGGGCAGTTTCCATCATTTCAGGAGTCTGCCTGCTGATTACTGCCATTCTGTGTACGGCGGATGCATTGCTGTCAAAGCTTTTGTCCACCAGCATCCCCAATGGTACGGAGTGGGTAACATACCTGAATATTCCGGTGGTATTCTGTGCCATTGCTTATATCCAGATGGACCGGGGGCATACCTCTGTGGATCTGATATGCCGGAAATTTCCTCTGGCGCTGCAGAAGCTGATCCGGATTGTAGGTGATGTACTGGGAGCATTGGTCTGCGGGTTTGCAGGGTATTGCGCCTGGAAGCTGACTGCAGATAAGCTGCGTACGGTGGCCAGAAGCTCATCTGCCGCCAATGCATTTGTAATTTGGCCTTTTGCCGCCTTTATTGCCCTGGGATTCCTGCTTGTAACGGCAGCTTTTGCCTGGTGTATCATTCGTGACAGCGTGGGGCTGGTACGGGAGGAAGCGGCGGAAATGGAAGAAAAGGAAGGAGGAGGTACGATATGAGCCAGGCGGCAGTCATAGGAATTTTGATGTTTGTACTGTTGATTGTGATGGCGCTGATCGGGATACCGATTTTTGTGGGAATGCTGGTATGCTCTTTCGTGGGCTTTTATGCCATTGGAGGTTTTACAATGGCAGTCACACAGTTTACCCAGGCGCCCTTTTCCATTGGCGCCAGTTATACCTATGCGGTGCTTCCGCTGTTTGTGCTGGTAGGGACCTTGGCCGGGGTGACCGGCATTGCAGGCGGAGCGTTTGATTCTATGCAGAAATGGCTGGGCGGAGCCCGGGGAGGATTGCTGTATGCCCTGGTAGGATCCAATGCCGTGTTTGGAGCCTGCTCCGGAATTTCCATCGCAGGGAATGTGGTGTTCGGCAAGATTGCAATGCCGCAGCTGGAGCGTTACCAATATGACCGGAAGCTGTCCCTTGGAGCCATTGTAGGGGCAGGTTCCCTGTCCTCCCTCATTCCGCCCAGTGTACCGATTATTATGTGGTGTCTTCTGACCAATCTGTCTATCGGGACGGCATTGATGTACGGCTTGTCAGTGGGAATTATCATGATCGTGCTTCTGTGTGTGGCGATTTGGGTGGTGATTGCCCTGTTTCCCGGAAAAGTGCCCAAGAAGGGAGCGCTTGGGAAAGTGAGCATGAAGGAAAAGGTATCGTCCCTGCGGTATCTATTTCCCTTCGTACTGGTGTTTGCCCTGATTGTAGTGGGGAGTTTGTCAGGATGGTTTTCCTCTACCGTAGCTGGTGCGGTGGTATCCATCGTACTGATCATTTTTGCACTGTTTAAGAAGGTTCCAGTGAAAGAGATCGGTTACTGTATCTGGGACGCAGCTGTAATGAATGCAGGAATTTTCCCTATTATTATTGCAGGCACGATTTTCAGCCGTTTTGTTACGGTTACAAGGCTCGCGGACAGTCTGGCAGGATTAATTTCAAACGCCCATATCCCGGCTTTTGCAGTATTTTGTATTGTGGTTGTATTTTATATTTTATGCGGCTGTGTGATGGATATTAACTCCACGATCATCATTACCGTACCTATTGTGTTTCCGTTGCTGACAGGTTTGGGATACAATCCCTTTATTGTATGTGTGCTTTTGGTGATGCTGTGCGAATGTGCCGGGATGACGCCTCCTATTGGTATGAACGTGTTTGCGGTATCCAACGCACTGAAGATCCGGGCGTCGGAAATATTTGCCGGAGTATGGCCGTTTTTTGTGCTGAACCTGGTGGCGATTCTGATTATGGCTCTGTTCCCGCAGCTGGTAGAGATGATCCCCCATTTGATGGGGCTGCCGTAAATTGCAGGAAGAAATAGGAGCTAATCCGTTATTGTATTTGGTACGGTTGTCGTAAAGTGGAAATGAAATAGAAAAGGAAATGAAAGGAAACTTTGTAAGTAGAAAGGAGATTTTTATGAAGAAGAAAATGGCAGAGGGATTATTGGCGGTTGGTAAGGCGGTTCTGCTGCTGGCAGGCTGTAGCGGTACCGGGAATGAGGAAGGCACTCAGGCAGCAGGAGACGGCGCAGATGCCGGACGGCAGGAGGAGGATAACATGGCTCCGGGTCAGGAGGAAGGAGACGACGGATCCGAAACGGGAAATACTGCAAAAGGAGCAAGCGATGTAGATGAGACAACCTTGACTATGGCAACCACTTTTTCGGAGACGGAATTTGCAGGCCAGGTAATCAGTTATTTCAAGGATTATCTTTCGGAGCATTCCGACGGGAAGATTAACCTTGAAATCTATTGGGGAGGCACCTTTGCCAATTCTTCCGAGGAGCTGTCATTTGTAAGCTCCGGGGCAGCGGATATGAGTGTACTGAATCAGAATAATTATACGGATGTATTGCCGCTTTTAAATTTTCCGTCCCAGATCTACGGGGAAGACGGCTTCCAGGGATCTATTGATATTTTTACATATATGATGGAAGAAAATGCGGAGACGGCGGCGCTGATCCAGGCGGAGAATAAAGCACAGAATTTGCACATGCTGGGAGGAATGCCTGCAGGAACGAACTGCTTTGTAACGAAGTCAGAATGTGCAACCCTGGCGGATCTGACGAAGTTGAAACTGGGGGCAGGCATTAATCTGAGCGCGTTTGAATCCCTTGGATTTCATGTGGTATCCATTATGCCTCAGGAATATTATGACAGCTTAAGCCGCGGCATTGTAGATACCGGGTATATGCCTGTCAGTGTGTTTGTATCCATGAGCATGCAGGAGGTAACGCCTTATTTTATCTGTGATTCCAGCTATACGGCAGGAAATTTCTTCACGATGAATCTGGATAAGTGGAATTCGTTAAGCGATGGCACAAAGGCGGTGTTCCAAGAAGCGATGGAAGCAACTCAGAAATATTCCGTTGACCTGGCTAACACCCAGACGCAGGAAGCCTCGGCAACGATTGAGGCGGCCGGAGGGAAGGTTGTATATCTGCCCGAGGAGGATCAAAAGGCGATTCAGGACGCATTGTTTGCAACCGGGCTTACGGATTCCAGGAGCTACGCAGAAACTGCGGGCTGTGTGGAAGAGATGGAAACAATTTTAACTGCGGTAGGCGAATATTTAGGTTTGAGTGTGGAATAACCGAGAAAAGGAGTGTGGACAATGAAAGAGATGGTAAACCGGATTTTAAATGCAATGGTGGCGCATGAACCGGAAAGTCTGCCTATGGCAGACACCTATACGGCGATGGAAAATGTAAAAGCTGCGGCGTTACCTATGATGGCCTGTTTCCGTGTATTCACCGGAATCCGGCAGATGGGAATGGTGTTTGCAGATCCGGTGCAGAACAGTGTGTTTTTCTATGCGGATATGGATGAGAATGGGAATGATACGCTTTTGTACGCCCGTTACGTGATGGAAGAGGGGAGAATTGCCGAGCTGGAGGTGAATCTGATCCGGGCCAGAGGTGATGCCGGTTTCCAGTATTCTCCAAACGAGGTGAAGGATATACCGGAAAGCTGGTTAAAGCCGATTCCGGAAGGGCAGCGCTGCACCAGAGACGAACTCCTTGCGGTGGCGGACTATATCTATACCGGAAAGGCAAAGCAGTTTCCTTATCCGATTGCCGACGACTGTTTCCTGATGGAGAACGGCGGTATGGTGAAGGAAAATCCCGATTATGCCGAGGCTATGTGGGGATCGGATGCGGCAAAGCTGCCGAGAACAAAGGAGGGGCTTGTGTGTATTCCGGGAGACGTAATGCCGCTGGTATCCCAGCAGCCGGGACGTGCGTTGGTGGTGGATGAGGAACAGGGAGTGATTTGTTTATGGGGAACGATCGACGGGTATGTGGTACCCTATGTGGAGTCCCATGAAACCTCCAGCTGTTTTGTACCCACGGAAGCGGTTGCGATGCATATGGATAATACGCTGAAGGGTGATAAAATGAAGGGGAAAGCCCTGATCCGGCCGCAGAAGGCTACCGTGCTTCAGACGGAGCTGTTTCGATTTTACGGAGGAAAGCTCCACGGGCAGCACAGGCTGAACCAGATTCAGGCAATAGGGGCAAGGTTCCCCTGGGAGGATTAGGATGCTGCAGAAGAAAGCGGGAATTGGAGGGAGAAAGTTATGGCATTCACAGATATAATTGCGGTAATCGGGATTGTGCTGTCCTTTGTCGTGATGTTTATTTTGGTCTATAAAGGGATGCATGTGGTTTGGGCAACTTTTATTGCCAGTATTATTTTAATTATTACCAATGGACTAGCATTTTTTGATACACTGGGTCTGCTCTTTACGGCCTGGGGAGAGGCAATTCCGACCTTTGCCCCGGTGGTGCTGTTTGGAGCCGTGTTTTCAAAAGTGATGGATCATACCGGTGCTGCAAAATCCTTTGCAACCACTCTGTATCATCGGGTGATCCCAAAGAACGCATCGGATCAAAAGCGTCGTATGATTGCTGTGGTTGTAACCATTGTACTGGAAGTAGTTCTGGTGTATGCAGGTATTGACCAGTTTGCCATTGTATTTATTATGATGCCGATCCTGGGTGTTGTATGCGAAGAGGTGGATATTCCGCGAAAATATTTGCCGGCAATGATTTTATCCGCCGCAGGGATTGCCTGCGCCACACCGGGGTGCGCCAACGTATCCAATACTATTCCGATGATGCTGGCACAATCCACCAGCTTGGGCGGAGCAGTGCCGGGCTTTGTGGGGGCTGCTGTGATCCTGGTAGGTGTATGCTGGTATTTGGTACGCGCAGTTAATAAATCAGTGGATCAGGGAGAACATTTTGATTGGGGAGAGACGCTGCAGCCACCGGCTAACGGGGATCGCAATCCTCCTTTTATCTTAAGTGTTATCCCCTTCCTGGTGGTGATTGTCGGATTCAACGTATTGAAACTGGATTGTCAGTGGGCAATTGCACTGGCTACGATTGTTGCCGTGATTTTGATGTATCGGTACATTCCGACCCGTGAGAATGGCGCAGAGGGATTCGGAGCCAAAATGACCGGTGTCTATGAACTGATGCTGAATGGGCTGATGTCCATTGCCCCGATTATGCTGATTTTTTTATCTACCGGATTTGCTTCTGTGATCAGTTCCTGTAAGGGGTATGATATTCTGGTGAATGCCGTACTGAGTATTTCCCTTCCTCCTGCAGTGACCTTTGGGGTCGTTATGCTTCTGCTGGTGGGGATTATGATCAACCCGGTGGGGGCGATGATGGTGGCAATCCCCTTCGCGATGACGGCATTTCCGGATATGAATCCGGCTGCGATCCATCGGATCTCATCCTTTGCTTATATTGTATTGGATTCTCTGCCTTTTGCAGCCGGAATTATTGTGGCGCAGAATATGGCTGGCCTGACCCAGAAGGAGGCATACAAGCCGATGTTTTTTACCACTGTCGTTTGGGCTTTTGCAGGATTTGTCATTGTAGTTGCGATGTTTGCGATGTATCCGGGATGGGCATAGGAATTGGCTTAGGATACTCGTAAAAGCTTCCCGGAAAAAAGAATGGAGAAAGAACCGTCTAAAGAAAAGGGATGGAGAAAGAGCCGTCTACAGGGAAAACCAAGGGATTTTCAAGGATGCAAACAGACGGGGAAAACCATATAAATAGTGACTTAAAATCAGCCGCTCTGTGGAAAGCAGAGCGGCTGATTTTTATGGATTTTTCGCCTTTGAAAAACGTCGGAGGGAAAGACCGTATTTGGGTAGGGAGAATTCGCCCAAAAACGAGGGATTGCTAAAACAGACGGTAAAATGTATAATATGAGTATGACAGCGAATTGGTCGCCCGGGGAATTCCGGAAGAACGAATCCGCCATTACGGCTTCGCTTTTGAAGGAAAGGGGGTTTTGATTGGTGGAAATGGATACGGAGGCTGCCGCAAGGACGAATCTGCCGGATCATCCGGATATGGAAAAAGTGGAAAGCTTTGTAGAGCGGGTCAACAAGTTTGCGATTTTGGGAGAGACTAAGTGAGAGATAGAATTGCCGAAATAAATGAAAATTTGGATAAGATAGAAAGGACGGAAGAGGTGCGGATTCTGCATGCCGTTGAGTCCGGAAGCAGGGCGTGGGGCTTTGCTTCTCCGGACAGTGATTACGATGTGCGCTTTGTGTATGTACGACCAAAGTATTTTTATGCGCTTCGGCCATTGCTTGCGGCGCAATATATAGAGAAATATCATACCGCTCCGCCGGTGCTTTTTGATGACTTCTTAAGGATGGATATGCCTGCCAATTTACGTCGGGCAATTGACGAGCTGCTTGAAGTGAAGAAAAAAGAACCATAGAGTGTGAAGAGAATCCACAGCTGCCTGTGATAAGAGAATTCATTGAATCGGAGACTGCAAGACAAAAGGAGATTGCGGATCACCTGGAGGACGATCATAACAGGGATTGGACGGCATTAAACCGCATCTTTTTAGAGATGATCAATTTTGATCAAACGGGTGATGAAAAGACGGAGCACTTCTAAAGATAAAATTCAAAAACAATTGATAAGGTTGTGATAGCGTTCAGATATTTGAGGCTGTAGAAGGAGGCGGGACCATGGGCAGGACAATTTCCATTGGGGCACAGAGCTTTGAATTTATACGGAAGAATCATTATTTTTTTATTGATAAAACAAATTTTATTAAAGAGTGGTGGGAGAATGGGGATGCAGTTACCTTAATTACCCGGCCCCGCCGTTTTGGAAAAACATTGAACCTGGATATGATGAACTGCTTTTTTTCCAGGACATATGAGGGCTGTGGAGAACTGTTTGAAGGATTGTCCATCTGGGAGGATGAAAAATACCGTGCCCTGCAGGGGACGTATCCGGTGATCTTTTTAAGCTTTGCGGATATTAAGGGTGAGACCTTTGAGGAGACGAAGCAGGGGATCAAGTATGCGTTAGAGAGATTATACAGGCTTCATCAATATGTGAAGGATAAAACTGGCATGGACGAGAAAGAAGTGGAATTTTTCAATTCTGTTTCATCAAAGATGCCGGATGATGTGGCTGTACTGGCGTTGAAATATCTTTCCGATTATTTGCAGGATTATTATGGCCAAAAGGTTCTGATCTTTCTTGATGAGTATGATACACCGCTCCAGGAGGCGTATGTATATGGATATTGGAAGGAGCTGGCAGGATTTATCCGGCGAATGTTCAATTCCGCTTTTAAAACCAATCCGAGTATGGAGCGGGCGATTATGACGGGAATTACACGGATAAGCAAGGAGTCTATCTTTTCGGATTTGAATCATCTTGAAGTAGTAACGACTACTTCCGAAAAATATGCGGATTGTTTTGGTTTTACAGAAAAAGAAGTGTTTGAGGCTTTGAATGAGTTTTCGATGTCGGAAGATGAGGGACAGGTAAAGCAATGGTATGATGGGTTTACCTTTGGGAATAAAAGGGATATTTATAATCCCTGGTCCATCATTAATTATTTGGATAAAAGGAAAGTGGGGGCTTATTGGGCAAATTCCAGTTCCAACAGCCTGGTAAATCTTTTAATCCGGCAGGGGAATGCCCGGACCAAGACGATTGTGGAAGATTTGATGAAGGGCGGTGTCCTTGAGACGGAGCTTGATGAGGAGATTATTTTTGATCAGCTGCAGAAGAAGCCGGGATCCATCTGGAGCATGCTTTTGGCCAGCGGGTATCTGAAAGTGGCGGACAGGTATTTTTCTAATGAGACAAGAAGATTTATCTGCCGTCTGAAACTGACCAACTGGGAAGTGGAAATGATGTTTGAAGACATGGTCCGGGAGTGGTTTGGGGCGGAGGACGTACCCTACAATGATTTTATCAAGGCGCTGCTTCTGGGAGATGTGGAAGCCATGAATGAGTTTATGAATGATATTGCCCTGACGACCTTCAGCAGTTTTGATATTGCAGAAAGCGTGGCCAAACATGATGCGCCGGAGCGGTTTTATCATGGCTTTGTGCTGGGGCTAATGGTGGAATTGAAGGGCAGCTATGAAGTCACCTCCAACCGGGAGAGCGGATTCGGGCGTTATGATATTATGTTGGTTCCAAGGAAAATGGGACAGCTGGATCCGATGGTCATTGAGTTCAAGGTACGAAAGCCAAGGAAGGAAGCTTCCCTGGAGGAGACCGTGGCGGCGGCCTTACAGCAGATTGACGATAAGGAGTATGATGCGGTGTTGGTGGAGCGTGGGTTTAAAAAGGAGCGGATTCGTCACTATGGTTTTGCTTTTGAAGGAAAGCAGGTTCTGATTGGATAGAGAGGATATGGATACGGAGGCATACGAGTTTAAAAGCTGGTATGCCCTCACAGGATGAAGGAGATACATAAATGAAAGGAATATTTTTTGACATTGACGGAACTCTATGGACCAAAGATATGATGATACCGGACAGTACCAAAGAAGCAATTCGAAAATTAAAAGAGAACAAATGTTTGGTTTTTATCAGCAGCGGACGCACCCGTGCATTTATCCAGGATCCGGGGCTTTTGTCCCTGGGCTTTGACGGAATTCTGTCCGGATGCGGCACCAGCGTGAATTTCCGTGGAGAAGAGCTTCTATATAAAATGATTTCGAATGAAATCGTGGATGCCACCTTAAAGGTGTTGCGGAAATACGAAATGCCGGTGGTGCTGGAAGGCCGCACCTTCCAATATGTGGATGCCGAAGACTTTCAGGGAGATCCGTTTCTGGAGGTTCTGCGCAGGGATGTGGGGGAACGGCTTCTGGGGATTCGGGAAAACCATATGAACTGGGAGATCAGCAAGTTCAGCGCGGTGATCAAAAAGGACAGCTATACAAAAGCATTGGAGGAACTTTCCTGCTGGTATGATTTTCTGGTACATGGCACGAAGGTGGTGGAAGGAGTGCCCAAGGGCTACAGTAAGGCTACCGGGATTCAGGCAGTTTGTGAGAAACTGGGAATTGACCGGGAAGATACCTATGCCTTTGGGGATAGTGTCAATGACCTGGATATGCTGAAGTATGCGGCTTATGGGATTGCCATGGGGAATGGGACGCCGGAGGCGAAGGCGGCAGCGGATTATGTGACGGACGACCTGTTAGAGGACGGGATTTACAATGCCTGTGCGCATTTTGCGCTGATTTAAAATAAGGAAAGTACGGAAATGATCAAAGATAAAGATATCCGTGAACCGCTTTTTGATTTCCTGGAAGAGCGGTATGGGAAAATACGGATGATAGAAGAGAAGACAATGGGAAGGTCCCGGGCAGACGTAGTCATGGTGATGCCGGAAAAACTGGTTGGCATCGAGATTAAAAGCGATGCGGATACCTATGCCAGATTAGGGCGTCAGGTAAAAGATTATGAAACATATTTTGACGCAAATATGATTGTGGTAGGTTCCACCCATGCCCTCCATGTCCGGGAGCATGTGCCGGATACCTGGGGGATTATTTCGGCAGAGCTTATGGAGGGTGCGCTTGATTTTTATGTGGTGCGGGAAATGAGGCCGAATCCCAATGTGGAAATGATCCGAAAGCTCAGCCTCCTCTGGCGGCCGGAGCTGGCTTCCATACAGAAGAAAAACGGGCTTTTTGCCTATGAACAGAAGAGCAAAGAATTTGTCCGGAAAAAAATTGCCGAGCTGGTTCCGGAAGCGCTTCTGGGAAAGCAGATAAGCCAGGAGTTGTTCGAACGGGATTACACCCGGATTGAAGGGCAGATTCGGGACTACCGGAGACAAAAGCGGAATAGTTACAAAACAAAAGGAATGATTTAGCCTTGACAAAAGGGGATATGGCTTGTAGAATGAAAATGTAGTTTGCAAAAACCAGAAAACGGTTTTCGTTGTTTCGCAATAAAAGGAGGATGTTGCATGTTAAGTGTCGTTGTAATGGAGAAAATTGCAGAATAAAAATTGCAGGGGCAAGCCGGAGGAAAGTGCTTTGCCTGATTGCTGACCCGTCAGGAGTCAGTATTTTCGCCTTACATTGCTTAATATTGTGGTATCCATATTTAAAAATAATATTAGCGTGACGGTATGGTCATGCTATTTTTATTTCATACTCAACGAGCCAGGTAGCCGCGCTTGTGCGGATATTTGGCGGCTACCGCGAAGATCAAATTCCTTCCGGGCAGGATTGCGCTGAGACAGAAAGAAAGTTATAAAGCTGAATTTTTTAAATTGGGAAAAGGACCATGGTAAAAGATGCTTTTTAGGCAGCCATGGTCCTTTTTTTGCGGCAGGAAGGCGAAAAGGAAAACCCGGCGGCTGCCGGGGACTGAAACAAACCAGGATAACAAAAAGAGAGGAATCACACAATGAATTTGGAACAGCAAATAGAATTTCATAAAATAAAAGAACGTTGGATTGATCTGGCCGTTACGGATGGGGCCAAAGAAAAAATCAGGGAACTTGAGATTTACCGGAAGGAAAGCGAACTGCAAAAAGCCCAGAGGGACACGTCAAACAGCCGGAACCTGATCGAACAGCTGGGAACACCGCCTTTTCAGAATCTGACAGAGCTGAAGGAGGCTTTGGAGGCGGCTGAGAAAGGGGACTGCCTTACGCCTTATCAGCTGGAACGGGCGGAAAAAGCGTTGACTGCGGTTCGGCGCCTGAAGGATTATCTGGAGCGGGGAAAGGCTTTTTTCAACCCGCTGGCTTATTACGAAGAAAATTTAGACGGCATGGAGGAGCTCCGGGAGGAGATCGGCAGGCAAATCCGGAGCGGAGAGGTGGATGATTATGCCACCAGGGAGCTAAGCCGGATTCGGGGGCAGATGGCAAAATGTGAGGAAGAGATGAAGCAGAAGGCGGAGCAGGTCATAAACTCCCGGAAAGACTGTATGACGGATCATTACTGCACCCGAAAGAACGGCAGGATTTGTGTCCCGGTGAAAAAAGAATGCAAACTGAAAATTCCGGGCAGCGTCATTGAAAAATCCGCCACCGGAAATACCCTGTTTATCGAACCGGCCAAAGTTGCAAGGCAGTACGAAGAACTGCAGCTTTTGAAAATTGAGGAGGAAAACGAAGTTTACCGCATCCTCTATACCCTGTCGGCTATGATTGCCGCCGGGGCCTCTGCCCTGAAGGAAA
>CAJUSQ010000027.1 GCA_910588885.1 uncultured Lachnospiraceae bacterium
ACGGCCGGGAATACGGACAGCAAGCAATATGCTTATGAAGCCGGAAAGCGGGCGGTTGAGGCTGCATTGGAGCGGAGAGGCTATCGGGGAACCGTACAGACGGGGAAGGAACTGGGGTTTTACCGGATCCGTTATAAGGTTCCAAAGGGGCTTCGGGTGGCCGTTCGGGAATGGGGAGTCCAGGTTCCGGGGTATGAAAAGGTGCGCCGGCAGGCAGAGGAGGAATTAAGGGAATTGGGAGCCGTAATCTGCCAGGAAGCGGACGGCGGGGAAGAAGCGGATTATCTGCTGCTTCTGAACCGGAGCGTGACAGGTATGAAGGCGGGAAGCATTGGGATCCTGCTGGGCAGTTGTGCACGCTTCGGCGTTAGCAAGGTCGGAAGCCGGACACTTATCCAGGGCCGGAAAGGGGCCCGGAGTCTGGGAGGAGCCAAAGTCCGGGTAAAGCAGTGCGGCTATTGGAAAAAAGGGGACAGCTTTGTGCCGCGGTTTGCAGGGCTGCCCGGAAGGTTTAAGGGGTATTACAGGCGGGCTTATCTGCCGGTAGAGGTGGATGCGGTCAGTGATGATTTGGCGGTACAAAAGAGAAGGAAAGGGGAGGAAGAAAAAAAGCTCATTATAGAGCCGTCAGCGGAGGTAATGGTACATGGAACGAAGTGAATTTCGAAAAGAGATTGTATTTATTGGAGTTTTTGGTATTTTTATATTTATATGGGCATTAAGTCAGCCCTTTAATACGGCCCCGGACGAGCATATGCGGTTTTGGATCTGTAAATATCTGTATCAGTATCATACGCTGCCCCATGGAGGAGATCCCCTTCTTCGGGACGGGATCTGGGGTTACTCCTATGCGTTTTTTCCGATTCTGTCAAATATGCTGAGTGCGGTGTTTATGACAATGGTATCCTTTATTTCCACCAATGAATTTGTGCTGGTTATGGCAGCCCGTATGGTAAGCCTGCTGTGCGGAGTGGGAACGGCCTGGTTTGTACTGCGGATCGGGGATGCCCTGTGGGAGGGACGGCGGATTTATAAGTGGATGTTTGCAATTATGACGATGCTGCTGCCTCAAAGTGTATTTCTATTTACTTATATCAATAATGACAGCCTGGCCTTGTTGGCTACGGCTATGATTATATATGCCTGGATTCTGGGACAGAAATCCGACTGGTCTTACCGGAGCTGTTTTCTGCTGGCGGCAGGGATCTGCCTGTGCGCCCTGTCCTATTACAATGCGTACGGGGTGATTCTGGCAAGTATGCTGCTGTTCGGCGGGTATCTGTTTTTAAACTGGCGGGATGCCGGGATGCGGGTCCTACTGCTGAAAAAGGGAGCGCTGATTTCGGCTGTGGTACTCTGCGGGATTTCCTGGTGGTTTATCCGGAACGGGATACTCTATGACGGGGATATTCTGGGGCTTGCCACCAGTGAAGAGTATTCCCAGATTTACGGCGCCGAACAAGTCAAGCCCTCAAATCGGCAGACGCCCTGTTTGTTAGGGAAAAATTTGTGGCAGATGCTTTTTGAGGAACGGTGGCTTCGGACTACGGCTTTAAGCTTTATCGGCTGTTTTGGGTATATGACGATCACTTTGAATAAATGGATGTATTTGTTTTACGGCGGAGTTGTAGTGGTGGGGCTGGCAGGATGTATGTTATCCTGGCTGCCTGGGAAAGATAAAAGAAAGAGCGAGATAAAAGAACGTATGTTCATATGGGCGCTGCTGTTGACGGCCATTGTGCCCAATGTCCTGAATATCATACATTCCTATTTTGTGGATTTTGAACCTCAGGGGCGGTACAGTATGCCGATGCTGTTTTCCCTGATGGGATTTTCCGTATGGGGCTGGGAAAAACTGGCAAAGGGAAGAAGGGCGGCGCTTTTTGGAATCTTGCTGGTGTGGACGGTGTTTACGGCTTGTTCGTATCTGTTTTTCCTGATACCGGGGGTCAGAGGACGTATCATAGAACTATTGGTTGCCAATTTCCGGATATAATGTTAAAATGGGGGAAATGAGTTTGCGGCTTTCCGGCCGCTTCTTATAAACTACAGAAGGAAATGGGCGTGGAGAACGTATGATGAAGGTTTTTATATGTCCAAGCTGTGGCCGTATGACAGTGGGCTCCCGAAAGAAGGAAGTATCCTGTTCGAAGTGCAACGAAGAAAATATGGAGCGGGCAAAGATTTCTTTTCAGCAGTATGCCGCAATGGATGAGCAGAAGAGACGGGATTATTCCGAAAGCTGGCTGTACATACACAATGCTGCAAAGCGAAAATAGGATACGGTTTGGAGGCAGGAAGATGTATAAAAAACAGAAAAAGAGCTGGGTAAAACATCTGGATTTTCTGCTGCTTGATATAGTTTGCCTGGAAGTGGCGTTTTTAGTTTCATATTTTATAAGGATGCAAGGAGATCTCTATTCGGAGCACTGGATGATGGAAGAGTACCGCAGGCTTGCCCTGGTACTGGCTTTGCTGGATATCTGCCTGGTGTTTTTCTTTGAGTCCTATACCGGGATCCTAAGGCGGAACAAGATTCAGGAGCTGCAGGCTACAGTGGTTCATTGCGGAACGGTTTTTCTGGCCGTGGTCCTTTATATGTGGTCCACGAAGCAGGGGGAGGTCTATTCCCGGCAGATTTTATTCGTATTTTTGGGACTGGCGGTCTTTTTGGAGTATTTCAGCCGCTGCCTGTGGAAGCGGGTCATCCGTCACCGGATGCTCCACGGGGAGCGTTTTACCAAGCTGATTATTATTACGGATGAACGGTATGCGAAAGAGTGTGTGCAAAGCTTTCAGTATGACCGCTACAAGGAATTTGAGGTAAACGGGCTTGTGATTGTGGACAAGGACTGCCGGGGACAGCGGATCTGCGGGGTTCCGGTGGTCGCCTGTGCCGACTCCTGCCTGGATTATATCTGTGCCAATGTGGTGGACGAGGTGTTTATCAACGGCAATACCAGGGAGAGCAGCGAGGCGTTGGCCAATGAACTGCTGGAGCTTGGGGTGACGGTGCATTTTAATCTGGTGCGTTCTTCGGATATCCGGCCCAATAAGATTGTGGAACAGTGCGGGCGCTATCTGGTGCTGACCAGCAGCATGAAGATCGCATCCACCCGGCAGCTCTTTGCGAAGCGTGTCATGGATATCTGCGGCAGCCTGGTAGGGCTTTTGCTGGTATGCCTTGCCTTTGTGATTTTTGCTCCGATTATCAAAATCCAGTCGCCGGGCCCGATTTTTTATGCCCAGACCAGGATCGGGAAGAACGGGCGGAGGTTTAAGTTTTACAAATTCCGCACTATGGTGGTGGGAGCCGACGCCATGAAGCAGGATTTGATGAAGCAGAATGAAATGGATGGTTTGATGTTCAAAATAAAAGACGACCCCCGTATTTTCGGAGTCGGGAAATTTATGCGGAAGTTTTCCGTGGACGAGCTTCCCCAGTTCTGGAATGTGTTTAAGGGGGAAATGAGCCTGGTTGGGACGCGTCCGCCTACGGAAGAGGAGTTTCGCCATTATGAGCTGCATCATAAGGCCAGGCTGGGCATAAAGCCGGGGCTTACAGGGATGTGGCAGGTCAGTGGGAGAAGTGACATCCGGAATTTCGAGGAGATCGTGGGATTGGATACGTATTACATTTCCAACTGGTCTTTGGGCATGGATGTCCGCATCCTTTTTAAAACGATCGGGGTTGTACTAACAGGAAAAGGGTCATCATGACGGATCTATCAATTGCCATTGTGGCATACAACAATGAAGAAGATGTGCGGCAGGCGGTAGGGTCGATTGTCAGCCATACCGGCCTTAAGCTGAAAAAAAAGCTATATATCGTGGATAACAGCAGCAGGCCCAACGGGCTTTCTTCTCTGCCGGAGGAATACGGGGAATTGTCGTATTTTAAGATGCCTGAAAATCTGGGCTTCGGGGAGGGGCATAATTATGTGCTGCCCCTGCTGGATTCTAAGTATCATGCCATTGTGAACCCGGATATCCTGCTGACGGAGGACAGTCTTTCGACTCTGACGGAATTTCTGGAAAACAGCGGCGCAGGAATGGCGGTTCCGCGGCTGGCAGGGACGGACGGGAAGCTTCAGGCCGTATATCGGAGAGAGGTTACGGTACTGGATCTTTTCGTACGTATGTTCGTTCCGTTTTGGTTCCGGAAACGGCAGGCATACCATACGATGCAGGATATGGATTATCAGAAGCCGTTTTTGGTGCCTTTTGCCCAGGGGAGCTTCCTGGTAGTTCGGACAGAGCTGTTTGTCAGGCTTGGCGGGTTTGATTCCCGCTATTTCATGTATATGGAGGATGTGGATTTGTGCAGGCGGGTCAATGACTGCAGCAGCCTGTATTATTGCCCGGATACCCAGGTGATCCATCGTTGGGAACGGGGATCGAAAAAGGATCCCGGACTCCTAGCGGAGCATATCAAGTCCATGTTCCGCTATTTCCGGAAGTGGGGGTGGAAGCTATGGTAGCACAGATCCCGTTATGTTCGGAAATAGGGGCGGAGGAAGCCGGGCAGGGGGAGGCCGCAGGAAGAGCGGAAGCGCAGGAAGGCCGGGTTCGGATTTCCGTGGCAATTCCGGCCTATAACGGTGGCCGGTTCCTGAAAGAACAGCTGGATTCGATTTTGGGGCAGCTTTCGGGCGCGGATGAGGTGCTGGTTTCCGACGACGGTTCTTCCGACGATACCCTGTCGATTCTTTCGGAATATGAAAAAAAATGGGGGGATCTTTCCGGAAAACCTGCCGGGAAGCCTTCGGAAGATAAGAAGGGCGACCCGGTTCTGCGGGTGCTGAAAGGGCCCGGCAAAGGGGTGAAGCAGAATGTGGGATTTGCCCTGTCCCATTGCAGGGGAGCTTACATTTTCCTGGCGGATCAGGATGATATCTGGATGCCGGACAAGGTGGCTCAGGTGATGGAGATTTTTGAAAGGCACCGGGCGGGGCTGGTGATCCATGACGCAGTGGTGTTTGCAGAAGAGATCGGGAAGCCTTTGATGGCGTCTTTTTTCCGGTTCCGGGGGGCGAAGGCCGGGATTGTGAAGAATTTCACAAAGAACAGCTACATCGGCTGCTGTATGGCTTTTCGCCGGGAATTGCTGAAGCAGGCGCTGCCCATTCCGGATCGGATTGAGATGCATGACCAGTGGATCGGTATTTTAAATGATTTTTATTATAAAAATTCGTATTTTTATGAAAAGCCCCTTATATATTACCGCAGACATGGGGAGAATAATTCCGGGCTGACCCATTATGGGCCTGTGAAAATGATACGGAACCGCCTGGTGTTTCTGTGGAACTTTTTAAAACGTATTTTATTTGAGAATAGGAAGTGGAAGAAATGATACATTTTAACGAACCGCCCTTTACCGGGAAGGAAATGGAGTATATGAGACAGGCTGTGGAGAACAGCCACATCTGCGGAGACGGGATTTTTACAAAAAAATGCCATGCCTGGCTGGAGGAGCGGACGCATTCCCCCAAGGCTTTACTGACGACCTCCTGTACCCATGCGCTGGAAATGGCTGCGCTGCTGTTGGATATTCAGCCGGGGGATGAGGTGATCATGCCCTCTTATACCTTCGCTTCCACGGCGGACGCTTTCGTTATGCGGGGGGCCAGGATTGTTTTTGTGGATATCCGGCCGGATACGATGAACCTGGACGAGAATCTGATTGAGGACGCCATTTCCGAAAGGACCCGGGCTATTGTGGTCATGCATTATGCTGGGGTGGCCTGTGAAATGGATACCATTATGAAGATTGCGGATAAATACAAAATCCCGGTGGTGGAGGATGCGGCCCAGGCTGTAATGAGCAGCTATAAGGGGGTTCCCCTGGGAAGCATCGGGGATTATGGCTGCTATTCCTTCCATGAGACGAAGAACTATTCCATGGGAGAGGGCGGGGCGATCCTGATCCGGGATGCTGCCAACCGGGACCGGGCAGAGATTATCCGGGAAAAGGGCACCGACCGAAGCAAGTTCTGGCGGGGCGAAGTGGATAAGTATACCTGGGTGGACTTTGGGTCTTCCTATCTGCCCAGCGATTTAAACGCCGCTTACCTTTGGGCGCAGCTGGAGCAGGCGGATGAGATCAATGACAAACGGCTGAAATTATGGGATATTTATTATGAAGAACTGAAGGAGTTGGCCGGGGAAGGCTTTTTGGAGCTTCCGGTGGTTCCGGAGGGCTGCCAGCATAACGCACATATGTTCTACATAAAAACCGACGACATTGAACAGCGAAGCGCGTTGATTGGTTTTTTGAAGGAGCGGGGGATTGGGGCGGTATTCCATTATATTCCGCTTCATACGGTGGCAGCCGGGAAAAAATACGGCGTATTCCACGGGGAGGACCGTTATAGCACCAGGGAAAGCGAACGCTTGCTGCGGCTGCCCCTGCACTCCCATGTGTCCGAGGAGGATGCGTACACCGTTTGCAGAGGGTTAAAGGAATTTTACCGGAAGTAACGGAACCGGGATATTTGATTTGGAAATAAGTTTGTCGGAAATTATTTTTACAGGAAACAGAGGACTGTTATGAAGACCTTATCATTTGTGATACCTTGCTATAATTCGGAAAAAACCATCGGCCATGTGGTGGCGGAAATCGACGGCGCCTTTGGTGGGAATGACCGATATGAGTACGAAATCATACTGGTGAACGACGCGTCCCCCAAGGACAATACCTGGGGAGAAATCCGCAGGCTGGCGGAGGAAAATCCACGGGTTACGGCGGTGAACCTGTCCCGGAATTTCGGGCAGGACAGCGCGCTGATGGCCGGATATTCCGTGGCGGTGGGGGAATACATCGTTTCGTTGGACGATGACGGGCAGAATCCGGCTGCGGAAGCCTGGAAGCTGCTGGATAAGATAGAGGAAGGCTGGGATGTGGTGTTTGGGAAGTACGCCCACAAAAAACACAGCGCATTTAAGAATTTCGGCAGCCGGGTAAATGACAAAATGGCCCAGATCCTGCTGAACAAGCCAAAGGACCTTAGGCTCTGCAGTTATTTTGCCATGGACCGTTTTGTGGTGGACGAAATGCTGAAGGACCGGAATTCCTTCCCTTATATCTGGGGCCTGATCCTGCGGACCACCGACCGGATTACCAATGTATACATTGACCATCGGGTGCGGGAGGAAGGAAAATCTAATTTTACGATTATCAAATGCCTGAAGGTCTGGATGAACGGTTTTATTGCTTTTTCCGTGAAACCTTTGCGTTTCTCGGCAGTGATGGGCACTTTGGTGGCCTGCCTGGGATTTCTCTACGGCATCTATGTGGTGATCCAGGCCCTTTTGAGCCGGGAGCCCGTGGAGGGCTGGAGCTCCATGATGACGGCGATTTTGCTGCTGGGAGGGATTATTCTGATGATGCTGGGGCTTTTGGGGGAATACATCGGCCGTATGAATATCAACCTCAATAATACGCCCCAGTATATTATCCGGGATATCCACAGGGGGGAGAAGTAGGGAGAAGGAGCCGGCGCTCCCCTGCAGCGCAGTGCACGGAATGAACAGTAACTCCGGTTCTGCCTTTATGAAAATTTAAGAAAATTTGAATTGTTTTCTTGCAAGGATTGAGGTAAGATATACTATATGTCAAAAATTGGGTATATGCGGGATATGGAGTGCATATATAGTCTGAGAGGAAGAAAGTATGTCAAATACAGGTCAGAGAAGAAAGAAGCGGCCCTCTAAGAAACGCAGGCGGGCAAAGGTAATTATATTTTCAGTGGAAATCCTGGTACTGTTGGTGGTTCTTGCAGGGTTGTATGTGAGCCTGAAGCTGTCGAAAATGGACAGCGGCAACAAGATCGAGGCAAAGAATTTAAAGCAAAACGATTTGACGGTAGAGACTCAGGAAACCCTGGAGAAATATACGACACTGGCGCTGTTCGGGCTGGATAACCGGGCCAACGGTGATTTTGCCCGGGGGAACAGCGATGTGATTATCATAGCCAGTATCAATGAGAAGACGAAAGAAGTGAAGATGGCCAGCGTATATCGGGATACGTACCTGAACATGACCGACAGTAGCGGATACCGGAAGGCAAATGCGGCTTATGCCAACGGCGGGGTAGACCAGGCCGTCAGTATGCTGAATGTAAACCTGGATCTGGATATTACCGATTACGTGGTAGTGGATTTTAATGCGGTGTCCGAAGCCGTGGATTTACTGGGTGGAGTGGAGATTGAACTGACCAGTGAGGAAGCGGAGCTGATCAACGGCTATATTGATGAGGTGGCGGAGGTTACGGGAAAGAAGAGCAGCCGGATTTACGAGCCGGGCCTTCATAACCTGGACGGTGTGCAGGCAACCTCCTATGGCCGGATCCGTTATACGGCCGGGGACGATTACAAGCGGACCGAGCGGCAGCGGCTGGTTATTGAGAAGATGGTGGAGAAGGCTTTGAGCTCTGATCTGGCCACCATTGACAAGCTGGTGGATCAAGTAATGGGAGAGGTTAAGACCAGCCTGACCAATACGGAGGTACTAATGCTGGCAAAGGATGCCTTCAGCTATAGCCTGGGAGAGAGTGCCGGGTTCCCCTTCGATAAGACTACCAAGGATTTGGGCGGCAAGGCCGGGGACTGTGTGATTCCCCTGGATTTGGCCAGCAATGTGGAACAGCTTCATCGGTTCTTATTTGAAACGGAGGATTATGAGGTGACGTCCTCCGTAAAGAAAATCAGTGGGGAAATCGTAACGAATACCGGGCTGTCCAAGGCGGATCTGCCTTAGAGGGGCCCAGGGACATTTGTTTACGACGGTTTTTTACAGATAGGTTTGGGAGAAAATGGGATTTCTGCTCTTGGGAACATATGTTTGTGTTTTCGGGAGCAGATATTTTTATGAAACGGCATTTTTGTTTTTCATTTTAATATGCTGTCCCCGTTGCCGGAAGGGCAGCTGCATGTTTTTTAAAGGAGGAAGTGGATTATGTGTGGAATTGTTGGTTATATCGGAGCATCTCAGGCAGCGCCGATTTTATTGGACGGACTGGGAAAGCTGGAGTACAGAGGGTATGATTCTGCCGGGATTGCCGTGTATGACGGCAAAAAGATTCAGGTAAAGAAAGCCATTGGCAGGCTGAAGGTTTTAAGCGAGCTGACCCACGACGGTGCAACGATGCCGGGGACCTTAGGGGTGGGGCATACCCGCTGGGCCACCCACGGAGCGCCTTCGGATCTCAATGCCCATCCTCATTATAATAAAGAGGAAACCATTGCAGTGGTGCACAACGGGATCATTGAAAATTATCTGAAGCTTCGGAAAAAGCTGACGGAGAAAGGATATGAATTTCGGTCGGAAACGGATACGGAGGTGGTGGCCCATCTCCTGGACTACTACTACAAGGGGGATCCCCTGGAGGCGATCACGAAGGTGATGCACCGGGTGGAGGGCTCCTATGCCCTTGGGATTTTGTTCCGGGAGCATCCGGACCGGTTATATGCCGCACGCAAGGACAGCCCGCTGATTGTAGGACAGGGGAAGGACGGGAATTTGATCGCCTCCGATGTACCGGCGGTTTTAAAATACACCCGGGAGGTATATTTTATTCGGAATGAGGAGACAGCGGTACTGACTACGGACGGGATTGCCTTTTACAATATGGACGGCGAGGAGATTGTGAAAAATTCCACAACCATCGAATGGGATTTGAACGCGGCGGAAAAGGGCGGTTACGAGCATTTTATGCTGAAGGAGATGTATGAACAGCCCAAGACGGTGCAGGATACTTTAAAGCCGCGGGTGAAGGAGAATACCATTGAAATTGAGGAGCTGAGCATGACCGAGGAAGAGATCCGCAGTATCAGCCGGATTCATATCGTTGCCTGCGGTTCCGCCTACCATACGGGAATTACCGCCAAATATGTGTTCGAGGGTTTGGCCCGGATTCCGGTGGAGGTGGATTTGGCTTCGGAATTCCGTTACCGCAATCCGATTTTGGAGGAGGACGCTTTGGTGCTGATCGTAAGCCAGTCCGGGGAAACGGCGGATTCCCTGGCCGCCCTTCGGGAAGCCAAGGGCAGGGGAGTGAAAACCCTCGGAATTGTCAATGTGGTGGGCAGCTCCATTGCCAGAGAAGCGGATAAGGTCATGTATACCTGGGCAGGGCCGGAGATTGCGGTGGCTACCACCAAGGCTTACAGCGCCCAGCTGATCGCCCAATACCTGCTTGCCCTTAAGTTTGCCCAGGTCCGGGGAAGGCTTACGGCGGAGGAGACCGCAGCCATGCTGGGGGATTTGAAGAAGCTGCCGGGGCAGATTGAGATGCTTTTGGCCAACAAGGAACGGATTCAGAAATTTGCCAACCGTTATATTGCCGCAAAGGATGTATTTTTTATCGGCCGGGGCATTGACTATGCGATTTCCCTGGAAGGCTCCCTGAAGCTGAAGGAGATCTCCTATATCCATTCGGAAGCCTATGCAGCCGGGGAACTGAAGCACGGCACCATTTCCCTGATCGAAGAAGGGACATTGGTTGCGGCTGTGGTGACACAGAAGGATTTGTACAAAAAGTCCATGAGCAATATTGTGGAGGTACGGACCCGGGGCGCCTTTGTGCTGGCGGTAACCAATGTGGACAATACGGAAATGGAAAAGGCGGCGGATTATGTGATTTACATTCCCCAGACCAATCCTTATTTCACCAATTCCCTGGCGATTATACCGCTGCAGCTGTTCAGCTACTATGTGTCCGTGGGAAAAGGCTGCGATGTGGATAAGCCCAGGAATCTGGCGAAATCCGTGACCGTGGAATAGACGGAGGGAAGCTCTAATGAAGAAATGGATGGATTTACTGAAGCAGGTAATCAAGTTCGGCATTGTAGGCGTGATCTCTACTTTGCTGGATTATGGGCTGATGATTTTGTTTACGGAAGTGTTTGGGCTGTATTATTTGCTGTCCTCTACGCTTTCTTACGGAATATCGCTGATTTTCAATTATCTGGCCAGTATGAAATATGTGTTCCGGGGCCGGAAGGACGTCAGCAGGCTGAAGGAATTTTTGATTTTTACCCTGCTGTCTTTGCTGGGCATGGGAATCAACCAGCTGATCCTGTGGCTGATTGTGGAAAATGCCGGAATTGATTACCGGATTTCCAAAATCCTGGCTACCGTTGTAGTGATGATTTGGAATTTTGTAACCCGGAAGCTGTTTTTGGAAAAGAAGGAAGACGTAAAATAGGAAGAGGAAAAATAGAACATATATTCGATGTAAAAATAAGTTTCTTTTACACAAATTTTTGAAAGATTTATCACACATTTTACACAATTTCTGTATAAACTTAGAATCAGAACAGAATAACAGTGTTGATACAAACCTTTAGAAATACGGTAAGAGGAAAGGAGAATTTATATGGATCATCAGTTTGACCCGAACCGGAATTATCATTCCAATGAAAACCAGACGCCGAATGAAAACCAGACGCCGGATGAAACCAGGAGTTCCAGTGGAGAGGCGGGAAATGATACGGCCTCCCACGGAGAGTACCATACCGGCTATGGTACCGAAGCGGAGAGCACCCCATCCCAGGCCGGTATGAAACAGGAAAATGCGGGGAATCCGGGTTCTCTGTATTCATACAGCTATGTCAACAAGGAAGAGCGGAACCGGCAGTATTATACGCCCTATGAGGAACCCAAAAACCGCAGGCGCAGACGGAAGAAGGAACCCGGGGAGAAGAAACCCGGGGAGAAGAAAACCCATGGATTTGGGGTGATCCTTGGGAAATGCGCGGCCATTGCCCTGGTATTCGGATTAGTCAGCGGAACGGTATTTTACGGGACCGGATATATTTTCGAATATGCTTCCGGGAAGAAAAACCAGCCGGTGCAGCAGAATACGATGCTTCGTGAGGACAGCGACAGCAGCAAGAAGATGACGAACACCAGTACGCAGACCCAGGCCGTAGTCAGCGACGTGTCGCAGGTGGTGGAAAATGTGATGCCTTCGATTGTATCCATTACGAACCTGACCACTCGGGAAATTGATATGCCCTACTGGTTTGGAGGTTCCTCCTACAGTCAGGAGATTCCAAGCGCCGGGTCCGGGATTATTGTGGCCCAGACGGATACGGATTTGTATATTGCCACCAATAACCATGTGGTTGTGGATGCGTCGACCTTGACGGTGACCTTTCGGGATAATGAGAGCGTTACCGCGGAGATCAAGGGGACGGACCCCAATACGGACTTGGCCGTGATTTCCGTGCCGATCAGCAGCATTCCAGGGGATACCTTAAGTAAAATCAAGGTTGCCACTCTGGGAAATTCCAGTGACCTTCAGGTGGGAGAGCCGGCCATTGCCATCGGAAACGCCCTGGGCTATGGACAGTCTGTAACCACAGGGGTCATCAGCGCCCTGGAGCGGGAAGTGACCGTGACAGATCAAAACGGCAATGTGATTACCAACAGCCTGATTCAGACGGATGCAGCCATTAACCCCGGCAACAGCGGCGGCGCCCTTTTGAACATTAAGGGTGAAGTAATCGGGATTAATTCGGTAAAATACAGTGATACAAAGGTAGAGGGCATGGGCTATTCCATCCCGATTTCCAAGGCAGAGCCGATCATTAATGATTTGATTGTCCGGCAGGCCGTGGATGAATCGGAATCCTCCTATCTGGGGATTTACGGTGTGGATGTGAGTACGGAAGTAAATGAAAATTACAATATGCCCAAAGGGCTTTATGTGACTCAGGTTGCAAACGGAAGCGCGGCAGAGGAAGCGGGAATCCGTCCGGGAGATATTATCACGGCTTTTGACGGCTATGAGATTTCCTCCCAGGAGCAGCTGGCAGAAAGGATGCGGTATTATGCGGCAGGAACTACCGTGGATATTACCGTTAAATCGGCGGAAGGCGGCGAATATGTAGAACGGATCGTCACCGCAACCCTCGGGAAGAAAATTCAATAAGAGTATTTGCAAAATACCTCCTGTATGGTAAGATAAAGTATATGCCATATTGGAGGTATTTTCTTATGAGAAAAAAAAGAATCGTAATCGCTCTGGGCCACGCGGCTCTGGGAACGACCCTTCCGGAGCAGAAGGAAGCCACCAGGCGGACGGCGAAGGCGGTGGCTGATTTTATACAGAATGATTATCAGGTGGTTCTGACCCACAGCAACGGGCCCCAGGTGGGAATGATCCATACGGCGATGGCGGAATTCTGCCGGATCTATCCGGAATATACGGCCACGCCCATGTCCGTGTGCTCCGCCATGAGCCAGGGATATATCGGATACGATCTGCAGAATGCCATTCGTACTGAGCTTTTGAACCGGGGTATTTATAAGCCGGTGTCCACGATTCTGACCCAGGTCAGCGTAGATCCTTACGATGAAGCTTTTTACCATCCCACGAAGGTCATTGGACGGGCCATGACGAAGGAAGAAGCCGAAGCGGAAGAGAAGAAGGGCAATCATGTGACGGAGGTTTCGGAGGGCTACCGCAGGATTGTGGCGGCGCCAAAGCCCATCGAGGTAATTGAGGGAGACGCCATCCGTGCCCTGCTGGATGCGGATCAGATTGTAATTGCCTGTGGCGGCGGGGGAATTCCGGTGCTGGTACAGGGAAATTCCCTGAAAGGGGCCAGCGCCGTGATTGAGAAGGATACGGCGGCCGGAAAGCTGGCAGAGCTGCTGGATGCGGACATGCTGGTAATTTTGACCGGGGCAGCCCAGGTATGCCTGGACTACGGCAAGGAAACGGAACGGCCTCTGGAGTCGCTGACCGTGGCGGAAGCCGTCCGATATATGGAGGAAGGGCAGTTTGAGGCGGGAACCATGCTTCCGAAGATTGAAGCAGCCGTTTCCTTTATCGGGAATTCTGCCGTTCGAAGCGTCCTGATTACGAAGTTAGATAAGACGAAGGAAGGATTGGCCGGACTAACCGGTACAAAAATCCATAAGTAAGCGGTATAGGCTTGTCGAAACCGCAGCAAAACGAAACGGTACGGGCGCCCGGGCCGCTGCAAAGGGAGAGGGCCGGGATTTGCCCAAACCGCTGTAAAATCCATTGGAAAGAAAGGCTGATTTTATTATGAAAGCAAACAGGAAAACAAAAATTATCTGTACCTTAGGGCCGGCCACTGATTCGGAGGAGGTGCTCCGGCAGCTGATGCAGGAGGGCATGGATGTGGCCCGGTTTAATTTTTCTCACGGGGATTATCAGGAACAGGGCAGACGCCTGGAGCAGGTGAAAGCCATCCGGGAGGAGCTGGGGATTCCGGTTGCGACCCTTTTGGATACCAAGGGCCCGGAAATCCGCCTGGGACAGCTGAAGGATAAGAAAGCCGTTTTAAAGGAGGGGCAGACCTTTACCCTGACTACGGAAGACCTGCTGGGAGATGAGAACAGGGCGTCCATTACCTATAAGAATCTGGGGAAGGATGTGAAAACGGGAACCCGGATTCTCATTGACGACGGCCTGATTGAAATGACGGTGCGGCAGGTGACGGACACGGAGATTATCTGCGTGGTGAATAACGGCGGCGTCATTTCCGACAAGAAGGGCATCAATGTGCCGGATGTGGAACTGTCCATGCCCTATATCAGCCAGAAGGATTATGAGGATATCGTGTTCGGAATAGAAAACGATTTTGATTTTATTGCGGCTTCTTTTGTGCGGTGTGCGGACGATGTGCTGCAGATCCGCCGGATTTTTGAGGAAAAGGATTGCCATTCCATTAACATTATCTCCAAGATCGAGAATATGCAGGGCGTGGACAATATTGACGAAATTATCCGGGTATCCGACGGGATCATGGTAGCCCGGGGGGATATGGGCGTGGAGATTCCCTTAGAGGACGTGCCGATTATCCAGAAAATGATTATTGCAAAAGTATATAATGCCGGGAAACAGGTAATTACGGCGACCCAGATGCTGGATTCCATGATGAAGAATCCCCGGCCGACCAGGGCAGAGGCCACCGACGTGGCCAACGCCATTTATGACGGCACCAGCGCCATTATGCTTTCCGGGGAAACGGCGGCGGGTATGTATCCGGTGGAAGCGGTAAAGACCATGGTGAAGATTGCCGCCCGGGCCGAGCAGGACATTGATTACCGGGCCAGGTTCAAGCGGCGGGAAAACATGAACAATCCGGATATTACCAACGCTATTTCCCACGCCACCTGCACCACGGCGGAGGATTTGAACGCGGCGGCGATCATTACGGTATCCCATTCCGGACGTACGGCACGGATGGTGTCCAAATACCGTCCCAGCTGTCCGGTGATCGGCTGTTCGATGTCCGAAAAAGTCTGCCGCCAGCTGAACCTGTCCTGGGGCGTAACGCCGTTGGTTTTAAAGCGCATGGAGAATGCGGACGAGCTGTTTGAACATGCCGTGGACGAGGCGGAAAAAGCGGGTCTGATTGAAATGGGAGATATTACGGTGATTACGGCCGGAATCCCTCTGGGGGTATCCGGAACCACCAATATGATTAAAGTCCATGTAGCCGGCCATATTTTAATTACCGGGGAAGGGGTAAACCAGAGAAAAGTATCCGCCAATCTTTGCGTTTGTGAAAATACCGAAGAGCTTCGGCGGAATTTCAAGGACGGGGACATTATTGTAACCCAGGAAACCAACAATGATATGATTGAGCAGATCCGGGCAGCTTCCGGCATTATTGTAGAGGCGGAAGGCGACGGCACCCATGCGGCGATTGTGGGCCTTAGCCTGGATATCCCGGTGATCACCGGGGCGCAGAATGCCACGAAGATTTTAAAGACCGGGGCTTATGTCAATATGGACAGCGGAAAAGGAGTTATCAGTTGCAATCAATAAAAGGAAGCCATTTGCAGTCAATCGAACGAGAACGTTACTTCCGGTATGGGGAAAGAATCCTGCTTGCAGGGTTCTTTCTGGCTGCCTGGCTGCTCTGCGGGCGGATTTCCTATTCGGACGGGGATGACGCCTATTTTTCATCCATGGCCCATAGTATGCCCTTTTGGGAGTATTTGAAGATGCGTTATATTGGCTGGGAGGGACGAATGACCTCGGAGGCTATGACGTATCTTGCTTTTTATTTTGGAAAAACCTTCTGGCAGACGGCGAATGCCTTTGCGCTGACCATGCTCCCGGCCGGACTGATTCACATTGTGAAAAAAATATCAGGGCAGACTGCGCCGAAGGAAGGGTTTTTTACGGCGCTGCTTTTGTATCTGCTGATTCTCGCTTTGGGGATTCCGGTCATCGGCTACGGCGCGTTCTGGGTAACCGGCTCCACCTTTTATCTGTGGTCCATTGTGGCGGGAATTTGGGCGGCCATGCCCTTTGTGGATCTGGTTTACCGCAGGGAAAAGGGGACCTGGAAGTCCTTTCTCTATGCCCTGCCCTGCAGTTTCCTTGCCGCCATGGGGCAGGAACAGATTGCGGCGGTGGTGATTGCCTTTGGGATTCTGGCAGTTGCCTATGATCTGGTACGGCTGCGGCGCTGCGGGCAGGATTGCAAAATGCATCCCGGAGCGGGACTGCCGTTTTTGCATATTTTGGAAGTGCTTTTGATGATCGGGGCGTTGACAGCGTTGTTCCTGTCTCCGGGCACTGATGCCAGGACACAGTCGGAAATTGATACCTGGATGCCTCAATATGGCGCCATGTCAACGGGCAATCATATTTTCATTACGGTACAATGGATGTTATCAAGCTTTGCCAATGAAGGGAAACTGCTGTTCTGCCTGATTTGGATATTCTTGCTGCTGCTCCTTTGGAAGAAACGGACGGGAGGCAGCCGCATATTGGCGGGAATCTGCGGAATTCTGGCCCTTGTTTCCCTGCTGCCCTTTCTGGGAATTACTTTTTTCTCGGAAATGGGGATGGGCGTTTCGGACTATAATCAATGTGTCCGGGAGGTTGCGATCCCTGCGTCCCTGGACGGGCAGAATTGGGCGGCAATGATGTTTTGGGCCGGAGGATGTTTATTTACCCTGGCGGCCCTTTTGGCCTTGCAGGAATCCCTGTGCCAGCGGCTCCATATGGTTCTGCTGGTACTGGCGGCCTGTGCCAGTGAATGCATTTTGTATTTTTCTCCCACCATGTATGCGTCCGGCCCCCGGGTTTATTTTATGGCCCAGATCCTGCTTTGGCTTTTGGCCGGAATGCTGGGAGAAAAGCTGGTTCGCCGCGGGAAGCCGCAGATTCTGATCCTTGCGGGACTGGGAGGGGTTTTGAATGTGGTATGCAGCCTGGAGCTGGTAATGGGGTATTTGTAAGGAAGAAGACTTTTCGGAAAAACGGAGGGAAGGAACATGAGAAGAAGCGCTTGTAAGAAAAAACGTCTGCCGTATCTGCTGACGGCGGTGTTGCTGGCTGTCGGCCTGCTGGCCGGATGTGCCGGATGCGGGGTGACCCGGGGAAGGCCCGACGGAGATAGAAAAACGGAGCAGTCAGAGGGTGACAAGACCCAAACGGACAAAAGCCAAGAGGAAGCGGCAAACGAGGACGGGACGAAAACGGGAACGGACGGTGATGCCGGGGAAAAAGATAAAGCAGCCGATCTTGAAGGAACGGACGAAACGCCGGAGGAGAACGTAACAGCCGGGAATTCGGAAGAAGCTTTGGGAGCAGAGGCAGAAGGAACGGATGATCCGGAAGGGGAATCAGGCGCCGGAAAAGGACAGGCGCCGGCTGTGCTGAATCCGGATACGGTGGTATACGAAGAAGCGGAAGTCCGAACGACTGCGAATGTGAACATACGTACGGAGCCTTCCACGGACAGTGACGTGCATCGGGTTGCGGCCCGGAGGGAAACATTTGTTCGAACAGCGGACGACGGTACCTGGAGCGCTGTCCTGGAGAACGGAACGGAATATTACATTGCTTCCGAATATCTGGTTCCGGCTTCGGAAATGACGGACAACGGATATCTGGTTGTCATTGACGCAGGCCATCAGGCAAAAGGCAACAGTGAGCAGGAGCCTGTGGGGCCCGGGGCTTCCGAAACAAAGGCCAAGGTAGCCAGCGGGACCAGAGGGGTATCCACCGGGCTGGCCGAATATGAACTGACGCTGTCGGTGTCCTTAAAGCTGCGGGACGAGCTGGAAGCCAGGGGCTATCAGGTTCAGATGATCCGGGAAAGCAATGATGTGAATATCAGCAATGCCGAACGGGCCCAGACCGCCAACAGCGCCGGGGCCGACGCTTTTATCCGGGTACATGCCAACGGGGCCGATGACAGCGGCACAAACGGTATTCTGACGATCTGCCAGACTCCGGCCAATCCCTATAACGGCAGCCTGTACGGCTCATGCCGGAAGCTTTCGGAATGCGTACTGAACGGGGCCGTGAACGCTACGGGGGCCAATAAGAAAAGTGTTTGGGAAACGGATACCATGAGCGGTATCAACTGGTGCCAGGTTCCGGTAACCATTGTCGAAATGGGCTTTATGACAAATCCGACGGAAGATCAGAATATGGCTTCGGAGGGCTATCAATACCAGCTTGCCCAGGGAATCGCGGACGGGATTGACGCCTATTTCGGACAGGACTGATCCGGCAGAAAATTTAAAAATACAAAAACAACCAGGGCAGAGGAAATAAACCCCTGCCCTGTACTGCAAGATAAAATCAGAATCTTCACTTCATATTAATAAGTAACCCCAAGATGGTCAAATAATTTCTTTAAAGAATCAATCTCCAGCATTAAAATCAGGCTGGAATTAATCTCTGAATCCCCCACCAAAAGCTTTTCGTCGATAAATAAAACCTGATGTCCCAGCTCAGACAAGGTGCTGGCGGAAGTATCCAGGATATTCTTAATCGTATTCTTCATGGTATTCGGCGGGCTGATATTGATGAACAGCTGGGTCAGCTTTGCCAAAGCGTTCACATAGGCGGCCGAAGTAATATTCCCCATTTCACTGACCACCGATAAATCCATATCGGAGATATCGTCCAGGGTCTGCAGCTTCGCCGGGTAAAAAGTATTTACAAGCTTGTTGGCAAAATCCGTATGCAGCACATGCAGGATGGTTCCGGAAATATCTCCGGAGATATCCAGGGAGATGCCGATTGCCGATAAGTCCCCGCCGCCCAAAAGAGTGGTTACCTCTGCATAATCTACCAGTGTAATCGTAGGGATCGCGATATCTACGACTGTATTCAGCATGGAGGCCAGGGCGGTGGCGGCGTTTCCGGAGCCGATATTACCGACTTCCCGCAGCACGTCAATGTGATACGGTTGTAATTGTCCTAAATTTTCAAATGACATATGTTTTCCTCCGTATATAGTATTAACATTAGTTTAGCACAAGAAAGACAATTATAACAGAAAATTTATAAAAAATTTAGAATTATTTTAGGGAAATACAATTGCAATCCTAAAAATGAGGGCGTAAACTGACAGTTAGAAAGAAACCGACCGACCAGTCGGTTTTGGCATCCGGCTAAAGTTTATGGGATGCCCGGACAGACAGCAGACGTTTCAAAGAGGAGGACAGACAGTGTTAGCGAAATTCAGTGTAAAAAAACCTTATACGGTTCTGGTAGTCATTGCCCTGGTGGTGGTGCTGGGCGTCGTTTCCCTGACCAGGATGACGGCGGATTTGCTTCCCAGCATGAACCTGCCTTATGCCATTGTGATGACTACATATCCCGGGGCCAGCCCCCAGGAGGTGGAGGAGGGCGTAACAAAGCCCATTGAGAGCGCCATGGCGACGACCTCTAACATTAAGCATATCAGCTCCAATTCTGCGGAGAATTATTCCCTGGTAATCCTGGAGTTTGAGCAGAATGCCAATATGGATTCCGTTACCATAGAGATGCGGGAGAGCCTGGACCAGATTACCGGGTATTTTCCCGAGGAGGTAAGCAATCCGATTATTATGAAAATGAACCCGGATATGCTGCCGATCATGGTGGCCGCCGCCGATGTGGAGGGGATGGACCGGGCCGAACTGAGCCGGTATGTGGAATCGGAGCTGGTGCCGGAGCTGGAGAGCGTAGAAGGGGTTGCCTCGGTTTCCGTGGTAGGGGCTATCGAAGAGACCGTCCGGGTAACGCTGAATCAGGAAAAAATAGATGCGGTAAATGAAAAAATCAAGGCTTCCCTGGACGAAAGCTTTGCCGATGCGAAGCAGGAAATGGAGGATGCCAGGGACGAGATTGCTTCCGGTAAGGACGAACTGGAAAACGGCCAGCAGAAGCTGGCGGATACCGTCAGCGAAGCCCAAAACGAGCTGAACGACAAGAAGACGGAACTGATGCTGACGGAAAGCGACCTGAACAACAAGCTGACAGAGCTAAGGGACACCAGAACCCAGGTGGAACAGGGAATCGCCGGCTTAACCCAGATGCAGGAGGGCGTGGGCCAGCTGAAAACGGCCCTAGAGCAGCTTTCCGCAGCCAGGGAACAGCTTTTGGCAGGAAAAGAGCAGCTTGCAGCCGGGAAAGAGGAGCTGACAAAAGCGAAGGAGGAGCTTTTGACGGCAAAGGAAACCCTTTCGGTGGCCATCAAAGCGGCAGAGCTGATGCCGCCGGAAATGCAGGAAGCGGCCGGAATCAATCTGGAGGAGCTGCGGGCTCAATATGCCCAGGCAGAGCAGCAGCTAAATGAGCTGGAAATAAAATCCGCGGAAGTAGAACAGCAGTACGCGGAAGTGGAACGGCAATATGAAGAGGTCGAACGACAGTACGAGGAATTACAGCAGCAGTATGCGGCCCTGGAGCAGCAGGCGGCAGCGGCGGGAGCGCAGATGGGCATGGAGCATGTTACTCTGGATTCTCTTCCGGCCCTGATTGGAGAGATGAACGAAAAGCTGGTTCAGATCGACGCCGGGATCGCCCAGATGGAAGAGGCTCTGGTCAGCATTTCGGAAGGAAAGACCACCATCAACGAAGCCTTAAGCCAGCTGAACAAAAGCCAGATCCTGGGTGCAATCCAGATGGGTAGCGCTTCGGCCCAGATCAGCTCCGGAGAGCAGAAAATGGAGGAAGCCAAGACAGCCTTTGAAGAGCAGCAGGAAGAAGCCTACGAAAAGGCTTCCTTAGACGGCCTTCTGACCATAGATATGGTAAAAAACCTTCTGACAGCCCAGAACTTTTCCATGCCGGCCGGATATGTGACCGAGGAGAAACAGCAGTACCTGATCCGGGTCGGGGATAAGGCGGAGGATCTTTCGGCGCTTTCCAACCTGGCCCTGATGGATATGGGAATGGACGGGGTAGGTTTGATCCGCCTTTCCGACGTGGCGGACGTGGAGCTTGTGACCAACGAAGAAGAGGTTTACGCCAGTGTAAACAACAATCCGGGGGTTATGCTTTCCATTGAAAAGCAGACCGGATATTCTACCGGGGATGTAACGGACCGGGTGCTGGAGCGGTTTGAAACCCTTTCCGGTTCGGAAGAGGGGTTGCATACCACGGTACTGATGGACCAGGGGATTTACATCGACATGATTGTGGACTCCGTCCTTCAGAACATGATTGTGGGCGGGATTCTGGCCGTGATCATCCTGCTTTTATTTTTAAAGGATCTAAAGCCTACCATTGTCATTGCCTGCGCCATTCCGGTCAGTGTGATTTTTGCAGTAGTCCTCATGTATTTTTCCGGAATTACATTGAATGTCATTTCCCTTTCCGGACTGGCTTTGGGGATCGGGATGCTGGTGGACAATTCCATTGTAGTAATTGAAAATATTTACCGGATGCGCAAAGAAGGGGAAGCCGTAAAATATGCGGCCATCGAAGGCACGAAGCAGGTGGCCGGGGCAATTATGGCTTCTACCCTGACGACAATCTGCGTATTTGCACCGATTATTTTTACCGAGGGCATTACCCGGCAGCTCTTTGTGGATATGGGCCTGACCATTGCCTACTGTTTGATTGCCAGCCTTCTGATTGCGTTGACGTTTGTGCCCATGATGGCCAGCGGCCTTTTAAAACGTGCCGGAGACAAGAAGCATCCCTTGTTTGACCGGCTGCAGGAAGGCTACGGCCGGGCCCTCGGAGTGCTGCTGCGGTTTAAGCCGGTGGTATTCCTGGTGGTGATTGCACTGCTGGCAGCCAGCGTCCTGGCAGCATTGACCAATGGTACGGCATTTATGGCGGATATGGAAAGCCCGCAGCTGACCGTGACGATTACGCCGCCAAAGGAAGCGGATCTTGCGGAAGCCGGACAGCTGTCGGAAGAGGTTATGGAACGTCTGTTGGATTTAGAGGATATTGAAACCATCGGCGCCATGGCCGGGGGAGAGGGCCTTATGAGCAGCGGCGGGAATACGGTGAGCATGTATTTACTGCTGAAGGACGAACCGGAGCTTGACAATGCACAGCTGACCAGAGAAATTATGGAACGAACCAAGGATCTGAACGGGGAGATCAGCGTGAATTCCGCGGCCATGGATATGAATATGTTAAGCGGCAGCGGGATTTCCGTCATGATCAAAGGCCGGGATTTGGATAAAATGCAGGGGATCGCCAAGGAAATCGCAGACCTGGTGTCCCAAGTGGAAGGCACCCGGGAAGTGTCGGACGGTATGGAGGAAACCACGCCCCAGTTTAAAATTACCGTGGACAAAGAAAAAGCTGCCGGGTACAATATGACGGTGGCCCAGGTGTTCCAGCTGGTCAGCGAAAAGCTGGCCGGGGAAAGCCGTGCGACGACACTTTCCACGGATATCAAGGATTATGAAGTCTATGTGGCAGGGGAGGATATTTCGGAAGTAACCAGACAGGAGATCCGGGATCTGACCTTTGTTTATACGGATAAGGAGGGGGAGGAAACAGATGTTCCCCTTAGGGATATTGTGACCTTTGAAGAAACGGAGGGGCTTTCCGCCATCAGCCGTGATGCCCAGGAGCGTTATATTACCGTGACGGCGGCTATTGACGAGGAACATAATGTGGGCCTGGTGGCCCGGGAAGTACAGCAGAAGCTGGACCGATACCAGTGCCCGGCAGGATTTTCCCTGGAAATGACCGGGGAGGATGAGACGATCAACGAAGCCATTGAGCAGGTGCTTTTAATGCTGCTTTTGGCAGTAATCTTCGTATACCTGATTATGGTGGCCCAGTTCCAGTCCCTGTTGTCCCCCTTTATTATTATGTTTACCCTGCCCCTGGCCTTTACCGGAGGATTTTTTGCACTTTTTATTACCGGAAGCGAGGTCAGCGTCATTGCATTGATCGGCTTCGTAATGCTGTGCGGGATTATTGTAAATAACGGGATTGTCATGGTGGATTATACCAACCAGCTGCGCCAGGCGGGGATGTCGAAAAAGGAGGCCCTGGTGGAGGCCGGAAAGACCAGGCTGCGTCCGATTTTGATGACGGCTTTGACAACGATTATTGCCATGTCTACAATGGCTTTGGGACTGGATTCCGGTTCGGAAATGGTGCAGCCCATGGCCGTAGTAGTTGTGGGCGGAATGATTTACGGCACGCTGCTGACGCTGATTGTGGTTCCCTGTATCTACGATGCCTTTCACCGGAATAAGGATATCACCGGGGAAACCTTTGAAGAATGAGCTTGCCGGAATAGGAGGAGAGAGGAGGAAGCGGAATGAAAACGGGGCAGGTGTATCCGCCGAAAGCGGAGGCCGTTTACAAGGCTGTGATTGAGCTTTTAAATCAGGGCTATGACGTCCATCAGCTGAAGGTGTCCGAGATTACCGGAAAGGCCGGGATCGGCAAAGGGACGGCTTATGAATATTTTGAAAGCAAAGAAAAAATGATTGCAGGGGCTTTGGTTTACGACACCAACCATCTGCTGGAAAGCCTGTACCGGCTGGAAGAAAAAGAACAGGAGTTCGAGTCCAAGCTTCATGTGATTCTCCAATGGTTCGGACAGGATTTAAAGGAAAGCCATACCTTTGCCCGGATTGTGACCATCGGAAACGGAAACGACGCGTTAAGCCTTACCCTGAAGGAAGAGATGCTTCAGATTGCCCATTGCTTCCAGGATTTTATCACGTTTATCGACGCACTCTTAAGCGTGGGGCAGGAACAGGGAAAGATCGGGGAAATGGATGGAAAATCGGCCCGGATGGCCATGATTTCCCAGATTTCCGGGCTGATCCTGTGCTTGATGCATCCGGAGATTTACCCGGATATGAGCGCAATGGAAGCGGCGGAGATTACGTATCGGAACATTCTGCGGCTGCTGAAGGGGTAGGTACGGAAGGATTGGATACGAAAAAAGACTTGACAACCACTTAATTATTTTTTAAGATAAAAAGCATAAGAAAAAGGTAATGAGAAAGAGGAGTACACCGTCACCCTTGCCAGAGAGAGCGGTTCATCGGCTGGAAGGCCGCTTGAAGAAGGGACTGTGGAAGGTAGCTTTTGAACCGGATATCCGAAGCTTTTACGGACAGTAGGATATCACGTTGGGCCCGCGTTAAGGGTTTCAGAGTAAGACTGTGACAGGAACGGTCTTAGAACAAAGGTGGTACCGCGGTAATACGCCCTTTGCAGCTTCGGCTGTAAAGGGCTTTTTATTTTAGAGAAAAGGAGAATACGTATGAGTAAGGAACTGGCAAAAACCTACGACCCGAAGGGGATCGAGGACAGACTTTATCAAAAGTGGGAAGAGAAGGGGTATTTTCATGCGGAAGTGGACCGGAGCAGGAAGCCCTTTACCATCGTGATGCCGCCGCCGAATATTACGGGGCAGCTTCATATGGGACATGCCCTGGACAATACCATGCAGGATATTTTGATTCGATATAAACGGATGCAGGGCTACAATGCCCTGTGGCAGCCGGGGACGGACCATGCGTCCATTGCAACGGAGGTAAAGGTCATTGAATCCCTGAAAGAACAGGGAATTGACAAAGAACAGCTGGGCCGGGAAGGCTTCCTGGAGAAAGCCTGGGAATGGAAAAAGGAATACGGCGGGCGGATTATCCGGCAGCTGAAAAAAATGGGTTCCTCCGCCGATTGGGAACGGGAGCGCTTTACCATGGACGAAGGCTGCTCCCACGCGGTGCAGGAGGTATTTATCAAACTCTACGAAAAAGGTTTGATATACAAAGGTTCCCGGATTATCAACTGGTGCCCCATATGCAAGACGTCCATTTCCGATGCGGAAGTGGAGCACCAGGAACAGGAAGGCAGCTTCTGGCATATCAATTATCCCGTAAAAGGGGAAGCGGGCAGATTTGTGGAAATCGCCACCACCCGCCCGGAAACATTGCTGGGGGATACGGCAGTGGCGGTAAATCCCGAAGACGAAAGATATCAGGATCTGATCGGAAAAACCCTGATCCTGCCCCTGGTGGGCCGGGAAATCCCGGTTGTTGCGGACCATTATGTGGACAAGGAATTCGGGACCGGATGCGTGAAGATTACCCCGGCCCATGACCCCAACGATTTTGAGGTGGGAAAACGCCATAACCTGCCGGAAATCAACGTGATGAACGACGATGCCACCATCAATCAAAACGGCGGGAAATATGAGGGCCTTAGCCGCTATGAAGCCCGGAAACAGATGGTGAAGGATTTAGAGGAGCAGGGGCTTTTGGTAAAAATAGTGCCCCACGCCCACAACGTAGGAACCCATGACCGCTGCAAGACCACGGTGGAGCCCATGGTAAAACAGCAATGGTTCGTAAAAATGGGCGAGCTGATAAAGCCCGCCAGGGAAGCCGTAAAAAACGGGACGATCCGCCTGCTGCCGGAGCGCATGGAGAAGATCTACTTTAACTGGACCGACAACATCCGGGACTGGTGCATTTCCAGGCAGCTCTGGTGGGGCCACCGGATTCCGGCCTATTACTGCCGGGAATGCGGAGAAACGGTAGTGGCCCGGGAAATGCCGAAAACCTGCCCCAAATGCGGGCATTCCCATTTCCTTCAGGATGAAGATACCCTGGATACCTGGTTTTCTTC
>CAJUSQ010000028.1 GCA_910588885.1 uncultured Lachnospiraceae bacterium
GGTAAGGCATGGGTCTGCAACACCCTGATCACCAGTTCAAATCTGGTTGTCGCCTTTTTTAAACCTCGTAGATTTTATTTACGGGGTTTTATTTTTTAATAAATCAAAATTGCAGTGTTAAGAAGACAATGGAATTTTGGATGGAGAAGATATATGAATATTTTTAAAAATTTGAAAAACCATGAAAAAAAGAATCCGTTTATTACCGGCTTTGAATCCGACGAAGATGTGCTCCTTCCCCAGGCCAATGATTATCTGGATATGGCAAAACAATATAAGCAGATTATGTTTTTCTATGAATCGGGAATCCGCCAGCTTACGGCAAAGCTGGATATTTTGAATAAAGAGTTTCAATTCTGCAATGACAGGAATCCCATTGAGAATGTAAAAAGCAGAATTAAGACCCAGGAAAGTATTATCCGGAAGATGGAAAAGAAAGGGCTTCCGCTTACATTCAGCTGTATGATGAATCAGATTCACGATATTGCCGGAATCCGGATCATCTGTCCTTTTATTACGGACGTATATCAGGTGGCGCGGCTTTTAATCAGCCAGCCAGATGTGGAATTGGTGGAAATTAAGGATTATATTCGGAAACCGAAGAAAAACGGATACCGCAGCCTGCATATGATTGTTTCGGTAGAGGTTCGTTTTTCGGATATGGTGCGGAAGGTTATGGTAGAAATCCAGCTGCGTACCATTGCCATGAATTTCTGGGCCAGCACGGAACATCAGCTTCGGTATAAAAAGGAGCGGATTTTCACGGAGGAAGTACATAAGCAGCTGAAAGAATGCGCGGATATTATGGCCCAGGCAGATGAAAAGATGCAGAAATTAGCGGAAAATTTGAATATATCCGATACGGAGAATTTATATTGGTAAAGTGAAAAAGTACTTGCATTTTAAGAAAAGAATTGGTATTCTTATTAAGTGTGCTTTATATAAATACATTTGTTTACCACACGAAGACATTTTAAAAGCAGGAGTGATGGAGAAATGAAAAAAGTAGTGAAATTTGGCGGAAGCTCCCTGGCCAGTGCGGAGCAGTTTAAAAAGGTGAAAAGTATTATCCAGGGAGATGATACCAGAAGATACGTGATTCCTTCTGCACCCGGAAAACGGTATGCCAAAGATACGAAGATAACGGATCTGCTGTATCAATGTTACGAAATGATGGAGCAGGGCAGGGAATATCAGTCGGTTTTAAGAAAAATTCAGGATAGATATGAAGAAATTATAAAGGGCCTTGGGCTGAAATTGTCTTTGGATGAGGAGTTCCGTAAGATTCAGGAGCAGTTTCAGAAGAAGGCAGGCATGGATTATGCGGCTTCCAGAGGGGAATACTTAAACGGTATGGTGCTCGCGGAATATTTGGAGTTTGCATTCGTGGATGCGGCTTCGGTGATTTTTTTCCGGGAGGACGGAACCTTGAATGTGGAAAAAACAAACCGAAGCCTGAAGGAATGCCTGGGGAAAATCGAATATGCGGTAATTCCGGGATTTTACGGGGCTATGGAGGACGGAACCATTAAAACCTTCTCCCGAGGCGGATCGGATGTATCCGGTTCTTTGGTGGCCAGGGGCATTCATGCAGATATGTATGAAAACTGGACGGATGTATCCGGCTTTCTGGTGGCAGATCCCCGGATTATCAACAACCCGGAAGTCATTGAAACCATTACCTATCGGGAATTGCGGGAATTGGCCTATATGGGGGCTTCAGTGCTCCATGAGGAAGCGATTTTCCCGGTGAGAAGCGAGGGGATTCCCATAAATATCCGCAATACCAACGCCCCGGAGGAGAAAGGGACGATGATTGTGGAAAGCACCTGCCGGAAATCCAAATATACGATTACCGGAATTGCCGGAAAGAAGGGATTTGCTTCCATTAATGTGGATAAGGATTTGATGAATTCGGAAATCGGGTTCTGCCGGAAGGTATTAAGCGTATTTGAGGATCAGGGGCTTTCCTTTGAGCATATGCCCTCCGGAATCGATACGATGACAATTTTTGTGAACCAGTCGGATTTTGAGGAAAAGGAGCAGCAGGTAATTTCCGGGATCCACCGCGCCGTGCACCCGGATGTAATTGAGATGGAGTCGGAAATGGCTTTGATTGCGGTAGTAGGCAGGGGCATGAAGGAAACCAGGGGAACTGCGGGCCGGATTTTTTCCGCACTGGCGCATGCCCGGGTAAATGTGAAAATGATTGACCAGGGCTCCAGTGAACTGAATGTGATTATCGGTGTGAAAAATAACGATTTTGAAACAGCGATCCGGGCAATTTATGATATATTTGTAACGGCTCAGCTTTAAAATCGTGAAAAACGGCAGAATTGGCAATCCGGTAAATTGGCAATTGCATTCTTCCGCCCGTATGATTATAATGGAAGTAAGCGAAGAAACGAAAAATGGACAGGGGTGATTCTTGTGATTATAACAATTGGAAGAGAATATGGAAGCAACGGCTATCGAATTGGGGAATTGGTTGCCAAAAAGCTTGGAATCCGGTTTTACGATAAGAAGAGCATGGAAGCAGAAGCAAAGAAATCGGATCAGTATGAGGATCTTCGCTCCTTTTATGAAGAACAGCCGATTAACAGCTTGCTGTATGTGATTGCCACCAACAGCTATAACGGAGGAAAGCAGGGAAAGATTCCTTTTGAATTTATCCGGACCCTTGCGTCGAAGGAACCCTGTGTCATTGTTGGACGGGCAGGAAACTATATTCTCCGGGAGAATCCGGAACATGTGAGCGTTTTTATTCACGCTCCCGAAGACGTAAAGGTGAAACGGGTTGCAGCGGAAGAAGGATTAAGTGAAAGAAAGGCGCTGCATAAGCTGGAGCTTGAGGACAAGGCCAGAGAGGGATTTCACACCTATTATACCGACGAGAGATGGGATCTGGCAAAAGGATACGACCTCTGCATTGACAGCAGTGTATTAAGTGAAGAAGAAGCGGCAGATCTGATTATTGATTTTGCAAAGAAAAAATTAAAAACAGTATAATTAAATAGAATAAAAAGGTCAAAATATGCAAAATAAAACAACGGATTTAGGCAAGGAGCCTTTGGGAAGGCTGCTGTTGAAGCTGTCGATTCCCTCTATTTTAGCGCAGCTGGTAAATATGCTGTATAATATTGTGGACCGGATTTATATCGGCCATATTCCGGAAGAGGGGGCCCTTGCTTTGACCGGACTGGGCCTGTGTTTTCCGATCCTGATGCTGATTATGGCCTTTAGCGGGCTGATCGGTATGGGAGGCGCCCCCAGAGCTGCAATTTTTATGGGAAAAGGGGAGGAAGAGAAGGCGCAGAGGATATTGGGAAACTGTGTCACCGTCCTTTTGATGGTATCCGCAGCCCTTACGATTTTGTTTCAGATTTTTGGAGAGCCGCTTTTGTACCTGTTTGGAGCTAGCGACAGTACGATCCAATATGCATTGCCCTATCTTAGGATTTATGTATGCGGGACGATTTTTGTACAATGCTCCCTTGGATTGAACAGCTTTATTACGACTCAGGGATTTGCTACCGCCAGTATGGCTACCGTTCTGATCGGAGCGGTGTTGAATATTATCCTGGATCCGATTTTTATATACGGTTGCGGCATGGGGGTACAGGGAGCCGCTTTGGCTACGATCCTTTCGCAGGCGGTGTCCGCAATGTGGGTACTGCGGTTTTTGTCCGGGAAAAGGACAAAGCTTAGGATTCAGCGAAGATACATGCGGGTACAGAAGGAATTTATCCTTCCGGTGCTGGCCCTTGGGATTTCTCCCTTTATCATGCAGAGTACGGAAAGTTTGATTAATATTTCCTTCAATGCTTCTTTATCCAAATACGGCGGGGATATGGCTGTGGGAGCCATGACGATTTTAACCAGCGTGATGCAGTTGATCTGGATGCCCCTAAGCGGGCTGACCCAGGGGGCACAGCCCATTATCAGCTTTAATTTTGGGGCGGGGAATGATGCCCGGGTAAAGAAAACCTTCCGGATGCTGTTCATCTGTGCCTTGGGATATTCCGCGGTATTCGGAGGAATTGTGCTGCTGTTTCCGGAGGTATTCGTATCCATATTCAATAAAAATTCCCGTGAGCTCTTTGAAATCAGCGTATGGGCCATGCGGATTTACATATCCGGAACTTTGATTCTGGGTATTCAAAGCGCCTGCCAGCAGACGTTTTTAGCGCTGGGACAGGCAAAGGCATCATTGTTTCTGGCTTGTTTGAGAAAAATCGTGCTGATGATCCCCTTGATTTTTATTTTACCTCATTTTTTTGAAAATAAAGTATTTGGGGTATTCTTAGCAGAGCCCGTTTCTGATATAATAGCAGTAATTGTAACAGCAACCACATTTTTTATTGCATTTCCAAAGATATTGGAGCAGGGTACCAAGAGGCCAGAAGAAAACGAGAAAAGGAGAACATAAGGAATATGGACGCAAAAAAATATTTGGAGCTTTGTGAACGCAGCCATACAGGGGAAAAGGTAACAAAGGACGAATGGGATATGGACTATATCATTGATACGGTCCGGGAAATTGTGGAGGATTATGAGTTTGACTGGGATAAGGAAGTCATTATCCCGGAAGAGGACAAGCTTTTTGAAGATATGTTTGCGGCGGCAAAACGGATGATTCTGGAAACCGGCGTTTATAATATGAGCACCCAGCGGATTATCAAATTCACTGAGGAAGAGATTGAAGAAGGAATTCAGAATATGAAGACCGAGCTTACCATGGGGGAGGGCAAGGATGCCTATACCCTGGTGGCCCGGAAGGTAGAGGATCCCCGGGAGCCGGCTATTTGGGCCGGGAATCCGGGCTGTCCCACGCCGGAACATCTGTATTATCCCATTATCAAAAGCGTGGCCAAGGAGCCTGTCATTGATCTTCTGACCTGCGGTTCCCTGGTGGATGTGGACGGATATGCGGTGAAGAGCGGTGATCCCACAGAGGTGATTGCGGTGCGCAGGGAGCTTCAGTATCTCCATAAAGCCCTTGCGGAAGTCGGAAGGCCCGGTATGGGGCTTTTGGCGGCTGAGAGCGCTGTTACGGAAGCCGGGGATCTGGCAGCTGCCAGTGAAAAACATCTGCGTCCCTGTGATTCCCATCTGGTAGCCATGTTTAATGAATTGATCATTGACAACGGAAATCTGGTCCGTGCGGCAAGTTCGTTGGATTACGGCATGAAAAATGCCTCCCTGGCCTGTACTATGGTAGGCGGCCTGGGAGGAGATGCGCCGGGCAGTACCGTGGTTATGATTGCTTCCATTCTGGCGGCGAACCTGATTTGCATGGCGGATTATCATTTGTGCCACCCCATCCATATCCAGGATGTGGCAACAACGGCCAGAGGCTGTCTGTGGCTGCAGGCGGTTCTTTGCCAGACCTTTGCGAAAAAAGCGCCTGCCATCATTGTCTGTGATTTATGGCCCTCCAGCGGCGCTTTGACAAAGGAGCTCCTGTATGAAGTGGCGGCAAATTCCATTGTAGTGACCGTGTGCGGCGGACATCTGGAAGGGTTAGGAGCTGCGAACGGGAATAAGCCCAATGGAACCGGTCTGGAAGTCCGTCTGATGGGTGAAGTAGGAAAGGCAGTGGCGCGCCAGGGTATGACCCGGAAAAAAGCCAATGAAATCGTTTTGAAGCTTTTGGAAAAATATGAGCACGTATTTCAGATGGAAAACGGTAATGAAGGGGTACGCTTTGACAAAGCCTATGATCTGGACACCATCGAGCCGGTTGCGGAATGGCAGAAGATGTATGAGGAAGTAAAGGCAGAGCTGGCAGAGTTGGGTGTGGAATTTTAGAGAATGCGGAGCTTGCGGCTGCTTTCGGGTTTTATAATAGGGTTTGCAAAGGCGGTGTAATATATGGACGGATATCATGCAGTAAATGATATATTAGTAAAGCTTTTTAACGATATTCTGGATATTGAAGAGAAAGCCGTCATAACGGAAGATTTTAAGGATATTACCAACAACGATATGCACGTAATCGAAGCCATTGGAATGGAGGAGCCGAAAAATATGTCAACGGTGGCAAAGGCTCTGTCCGTTACGGTGGGAACCCTTACCATAGCCGTGAACAACCTGGTAAAGAAAGGTTATGTGGAACGGAAGCGGAGTGAATTCGATCGAAGGGTGGTATTAGTGTTCCTTTCCGGAAAAGGAAAGAAGGCATATCAGCACCATAAAAAGTTCCATGAGGAGATGGTGGAAGCAATTCTGGAAGGATTCAGCCAGGAGGAAACGGAAATATTGACGAAAGCGCTGTCAAACCTGGGAGAATTTTTCCGTTCCTATGGGAAAAAAGTAAAATAAGTGAGTGATCACGAACTGCCCGGACAAGTCCGGGCGCAGAAAAAGGCTTTTGACTGTATTGTCATATTCAGTTTGCAGAAAACATAGAATAGACAAAAACAGGAGAGCCTTTTTTTCATGAATAAATTAATCGTAAAACGGATTTCCACCATAGGGCTTTTGGTGATGCTGCTTGCAGCAGGCGTTTTGGGCGGAAATTATCTGAAAGAGCATCCAGGCAGTATTTTTACTCTCACGGAATCGGATACCTCCCAGCAGGAAAAATTTGATGATTATGTAAACCAATTATTTCGCCATGAGATTACGGGAAATACTATCAGTATGCATTATACTTTAAAAAATCCTGAAAATTACGGGATTGACAAGTATCAGGTTACCTATGGGGAGTTGAACCAGGAGAGCCATGACGCATCGGTGGCGGCAATGGAGAACGTGGAGGCTGCCTTGGAGGGATTTTCGAAGAAAAAGCTGGATATATCCCGTCAGCTGACCTATGATATTCTGAAAGAGGAAACAGAGGTGGAATTGTCCGGCAAGGAGTTTTATTATCATCAGGAACCGCTGCGTTCCTCTACCGGCATTCAGACCGAGCTTCCGGTGCTGCTGGCAGAGTATTCCTTTTACCGGGAAAAAGACGTGCAGGATTATCTGAAATTACTGGAAGAAATGCCGGAATATTTTCATCAGATCTTGTTGTTTGAAATGGAAAAAGCCAACCGGGGAATGTTTATGGCAGAATTTGCGGCAGAGGATATCATCAGCCAATGTAAAAATTTTATTGCAGATCCGGATCAAAACTATCTCCTTTCTACGTTTTCCGATAAAATAGAAGCCATGGAAGGGCTGAGCCAGGAGCAGAAGCAGTCCTATGAGGAGCAGAACCGGAAAGCCGTATCGGAGCAGGTGATCCCGGCCTATGAAATGTTGATTCAGGGCCTGGAAAAACTGAAAAAGTCCGGAAAGAACCAGCAAGGCTTATGTTATTTGGAAAATGGTGTGGAATATTATGAGTATTTGTTGAAAACTACCACCGGATCGGACTGGACCGTGGAAGAAATGCAGAAAGCAACAGAGGAACAAAGGGCAGAGGATATGACGATAGCGGCAAAGCTGTTGGCGGAGCATCCGGATCTTTTATCCCAGACGGTTTCCTATGGATTTGCCCAGCAGGATCCCGGTACGATTCTGACGGAACTGCAGGAGAAAATGAAGAAAGATTTTCCTGCGCCGCCGGATACCAGCTTCACAGTAAAATACGTGCATCCGTCCTTAGAAGAATTCATGGCTCCTGCTTTTTATCTGGCCGTGCCCATTGATGATATCAGCCAGAATTCCATATACATAAACAATGCCAATCATTATCAGAAACTAAAGCTGTATACCACATTGGCCCATGAAGGGTTTCCGGGTCATCTGTACCAGAACATTATGGAGCGGAGCCAGGGCTTTCCTCCGATCCGCAGTATTCTTGGCACCAGCGGATATTCCGAGGGCTGGGCAACTTATGTGGAAATGATTTCGTATTCCTATGCAGAGCTGGACAGGGCTTTGGCAACTCTTTTGCAGAAGGACCAATCCGCCCTGTTAAGCCTGTATGCCACGGCGGATTTGGGAATCCACCATGACGGCTGGAGTTTTCAGGATATGGCGGAGTTTTTCGGGAGATATCAGATTCGGGATGAGGAAACATTGACAGAAGTTTATCAATTGATTGTAGAAGAACCGGCCCACTATTTGAAATATTACATCGGGTATCTGGAATTCCTCCGTTTAAAGGAAAATGCAAAAAAGCTCTATGGAGAACAATACAGCGACAATCAATTCCATGAGGCTTTGATGAAAATGGGCCCGGCCCGGTTTTCGACCTTAAATCAGTATCTGCCGGAGTATTATGACAGCAAGCCCTGATAAACGTCCCGCTTGCTGATCCCCCGGTCTTTTGCCACCATCCGCATGGCTTCCTTCCGGGCAATGCCCTGTGCTTCGTAATGGGCCATGTGCTCCGGGAGGGAAAGGGCTTCCCAGGTTTGCCGGGCTTCCTGCTGGGAGATTTCCCGGGATTTTCCTAAAATGGCCAGCACATATTCCCCCCGGGGCTCCGTTTCCTCATAGAAAGCCATGGCTTCCAGCAAGGTGGTCCTTCGGATTTCTTCGAAATGCTTGGTCAGCTCCCGGCAGATGCTTAAGTCCCGGTCCCCCAGGACGGAAAAAAGCTCCGCCAGCGTTTTTTTCAGATGGTGGGGGGCCTCATATAACAGGATCGTACGGGTTTCTTGTTTCAGCTGTTCCAAAACAAGGGCCCGTTCTTTCTTTTCCCGGGGAAGGAATGCTTCGAAACAAAACCGTCTGGTAGGCAGGCCGGAAAGGGTCAGTGCGGTAATGCAGGCACAGGCTCCGGGCAGGGAAGTGACCGGGATTTGTTCTTCCTGGCAGATCCGCACCAAATCCTCTCCCGGGTCGGAGATAGCAGGCGTCCCGGCATCGGTAATCAATGCGATATTTTGTCCGGCTTTTAATTTTTCTGCCAGCTGCCGGGCTTTTTCAATCTTATTGTATTCATGGTAGCTGGTCATGGGGGTTTTTATTTGAAAATGGTTCAAAAGCTTTATGGAATTGCGGGTATCTTCTGCGGCGATCAAATCCACCTCCTGTAAGGTATGAAGAACCCTTAAGGTAATATCTTCCAGGTTTCCGATGGGAGTGGCGCATAGATATAAGGTTCCGGCCATGAGGACTCCTTTCTTATATAAATATTTTAAAAATAAAATTATATTTTGATACTAATATCCGTAAATATCGTAAATTTCATCGGTGTAAACACCGGGCTCTTTGTAAACGATCAGTGGTTTTTCCACGGTAATCCGGGGATTTCCACCCTTTAGACCTTCTAAAAGCACCATATTGGGCTCTTTTTCCACAAAAGGATATACCAGCTTCATCCGTTTCGGTTCCAGACCGTATCGGTTCATCAGAACCATAATTTCGGCCAGCCGGAAGGGACGGTGTACCATATAAAAGCGTCCCCGGGGCATCAATAGCTTCGCGGCTTCCCGGATGACGTCCTCCAAGGTGCACAGGATTTCGTGGCGGGCGATGGCTTTGGCCTGATTTTCATTGGTGAGCCCGTGCTTTCCGGTCATATAGGGCGGGTTTGTGGTGACAACATGAAAAGAAGATGCTCCAAATCGTTGTGAAGCATCTTTGATATCTCCCTGTATAATGGAAATCTTTTCTTCCAGGCGGTTGAAAGCAATGCTGCGCTTTGCCATGTCGGCGCTTTCCGATTGAATCTCCAGCCCGGTAAAGTGGCTCCCTTCCGTCTTGGCTTCCAATAAAATAGGAATAATGCCGTTGCCGCAGCCCAGATCCAGGGCGGTTTCCCCGGGACGAACCGTGGCAAAGCCGGAAAGCAGGACGGCATCCATGCCGAAGCAGAAGGAATTGCTGTTCTGAATGATCGAATAGCCGTTCCGGTGAAGCTCGTCCAGCCGTTCCCCGGGCAGCAGTGGAATTGTCATGATTCTTACTCCTTGTATCCGAATGGGTATCGTTTGTCCTGCAGGATCCCCTTTCTGAATAGGCATCGTTTGTCCTATGGGATCCCCTTTTTAGTGGGTATCGTCCAGCTTGGATTTGGCTTCTCCCTTGTCCTCCAATGCGGCAAGCTCTTTCAGCTCCTGGGGAGAAAGCTTACGGTTCTTCTTCCGCCTTGGCTTAAAACGAAGCTGGTTTACGTGATATTCCCGGATCTCCTTTTCATCGTCTATTTCTACTACAACCTTCACCAGCTGCCGGAGTACGTTAATGCTCTGGACTTCCCCCTTCAGCTTGTCATCGGTGGTTACGTAATCCCCAATGCCCGGAAGACGGCTGTTCAGGTATTCATAGGTTTCCTCTTCATTCTTCAGACAGCACATCAGACGGCCGCAGACTCCGGAAATCTTGGTGGGATTCAGAGAAAGGTTCTGTTCCTTTGCCATCTTAATGGATACCGGGGCGAATTCCGACAGATAGGTGTGGCAGCAGAGCGCGCGGCCGCAAATTCCGATTCCGCCGAGAATCTTTGTCTCGTCCCGGACGCCGATCTGACGCAGCTCAATCCTGGTGCGGAATACGGAAGCCAGGTCTTTGACTAAATCCCGGAAATCAATCCGTCCGTCGGCTGTAAAATAAAATAAAAGCTTGTTGTTGTCAAAGGTATATTCTGCATCCACCAGCTTCATTTCCAGCCCGTGCTTCTGGATTTTTTCCTGGCAGATCTTGTAAGCTCCTTTTTCCTTTTCCTTGTTGCGGGATTCGGTCTTTTCGTCCTCCTCCGAAGCGATGCGAAGCACCGGCTTTAAAGGCTGTACAACCTGGCTATCCTCTACTTCCTTAGGAGGAATGATAACCGTACCGAATTCAACCCCCCGGGCTGTTTCTACGATGACGTGGCTCCCGCTCTCCAGGGGAAAGCCTGCAGGGTCAAAGTAGTAGACCTTCCCGGCAGGACGGAATCTAACGCCGACTATTTTTGTCATAATTCTAGTTCTCCTTTATGGTCAGCAGCAAAAGCTCCATTACCAGTTCAAAATTAACGTTGGCATTTAAACGCAGCTTGGCTTTTTCCAAAGCCTTCAGAATCGTTTCGATGCCGGGATAGGAACTTTTGCTGGCCCGGTTTTTAATTTCATAGACCTCATCCTTAAAAATGAGGCCGTTTACGTCCGCGGTTGCTTTGTATAATAAAACATCCCGGTACCAAATGGTAAGCAGATCGAAGTAATCGTTGATCTGCAGCTTATAATTGCCGATCTGCTTGATGGCTTCCATCATTTCGTATAGTTCAATATCATTTATCCGCTTCAAGAGCTGCAGCGCGGCATTTTTCAGCTCATTAAAATCTTCGTTTTCCGCCAATTGGATGGCTTTTCCCACGGTGCCCTGGGCAAAGGCGGAACAGATATCGGCCTGATAGTCCGGGATCTGATATACCTTCATCAGGTATTCTTTAATTTCCCGATCCGGGACTGCCTTTAGGTTCAAGGTAATACAGCGGGAGAGGATCGTGGGCAGAAATAAATCCGCATTGGTGGTTAAAAGCAGGATAACGCCATAGGAAGGCGGCTCTTCAATGGTCTTCAGAAGGGCGTTTTGGGCCTGCTGGTTCATTTTCTCCGCTTCGTCAATGATATAGATCTTATAGGGACCGGAATAGGGCTTAATGCCCATATCATTGTTTACCTGCTTCCGGATCTCGTCTACGGATATGGTGGTGGGTTTCTCATGCTGCAGGTGAATAATATCCGGATGGTTTCCGGAAACCGCCTGTTTGCAGGAATGACAGGCCATACAGGGATTCTCCCCGCCCTTTTCACATTGAAGTGCGGCGGCAAAGCTTTCCGCAAGCATCCGTTTTCCGGATCTGTCCGGCCCGTTCAAAATATAAGCGTGGCTCACCTTCCCGAAGGAAATGGCCTTCTGAAAATGTTCGATAATTTGTTTGTGTCCGATAATGTCCAAAAACCCTGCCATACTGCACCTTCCCATTTCATAATAACCGTATTGTTTCTAGGTGGAAATATCCAAAAGCAGCCCCCGGATTTCCCCAACCTTGTTGAGAATCGTCAGGTGGTCCTTTTCGTCCTTTACCAGCTCCGAAGCAAGTTCGTCCAGATTCTTGTCTACCAGCTTCACAATTCCATAAACACGATGCCGCCCCCGGCGGTCCAGAAAATTTTCTCTGGAAAACTTATGGGAACGGTTTACGACCTCGTTCATAAAGTCCTTTACCAGCTCCCGGTAACGCTTCATGTCCTTAACGTCCATGTGTTCCGTAATGCGCTCTCCCTGAGTGGTAATGTCCTCCATCAGGGAATTCAGCTTCTGCTGTAAGTCCTTTTCCTCGATCTGGCTGGTCAGTGTGAATTTAAAGCTGCCGTCTGTTTTTTCCGGAGCAGCGGTCTTTTCCGCAGGGGCAGCAGATGTTACCTGATTTACTTTCATATCCATAATGCGACCTCGTTTAAAATAAGTGATGGTTCAATGGTTGTGCCGTATCGAAAGCTGACGCTTCATGTATGTTAAAATCTCTTGTGTGGTTTCGGAAAGAGTTTCATTGCGGAATACTTTCCGGATCTTGGCCTTCTCCAGATTCTGTTCGGAAAAATCCTGTTCATCTGCCAGAAAACGGCGGCACAGTTCCGCATATTTCGGTTCCTGCTGAGCCCGTTCCCGATCCAGGGCCCGCTGAAGCCTGACACCGTCGTCCAGGGAAAGATAAAGAGGAACCAGTTTCTCCCTGCCGAAATAATCCTGCATGTTCAGATAGGATTCCAGAGTCCCGATGATCAGATAGCTTTCCCGCTCCAGATCAATCCGGCCGTCGTCAGCCGTAAAGTAGCTCCAAACCCCATGGACGGTGTGATATCTGCGCAGCTCAATGATTTTCCCGGCGGCAATCAGCTCCTGCAGCGCTTCTTCCGTGTAAAAAAAATATTCCACGCCGGGAGTTTCCCCCTGGCGCATGGGACGCGTGGTACAGGGGACAATGACGGAAAATGGAAAATCCGCTTGCTCCAGAAGCCTTTTATAAATCGTATCTTTTCCGGATGCGCTTTTTCCCATCAGACAGAATATTTTTCCCATAGTTCCTCCAGGTAAGATTTTATTATACTATATTATTGAAGAATTTACAACGTTTATCCATTGGTTTGTCATGTCCCAGAGACCTTCCGGCTGCAATCCCAGCTTCTTCAGACGGGCAAGGGCAGAAAGAAGCTCCTCGTCAATGCGTTCCCCCGGTGTAAGGAGAGGGATGCCCGGCGGATACAGATAGAGATATTCCCGGCTGATCCGGCCGGCAGACGCGGATAATAGAACATCAGTTCCATCCTTTTCCAGGGCCTGGGCCGGGGTCATATCCTGTTTCGGAATCCGGTAAAGGGTTTCGTTATGGATTATATCGGCATTTTTTTCCCGAAAATAAAGGGAAGGCCGGTCAATCCTGGAAAGGGCGTGGAAAAGCCGGGAAAATCCTTCTTCGGTATCCATCAGGCCGGATAAAGCCAATGCATAATGTCCGCTGGCCATTTCCAGCTCCAGATGAAATTCTTCCCGGAGAAGATCTGCCAATTTCTTCCCGGATATTCCCAGCTTTTCAGCGGAAATCAGGATTTTGGACATGTCTCTGGCATAACCGAAGGCCGGATACACCTGAACCTGAGTCAAATTCCTGCATTTTTCATAAAAAAGAGAAAGGTTTTTGTGAAAAGTATCAAACAAATGTTCTCCTTCGGTTTCCAGCAGCCGGAAACATTCTTCCATGGAGGCCATGAGAAGATAAGAAGGGGAACTGGTCTGATAGAGCCCCAAAAACCGGTGGATCTTTCGTTCCGCAATCCGGTCGGACTGAATATGAAGAAGGGCGGTCTGGGTAAAAGCGGGAAGTGTCTTATGAAGGCTCTGGATGACCAAATCTGCTCCCAAAGACAGGGCGGAAGCCGGAAACCGGCGGCTGAACGGAAAATGTGCGCCGTGGGCTTCGTCTACGATGAAAGGGACGCCATGGCTGTGGGCAATGGCGGCAATACTTTTCAGGTCGCTGACAACGCCGTCGTAAGTAGGAGATACCACCAGAACGGCGTCAAGATCCGGGTGCTTTAAAAAGGCGTGCTCCACCTGCTCTGGAGAGACGGAGCCCATAATCCCGTATTCACTAAGCTCAGGCATCAGATAGACCGGGGTCAGGTTCCGGAGGGAAACCCCGTGATAAACGGATTTGTGGCAATTTCTGGACATCAGGAGCTTTCCGCCGGGCTTCGTACAGGCGCTGACGGCCGCAAGAATACCGCAGGTGCTGCCATTGACCAGGCAGAAGCTCTTTCGGGCGCCGAAAAGCCGGGCGGCCCGTTCCTGGAGCTTAAGCAGAATCCCTTCGGCATGATGGAGATTGTCAAAATCCGTGATTTCCGTCAGGTCAATGGACCAGGGATTGGGGAATGCCAGAGGGCGCCGTTTGTGGCCCGGCATGTGAAAGGGATAATAGTCGCTTTGGCTGTATGAAGTTAAACGGGATAATAATGAGTTCAAACGATTCTCCTTTTGTGTTGGGACGTTCCTGTGATTTGCGTTTTTCTAATTTGATTATACAAATAGTTGTGGAATGATTCAAGGGGATTCTTCGAGTTTGAAAAGAAACATTTTTAAATAAACAGTATATAACACTTGACAACAGTAATATACTGTTATATACTGTTTGTGAAAGGAGGGGAGGTGGTGAAGCAATGAATCTCATTATTAACAATTCATCCATGGTTCCCATCTATGAGCAGATCGTAGACCAGATGAAGACGTTCATCCGGAATGGGGAGCTTAGAGAAAATGATATTCTGCCATCTGTCCGGTCTTTGTCGAAGGAATTGAAAATCAGTGCACTGACAGTGAAGAAAGCATATGACAATCTGGAAGAAGAAGGATTTACCGTAACAGTCCATGGAAAAGGAACCTATGTTGCGGCAGCGAATCCGGAACTTTTGCTGGAAGAACAGAAGAAAGAAGTGGAAGCCGATTTGGAAATGGCCATTCAGAAAGGCAGGCGGTTCGGAATCAGCGACGAGGATATCCGAAGCTTATTTGAATTGATTTTGGAGGGATAAAGGATGTTGAAGCTAGAGCAGGTGAAGAAGAATTACGGGACATTTTCTCTGGATTGTTCCCTGGAAGTTAAGCCAGGCTGTATTACGGGCCTGATCGGGAAGAACGGCGCAGGCAAAAGTACCATTTTTAAAGGGATTCTGGGCCTGATCTCCATAGAAGGCGGAAAAATCCGTATATTTGGGACAGAAAGCCCGCATATTTCAGCAAAAGAAAAACAGGATATCGGTGTGGTGTTGTCCGATTCCGGATTCAGCGGGTATTTCACTGTCCATGATATTATTCCAGTGATGGAACAAATGTATCAGCACTTCGACAAAAGGTTCTTTCTGGAACAGGCACAGCGGTTCGGGCTGCCCATGGACAAGAAGCTGAAGGATTTTTCTACCGGGATGAAAGCAAAGCTGAAGGTCATTACGGCGATTTCCCATAGGGCGAAGCTGCTTTTGCTGGATGAACCCACCTCGGGGCTGGATGTGGTTGCAAGGGATGAGCTGCTGGATCTGCTTCGGGAATTCATGGAAGACGGGGAGCGTTCTATTCTCATCAGTTCCCATATTTCCGGTGATTTGGAATCCCTGTGCGATGATTTGTATATGATTCACGACGGGAAAATCCTGTTCCATGAAGATACGGACGTGTTATTAAGCGACTATGCCCTTTTGAAGATGAGCCGGCAGCAGTATGAGGGTATAGAGAAACCCTACATTCTTCGAAAACGGCAGGAAAGCTTTGGATACTGCTGCCTGACCAACCAGAAGCAGTTTTATGCGGAGAATTACCCGCAGATTACAATTGAAAAAGGGAACATTGACGAAGTGATTATGATGATGATTCGAGGTGAACGGTTATGAAAGGATTATTAATCAAAGATTTAAAGCTTATGAAGGTGCAGAAAAATTTCTTTTTCATGATTTTTGCCGTTGGAATTGGAATGGCGGTGTTTACGGATAATATTTCCTTTATTATCGGATATATTTCCGTTGTGAGCGCCATGTTTACCCTAAGCTCCATCAGTTATGACGAATTTGACAACGGCAGTGCATTTTTGTTCAGCCTGCCGATTTCCAGAAAAGACTATGTAATGGAAAAATATATGTTTGGCTTGATTATTTCAGGAGCAAGCTTGAGTTTGTCAACGCTGGTCGCAGTGGGAGCCGCAATAATCCGACGGATCAACCTGGTTTCGGAAACGCTGGTCACGGCTTCCGGAGTGCTGGCCGTCCTGCTTGGAATGCTGGCTGTTATGATTCCGGTGGTACTGAAATACGGCGGGGAAAAGGGCCGTGTTGCAATTATAGGTTTTATCGGCGTGATATTTGTGATCGGTCTTCTTGCAGTAAAAGGTGCAAAGCTGCTGAAGCTTGATTTTACGGAGCTTGCCGGAAAATTAGCATCCCTGCAATTTAAAACAGTATTTGGGATACTGATTGCGGCGGCAGCGGCGGCGCTGCTGATATCCTATCGGATCAGTTTAAAAATTATGGAAAAAAGAGAATTTTAATAATAAAATATTTTAATAAAAAACAATATCTTTTTTTAAGAGCCTTGCAGTTTTCTGTAAGGCCCGTTTTTTGTAAAAATTTAAACTTTTTATAGAAATTTTCCTTTCCTATTGCAATAAAAGAAGGTACAATATTTTTAGAATTGAGTTTTAGAATGAATTTTAGAATCGAACCGAATTTTTGAAAAAACGGGTTTTTTCGTAAAAATTAAATTTCTACAGCCTGTCGGCTAGGAAAAACGGGAGGGCTTTATGGCGTTTATCGAATTTCAGAAAGTGAATAAGATTTATCATTCCGGGGATGTGAAGGTACAGGCGTTGAAGGATGTGGAATTTGAGATTGAAAAAGGGGAAATCTGTGTAATTGTGGGCCAGTCCGGAGCCGGGAAAACTACGCTTTTGAATATATTAGGCGGCATGGATATGCTGACGGAGGGCAAGATCTTTCTGGACGGTGTGGAGATTTCCGGCTTCCGGAAGAAAAAGCTTGCCGCCTATCGGAGAAACGACATTGGATTTGTGTTTCAGTTTTATAACCTGATTCCCAATCTGACGGCTTTGGAAAATGTGGAAATTGCTTCCCAGCTGTGCAGAAACCCTCTGGATCCGGCGGAGGTTTTGGAGGAAGTGGGACTGAAAGAGAGAATGAATAATTTTCCGGCCCAGCTTTCCGGCGGGGAGCAGCAGCGGGTGGCGATTGCAAGGGCCCTTGCCAAGAATCCGAAGCTTTTGCTGTGCGACGAACCGACCGGGGCGCTGGACTATCAAACCGGGAAAGCGATTTTACAGCTGTTACAGGATGCCAGCCGGAAATCCGGCATGACGGTGCTGATTATAACCCATAATTCTGCCTTGACGGCTATGGCGGACCGGGTAATTAAGGTCAAGAACGGAACCATCAAAGAGGTACGGCGGAACGAAAAGGCCGTACCCATTGAAGAAATTGAATGGTAGGTGAAGGAATGAAACAGGCGTTTCGGAAAAATATCTTTCGTACGATAAAAAAGAGTATGGGCAGATATATGGCGATTTTTGCAATTATTGCCCTGGGTGTGGGATTTTTTGCGGGACTGAAGGTTTCAAAGCCTGCCATGATGGAAACCGGGCAGGAATATTTGAAGCAGCAGCAATTCTACGACTACCGGCTGATTTCCAGCTGGGGCTTTACGGAAGAGGAAGTGGCAGAAATCGGAGGTCTGGAAGGCGTACAGGCGGCGGAAGGGGCGGTCTGGGAAGATTTCCTGGCAGTCATGGAGGATGGCAGTGAAAGCTGCCTGAAAGCCTTGTCAATTACGGAAGGAGTCAACAAATTAAGCCTGGAAGCCGGAAGATTGCCGGAAAAAGCCAATGAATGCGTGTTGGATGACGTCTATTATCCGGAGAGCATGATTGGCCGGGAGATCCTTGTATCCTCCGGGAATTCTCAGGAAACAATAGATGCTTTTGCCTATGAAAGTTATACGGTTACGGGGCTGGTCCGTACGCCCCTGTATCTGAATAAGGAGCGGGGAACCACTTCCATCGGGAACGGAAAAATCGAGAGCTTTGTCTTTCTTCCTTTGGAGGGATTTTCCTTTGAGTACTTAAAGGAAGTATACGTTCAAACCACAGCGGAAGGGGAAGCTTTTTCCGGGCAGTACGAAACTGAGATCGAAGAAAGGACGGATTCCTTTACCGAGACTGCAAAATCCGTTCTGAAGGACCGGTATCAGACGGAAATAGCGGATGCCGAAACAGAGCTGAAGGACGCCAGGCAGGAGCTGTCGGAAAAGGTCGCGGAAGCACAGCAGGAGCTTTTGGACGCGGAGCAGGAATTGCAGGATGCAGAAGCAGAGCTGACGGACGGAGAGGCGAAGATACAGGATGCGAAAGCAGAGCTGGCCGAAGCCGAAGTGCTTTTAGAGGAAAAGGAACAGGAGCTGACCCAGGGGGAAACGGCCCTTGCCGAGGGAGAAGCCCAATATCAGCAGGGACTTGCGGAGTATCAGTCCGGTTATGCCCAATATGAAGCGGGGCTTGCGGAATTAGAATCGAACAGGAGTTCGCATCAGCAGGCGAAGGCAGGCTTGGAGCAGATCAAAGCAGCCTATGCCCAGCAGCTGGGAGCAGCCCTGGATACGCCGGAAGGCGCGGTAATGCTGGAAAGCCTCCTTTCCCAGGATGAAAATTATCAGATGCTGACGGCTTCGATTGCGGCTTTTGAAACTGCCCAGGCAACCTTGACAGGCACCTTTGTCCGGCTGGAAGGGGCCAGGCAGCAGCTGGAAGAAAGTGCCGTAGAGCTGGCAGGAGCCAGGGAAGAGCTGGAAGAGGGAAAAGACCGGCTGGAAGAAGCCAGGGCGGAACTGAAAAAGGGAAAACGGGAGCTGGAAGAAAATCAAAAGACCCTTGAGGAGGGCTGGGAAGAATACCGGGAGGGCCTGGCGGAATACGAAGAGGGCAAGAGAGAACTGGAAGAGGAAACAAGGGATGCGGAAATTGAGATTGCAGAAGCCCAGCAGGAGCTGGCAGATGTAAAAGAACCGGAATTGATGGTTTTGGATCGGAGCAGCAATTCCGGTTATGCAGGCTATGAGAACGATGTGAGTATCGTAGAAGGCGTTGCCAGGATTTTTCCCATCTTCTTTTTCCTGATTGCGGCTCTGGTCTGTTCGACAACCATGACCCGCATGGTGGATGACGAACGGACCCAGATCGGGACCTTCCGGGCGCTGGGTTATTCGGAAGGGGCGATTCTGGGAAAATATCTGATCTATTCCGGCAGCGCGGCAGCTCTGGGGGCAACAGCAGGTTATTTTTTCGGTACCCGCCTGTTCCCTGTGACAATTTGGATTGCCTATGAAATGCTGTATGGATTTGCAGACCTGATCCTGGTGGATCATCCCTGGCTGTTTCTTCTTCCCCTGGCCGTTTCCTTCCTATGCTCGGCCGGGACTACCTATGCGGCCTGCCGCCTGGAGCTTAGCCATGCTCCGGCAGAACTGATCCGTCCGAAATCCCCTTCTGCCGGGAAACGGATTTTGCTGGAAAAGATCCCTTTCCTTTGGAAGCGGCTGAAATTTTTACACAAGGTCTCCGCAAGAAACGTATTCCGGTTTAAAAAGCGTATGATCATGATGATTCTCGGAATTGCAGGCTGTACCGCTTTGGTGATTGCCGGATTTGGAGTGAAGGATTCCGTATCCAACATTGTGAATCTCCAATATGACAATATTTTCCAATATGAGATCAGCGGTGTGTGGAAGGAACCCATCACCGAAAATACGGAAAAAGAAATTGAACATCAGTTTGATTCCGGACTGAACAATGGGGTGGTCCTGATGGAGACGGCAGTAGAAGCGCCTTATGAATTCGGTACTAAAAATATGACATTGCTGGTATCGGAAGGAGAAGAAATTGATTCCGTCGTGGATTTTCACCTGGGAAAAGAAAAAACTCCGCTGCCCGGGAAGGGAGAAATCCTGATTGATACCCGGCTTGCGGAAGTGTTGAAGGTATCGGTGGGAGATGAGATTACCTTAAGCTCTGAGGATACGCCCATCGGCCCCTTAAAAGTGGCCGGAATCTTTGAAAATTACACCTTCTATTATGCGTATCTTACGGCCGATACTTATGAAGCATATTTTCCAAAACACTATGAACCGAAAAGTTTGTACCTTTCCCTGGAAGAAGGGGACGATCCCTATAAGGTTGCGTCCGTTCTGTCCAATATGGAGGATGTTTCATATGTGTCTGTTGTGGAAGATTTGCGGATCCAGGTCGGAAACATGATGGAGAGCATTAATTTTGTGGTGGCGCTGATTATCGGCTGTGCCGCGGCATTGGCTTTTATCGTTTTATTTAACCTGGGTAATATCAACATATCCGAGCGTGTCCGGGAGATTGCCACCCTGAAGGTATTGGGCTTCTATCCCAGGGAAACCGGGGCCTATGTATTCCGGGAAAATATGATCCTTTCCCTGATGGGGATCTGTGCGGGCATTCCGTTGGGCATCCTGCTTCACCGGTTTGTGATGCTTCAGCTGAAGGTGGACATGGTGACCTTTGAGATTCATATTAAGCCAATCAGTTATTTGTACGCATTTCTGGCAGTACTGTTTTTTACGGTCTGCGTGGATTTGATTATGCGCCGGAAAATTAACCGGATTGATATGGCAGAGTCCCTGAAATCCATTGAATAAGATTGTCCTTATGGTCTTGGAAGGATTTTTTCCCGTAAGAAATGGCTATGTATTTTCCACATAGCCATTTGTGCAGTTCCAAAGAAACGTTACAACAATTCTGCAATCAGCATACAGGCTTCTTCGGTCTGGGGCTGGTAGCCCAGGCGGTCAATAAAAGCATGGGTACATCCGCAGTAGCGGTAGATGGTGGTATCCACCCCTGCTTTGGCCAGCTGGGAGCCGTAAAATTCACCCTGAAGCCTTAAGCCGTCGTATTCGGCGGTCATAATGACCGTTTTGGCAACGCCCTCAAAATTCTCTGCCATCATGGGGCTGGCATAGGGATTGGAAGCATCCGAAAGCTGTTTCAAATAGGTTTCCGGAACCAGATCACCTTCCAGATCGGTTGGCTTTCCAAGCAGCAGGCAGCTTTGGATAAGAGCTTCCTGCTCCGGTGCAATTTCAAAGGCGTCCATTGTCCATTCATAGCCGGGAGCCGCATTTTTTCCGAAAGTAACGGCAGGATAAAGAAGAATGGACTGGGCAATATAATGATTGCCCTGATCCCGGTCCATCAGGCACATGGCGGCACAGAGGTTGCCTCCGGCGCTGTCTCCGGCCACGGTAATCCTTGTTTTGTCGATGCCGTATTCTTCCGCATGGTCGTAAACATGCTTTACAACAGCATAACATTCTTCCAGATTATCCGGGAATTTCACTTCCGGGGCCAGGTCATAGTCCACGTTGAAAACAACTGCGTCGGCCAGCTCAGTAATCAGCTTGCAGGGGTTTTCCACTGCATAGACGGTACCGCCCAGCCAGCCGCCGCCGTGGATATAGATCAGGCAGCTTTTTGCTTCCTGTTTTCCTCTGCGCAGATAGTACTGCCAAAGGCCGACGGAATGATTGTTTGCCTGAATCGTCTCATATTTGGTAATGAGTTCCATGGTATTCAGGTTCAGATTCGGAAAGCCCATGGCGTCCCGCATCATTGGGATCATAATATCCGGCGGAAGATTCTGTTCAAAGGGATTGCCCCCGGACTCCTCATTGTCTGCCCAGTAGTTTTCCCTCATTAAAGCCTGTTCGGAAGGCTCCAGGTATCCTTTGCCAGCCCTTTTCGGACTTTCCTTCAAATGAATTTCCACGTCGTACTGTGAAATCGCATCCGCACACTGATGGATTTCTTCCACCAGTTTATTTTCATATTTTTTCATATAATCATCCTTTACAATTACCGCATTGTAATATAACCATGATATTGTGTTAAATTATCACTGGTCGGATAGTCTGTTACGAAAGCACCGATAATGTTGTAGTAGGGCTTCAAATAGGGGAAGACATCGGTCTGAGCCCATTCCGGCTTTTTGACGGAAGCACAGGCTTCGATACATTTATGCCAGTTGGTGGGACCGTCAAACCACATCTCTACCATGCGGTCCATGGGGCATTCGTTGATATCCTTGATCACCTTGCTGGATACGATCCGGGTACACTCCGGCATCTTCTCAAATACGGGGAATACTTCCTCAAATAACCATTTGTCCCCGTTTTCAATGGGATATAAGTCTGATTTCGGATAAGAAATACAGAAGTTCCAGCGGTAGTTGGGGCCATCGTTGATGGTGCGTTCCTTTCCTTTCACATCATCCTCCCACCAAAGGGGTACGTGAGCAAAAATAAAGGGAACATTGCCGCCGGTGGTCTTCCGGAAATCATCCCCGTCCATGTTGCCGCCGTTTAATGCGGATGCAGGCATATTGTTCTGCCATACCAGAACCTCAGGAGGCATTACTTCGGTCAGGATTTTATTTAATGTCCTGGGATCCAGGTGGTTTACCATCCAATTGTGCTCGGTAAGCTGCATCTTAATGGTGCCGAAACGCTCTCCGTCCGGGGGAACCGGAAGTGCGTTGTAAAATGCGTATTTTGTAACATAGGGGCCGAACTGGGAGATACTGTCCGGGATATGGGTCCGGTAAAGCCAGTACTGCAGCTTGATCCGGGAATCCTCGTCTGCACAGTCCACATAAATCATACTTCTGGTTGGTTCGTAGCTAACATATTTGTTGCTCATGGTTCTCTCTCCTTTTCGATTGGTTCAATTGTTCATTATGTAAAAAAACAAAAGGAATATATGATTATTAATTATACAATATTGCCAGAATATCGTCAAATAAAATTCTGGCTTTCAGGCAGAAAAAAATAAAGTTTAATATAATTCTAATGCAAAATTTGCATGAATGCACAATAGATGGAGACAGTGCGTCCCGGAATGGAAAAAAGAAAAAAGTTAAATATTTCACAAATATGATATTAGTGGTGAATTATGTTGAAAAAAATAAAATTTTCTGAAAACAGGAACGGCGATTCACATCCGAAAAGGGTTTGTTATGCAAATTTTCGATAGAAAATAAGGGGATACCAAGCCTGGAGTGGTTGTGCCGTCCTTGACAGAAGTTTTCTCCCTGGCTATAATTTATTTCGATATTAAAATTATATTTTATACCATATATTATATAGAAAAGGAGGGTAAGGTGAATACAAACTTGATTTGAAGTTTGATTCGAGGTATTGAAAAGAACGGTATGCGTTTGGATTAATCTATAGATTTTTTTGCTATGACACAAAAGAGTCCTAGTTTTACAGAATTTTCTTGTGTAAGGGCACATTGACGAAACAGGCTCATTTTATATAAGGAAAACATGGATAAATGTGTTAAAAACAAAGGAAATATTTCGGGTTTTTCTTGACAGATATGTTCAATTCGCATATAATTAGCATTGTAAAATTTAGAAAATATTAATAAATTTTACAAATGCTTAACTTTTTATTTTAATCGTATCGTTAGGAGGGTTAAATTTATGGCATTAGGTATTATTGGTATCGTAATTGCGCTTGCAGTATTTTTGTACGGCGCATACAAAAACGTGTCCACGCTCTATCTGGCACCCATTGCCGGCGTCATTGTTGCCGTAACCAACGGCATTAATGCGACACAGGCATTTACAGAGTATTATATTGGTGTGGTAGAAGAGAATGTACACACAAATGCATGGGAAATCGGCGGGGTAACCGGCATGATTTTAGCGGTATTTCCGACGATTTTCTTGGGAGCATTATTTGGTAAAGTTTTAACAGACTGCGGCGCTGCCGGTGCAATCGCAAACGTATTGACGAGCAAGCTGATTATGTCTGCAGAAGGGAAAGAGAAGCAGGCAAAGCGTGCGGTTCTGGCTATGCTGTTAGTAGAATGTATCTTAAGCTACGGCGGCGTTGACGGATTCGTTACGGTATTTGCAACCTTCCCGATCGCTATGGTAATGGCGGATAAAATCGGCATTCCCCGCCGGTTTGTTCCGGCTATGCTATGCTTGAGCTGCGGTGCAAACTCCGCTCCGTTTGTATTAAGTATTAATAACATTTTATGTATGTCTATACTGGGTACCAGCCCGGGAGCCGCTTTAATTCCTGGTCTGATCTGCTTCGTAGTGATTGAAGTAGGTGTGTACTTCATCTGCTCTAAAATGATTATAAGCGCAATGCGTAAGGGAGAGGGCTTTGACTATGGTAACTGCCCGAGATTCGGGGAAGCTGCATCCAATAAAGAGCATCCGAATCTTATTGTGGCATTGATTCCGTTGATCGTTGTGTTCCTGTTATTCGCAATTGCACAGAATGCTTCTTTGGCACTGGTATCCGGAATCTTACTGGCCATTATCCTGATGAGCAAGTACTTCCCGAAGAACGGGGAAGAGAACGGTGTCGGCGCATGGATGGGCAAAATCATCGGTTCTTTGAATGAAGGTGCAGTCAGCGGCGCTCAGTCTCTGATGATCATCTGTGCAGCAGCCGGTTTTGCAGGTGTTGTACAGCATACGGAAGCTTTTAACGCATTTGTCGGCATGATGATGGGACTTCCGCTTCCTCCGATGGCAGTAGCGATGATTATGATTATTGTAATTGTTGCATTTACTTCTTCTCCGCCTGCAGCATTGGGAATCGCACTTCCGATTTTGGCTACAAGCTATGTGGCAGCCGGTGCATTAAATCCCGCAGCCCTTGCACGTGTAGCGGCAATTGCCGTATCTACGTTTGAGACCTTACCGGTAAATGGTTTGATCTTGTTGACAACGGGTCTTGCACAGGTTAAGATTAAAGAGGCATATTTGCCGATGTTCCTGCAGACGGTTATTATGACTTTGATTGGAACGATTTTGTGCTGGGTGATCTTAGCAGTTGCCCCCGGATTGGCATAAACAAAAATACATAAAGTTAAGCAGAAATGTCTGAACTAACTAATAACGCCGTTTCCATTGGAGACGGCGTTAATTAGCAAAATTTGCGGATTTTGATCCGAACAGGATATTTCGCAATATGCACAAAATCGGAAAGGTGAGGTAGAGGAAATGGCGGCGTTATTAAAGTTTTTGAGGAATTGGACAAATCTGGTAACAATAATTGGGGTGATCCTTGTATTTGGAATTGTGTTAAGCGGTACGGATGCAATGTATGTCCTGATTGTTTTAGGCGCGATGAACTGCCTGTATGGGTTATATGCAATCATTACGAAGAAGCCGATTTTGAAAAATCAGTGGATGCAGAAGGATTCTCCTGCCTATAATTTGGGAATGGGCATCTGCCAGCTCTGTATGGGAATATTTGTCCTGATTATGGGCATCATCTATGTAACGGAAATCGTAACCGGAAAATATTTTTGGGATATTGTACTGCTTGGAATTGTTCTGGTAATGATTTTCTGGTATATCTTTAAAATGAAAGCAAGAAAAATATAATTTGACAAATCAAAAGAAGTGTATTATAATTGGAATTAGTTGTTAATAACCAGCGCGGGGTGGAGCAGTCTGGAAGCTCGTCGGGCTCATAACCCGAAGGTCACAGG